>CAYQAP010000022.1:0-13018 GCA_964415515.1 uncultured Gammaproteobacteria bacterium | reverse complement strand
AAACCTCACTGAATACTGCCTGCTGCTGCCTGGCATGTGCTGTTGCCAAGGTCGGCATATAACAGATATTCCAACGATTGATTTTTTATTATCCAGCACCCATATTGTTGATTATGAAAGAAATCAGCAACAGTGATGTTTGGAGAGGAAGACCATGCGAACCGACAAATTAACCGGCAAGTTTCAACAGGCACTGGCAGATGCCCAGAGCTTAGCTGTGGGCCGTGACCACCAGTTTATTGAACCAGCCCATCTGTTGCTGAGCCTGCTGGATCAGGAAGATGGCACGACCCGTCCTGTATTGACCAAGGCTGGTGTCGATATCGGTCAACTGCGCAGTTTGCTGGAGCAACAGTTGAATCACATGCCCAGGGTTGAAGGGATAGATGGCGATGTCCGGATTTCTAATGCCTTGAACCAGCTGCTTAACCTCACCGACAAGCTGGCACAACAGAACAAGGATGCCTATATCGCCACCGAACTGGTGCTGCTGGCTGTGCTGCAGAAAAAAGGCACACTGGCCAAATTATTGCAACAGGCCGGTGGCAGCAGAGCGTCCATTGAGCAAGCGGTTGAGCAGTTGCGCGGGGGCCAGCCTGTGAATGATCCCAATGCAGAAGAGCAACGTCAGGCATTGGCCAAGTTTACGATTGATCTGACCGAACGCGCCGAACAGGGTAAGCTGGATCCGGTGATAGGTCGTGACAATGAAATACGTCGCACCATCCAGGTGCTGCAGCGACGGACCAAGAACAATCCGGTCCTGATTGGTGAACCCGGGGTGGGTAAAACTGCGATTGTCGAAGGATTGGCATTGCGCATTGTCAATGCCGAAGTTCCTGACGGCATCAAGGGCAAGCGTCTGTTGTCACTGGACATGGCGTCGCTGGTTGCGGGAGCGAAATATCGCGGTGAATTTGAGGAGCGTCTGAAAGCCGTGTTAAGTGACCTGGAAAAAGCTCAGGGGCAAATCATCCTGTTTATCGATGAAATGCACACTGTTGTGGGTGCAGGCAATGCCGAGGGCTCAATGGATGCCGGAAATATGCTCAAGCCGGCACTGGCTCGAGGTGCGCTGCACTGTATTGGGGCAACGACCCTCAATGAATACCGTAAATATGTGGAAAAAGATGCAGCATTGGAGCGGCGTTTTCAGAAAGTCCTGGTCACAGAACCGTCTGTCGAAGACACCATTGCGATACTGCGTGGTCTCAAGGAACGGTATGAATTACACCACAGTGTCGATATTACCGATTCCGCCATCGTTGCGGCGGCTACCTTGTCACAGCGTTATATTACTGACCGAAAATTGCCGGATAAAGCCATCGATCTGGTCGACGAGGCGGGCAGTCTGATTCGCATGGAAATTGATTCCAAGCCCGAAGAAATGGACCGGCTTGAGCGGCACTTGATTCAGCTAAAAATTGAGCGCGTGGCCTTGACCAAGGAAACTGATGAAGCATCACGACAGCGACTGGACAAGCTGCAGCAGAAAATCGACCAACTGGAGCGTGAATTCAGTGATCTGGAAGAGATCTGGAAAGCAGAAAAGGCCGACCTGCAGGGCAGTCAATCGATTAAGGAACAGCTGGAGCAGGCGCGTCAGGAATTTGAGACGGCAAAAAGGGCAGGGGATCTGGGGCGGATGTCCGAATTGCAATACGGACATATTCCGGAACTGGAACGTCAACTCGATTGTGCATCCAAAGAGGAAACGCGGGAGCACAAATTGCTGCGAAATTCTGTTACTGAAGCGGAGATAGCCGAAGTGGTATCACGTTGGACCGGAATTCCTATCGCCAGAATGCTGGAAGGCGAGCGAGATAAATTGCTGCGTATGGAAACAGAGTTGCACCATCGGGTTGTAGGGCAGGATGAGGCCGTCATTGCAGTAGCCAATGCTATTCGACGCTCCCGGGCCGGACTTTCAGATCCCAATCAACCCTATGGTTCCTTCCTGTTTCTGGGGCCGACCGGGGTCGGTAAAACCGAGCTGTCCAAGGCACTGGCAGAATTTCTGTTCGATACCGAAGATTCGTTAATCCGGATCGATATGTCAGAATTCATGGAAAAGCATTCGGTATCGCGTTTGATCGGTGCCCCTCCGGGGTATGTAGGCTATGATGAAGGTGGCCATTTGACCGAAGCCGTGCGACGGCGACCCTATGCGGTAATTCTGCTGGATGAAGTCGAGAAAGCCCATCCGGAAGTTTTTAATGTTTTGTTGCAAGTGCTCGACGATGGTCGATTGACGGATGGCCAGGGACGTACGGTAGATTTTCGGAACACCGTTATAATTATGACTTCCAATCTCGGCTCTGAGCAGATTCATGAACTCGCAGCGCAGGGGCATCACGAACAGATCAAAGATGAGGTGATGCAGGCTGTCGGCAGTTATTTTAAACCGGAATTTCTCAACCGGATCGATGAAATCGTCGTATTTCAGCCATTAAGTCGGGAGCAATTGCGCAGTATCGTAGGTATTCAGTTGCAACACTTGGAGCAGCGGCTACAGTCCAGGGATCTGGGTCTGGAATTGACTGAGTCGGCGCGCACCCGCTTGGCCACGATTGGCTATGATCCGGCATTTGGTGCCAGGCCTTTAAACCGAGCCATACAAAAACGTTTGGAAAACCCGCTGGCGCAGGAAATACTGTCCGGTAACTATGCAGCCGGTGATACCATCCAGGTGGATGTCGAAGATGATCAGTTTGTCTTTGCGGTAGTAGGCAGCGGGGTTCACTAAATATTGAGCCAGGGAGCCGCCTGCCATAGTGCTTGCCATGGTGCCTGCTATGGTGATGGAAAGTCAAAATTGTCGAAGCAATGGACAACCGTATTGTGCTCGAGTTCGGCGATGCAGGCGTCGGCGAGTCGGGAGCACGGTCGGTCGACCGGACGCAGCAGTTTGATTGCGAATTCGATGTATGGCTAAGAGCGAGTCATTTGCACGTGAACGAGGGGTTTCGGTCGAAGCCGTTGGCCACTACCACCTGCGCCCACCGGTCAAACCGCCCACCGGTCAAACCACTGACAGTTGGTGAACTCGCCGGCCTAGCCGGAATGCCCGCACCACTCGTTGACTCCGTGGGGTTAGCAACCAAGGGCCATAAGTAGCGATTCCAGGAACCGGAGTGTGCTTTGTTGTATGATCGAGGAAACTTCGTGTCCGGGAGTCAGAGTGTGTATGCGAAAACAGATATACTATCGGCTGAATTGCTCGGAATTGAAACAGTAATGAACAGGAGGGTGCAATGCTCACAGTCTATGGACGTGCCAATTCCATCAATGTACAAAAAGTCATGTGGTTGGCTGCCGAGCTCGATCTTTCTGTCAGACGGGTGGATATCGGCGGTGCGTTTGGGGGGAATGATCAGCCCGAATACCTGGCGCTGAATCCCAACGGCTTGATACCTACCTTGACCGACGATGACTTTACCCTTTGGGAATCGCACGCGATTTTGCGCTATCTTGCCAGCCGTTATGACAGCGACAGCTGGTGGCCTGAGGATGTGCAGATCCGGGCCCTGGCCAACCAGTGGCTGGACTGGTACCTGACTTCCCTGCATGTCCCGGCGACCGAAATCTTCATCAGCCTGATCCGCCTGTTGCCGGAGCAGCGGGATGAAGAAAAGATCGCCCGATCCATTAAGACCGCCACCATTCGCTGGACCCTGCTCGACCGCTATCTTGCCAGCAACCCCTATGTGGCAGGAGATACTCCGACGCTGGGAGATATTCCTCTGGCGATCGGCGCTTATCGTTGGTTTGCTCTGGATATTCCACGCCCGCAACTGGATTGCCTGGCCGCCTGGTATGCACGCTTGAGTTCGCGCCCTGCATTCCAGGAACAGGTCATGCTGCCTCTCAGTTGAGTAGGCGCTATTGCAGCAATCGATAAGGCTGGTTTGCGATACAGGAGTCTGCCATGTTTGCGGTATTTAAACAGGCCCGAATAGGGTATTTTCAACAACAGCATCGCGGTGATGATTGGCGAAAAGTACTGCAGCCTGCAGATTTTGCCTTGGCCCATGCTGAAATCAGCCGATGGCCGGGTTATGCGCCGACCCCGTTGCGAAGCCTGCAGGCGCTTGCCGGCAAACTGAATCTGGGTAGTGTGTTGTACAAGGATGAATCCGGGCGCTTTGGTCTGGGCAGTTTCAAGGTCCTTGGCGCCGCCTATGCGGCCGGTCGTCAGCTGCAGCGGGAATTGCGCAGGCAGTTGGGCCATCCGGTGGTGCTGGAAGATATCCGGAACGGGCAGTATGCCCGGCAGGTTGCTGCCATCACCCTGGTGACGGCAACCGATGGCAATCATGGTCGCTCACTGGCCTGGGGGGCGCAACGTTGTGGTGCGCCGTGTCGGATTTATATCCACCGCGAGGTCAGTGCCGGGCGAGCTTCAGCTTTGCGCGATCACGGTGCCGAGGTCATTCGAATTGACGGCAACTATGATGATTCGGTTCGTATAGCCCGCGAGGACGCCGAGGCGAATGGCTGGTTTGTGGTGTCTGATACGTCCTGGGATGGTTATACCGAGCCGCCCCGAGATGTCATGGCCGGCTATGGGGTGATGGTCAGTGAATTGAACGAGGTTCTGAAGCAGCCACCAAGCCATGTGTTGCTGCAATGTGGTGTGGGCGGTCTGTCGGCTGCGGTGGCGGCGGCCATGCAATACCGCTGGGGATCACAGATGCCAAGGGTGATGGTGGTGGAGCCCGAGACTGCCGATTGCCTGTACCAAAGTGCCCTTTTGGGACGAGCACAGGCGGTGAATGTAACACGGGAATCCATGATGGCCGGCTTGTCCTGCGGCGCGCCATCACCGCTGGCCTGGACGGTATTGCGACAGCTGGCGACCGATTTTATTACCCTGCCCGATACCCTGGTGGCACCAACCATGCGTTTGTTGGCACAACCAATGGCTGCCGATCCGGTAATTGAGGCGGGAGAATCGGCGATTGCCGGGCTGGCCGCTGTGATTGCCTTGGCAGGCAATGCAAGGCTCCGCAAGGCTTGTCATTTGACCGCGGCATCCCGGGTGTTGGTATTCGGTACGGAAGGGGCCACTGACCGGGCCATCTACGAACAATTGCTGGCTCAGCCGACATGACTTCTCAAATAGCACCCGAGCGGGGCTTTGCAGCAGAGGAATTTGCCGGGCGACTGGACAGAGCACAACAAAAAATGGCTGAGGCCGGGCTAGCCGGTTTGTTGCTGATGAGTGAGCCGGAGGTGCGCTACTTCAGTGGTTTTTTGACCCAGTTTTGGCAAAGCCCGACCCGACCCTGGTTTCTGTTTGTGCCTGCCAAGAACCAGCCGGTAGCGATTATCCCGAAGATCGGTGTCAGCCTGATGCAAAGCACCTGGATTGATGATATCCGTACCTGGAGTGCGCCACAGCCTGAGGATGACGGCATCTCCTTGTTGATCGAGCTGCTCTCTCCTTGGAATGACAAAAAAGCCAGGATCGGGCTGCTCAAAGGTCCGGAGACCTCGTTGCGCATGCCGTTGCTTGATTTCGAGCGACTTGCGCGTGCCTTGCCAGGGATCGAGTTTGCCGATGCCACACCGATGTTACGTTGCTTGAGGATGCAGAAATCGGAGGCTGAAATTGCCAAAATCCGCCATATTTGCCAGCTTGCCTCGGCCACATTTTCCCACGCCGATACGCTATTCTTTAGCGGCCAGCCGCTGCTTGAAGCTTTCAGAGCTTTTCGTGTGAACTGCCTGCAGCAGGGGGCTGATGAAGTCCCTTATCTGGTTGGTGGAGCCGATCAAGGTGGCTATCGCGATATTATCTCGCCACCTTCCTCTCGGGTTTTACGTGATGGTGATGTGCTGATGCTCGATACGGGTTCGTTGTTCGACGGCTATTTTTGTGATTTTGACCGAAATTTCGCCATCGGCCATGTTGACTCTCTGGCTCAGCGGGCTTATGACACCCTGTATCGTGCCACCAGCGCTGGTTTGGAGGTCGCTCGGCCTGGCGCTACTTGCCAGACGTTGTTTATGGCAATGCGGGCGGTGATCGCCGAGTTTGACAACAGCGCTGGAACCGTGGGTCGAATGGGTCATGGTCTGGGTATGCAGCTGACAGAATGGCCCTCCCATGCCGCTTTTGATACGACGGTTCTTAGCGAAGGTATGGTTATTACATTGGAGCCATCGCTCGGCTACGGTGCTGGTCTGAGCATGGTGCTTGAAGAGGATATTGTGATTCGGGATGGTCCCCCAGAGCTGCTGACGGAACGGGCGCCACCGATGTTGCCGGTGTTGCGATGAGCCTGTCTTTTACCACCGATGGTGGTGCAGGATCCCGGGCCAGCTTGGGTTTGATCGTGTTGCAAGAAGATGCCAGCATTGAAGCAGAATTTTCCCGGCTTGTGGCGGCACCAGGCATCGGCCTTTATCACAGCCGAATCGCCATGCATCCGAATGTTGCTCCAGCCAGCCTCACTGCCATGCTGGAAGAACTGCCCAAAGCTGTCGCGCTGCTGCCCACTTCGGTAGATTTTGATGTCATCGGTTATGCCTGCACATCAGCGGCTGCAGTCATCGGCTCTGCAGGCATAGAGACTGCTATACAACGGGTATATCCTGCAGTTAACGTCACTGACCCGCTCCGTGCTGCACTCGCAGTCTGTCGAACCCTGCATGTGCGAAAGCTGGCCTATGTTTCTCCGTATATCGCCGAAGTATCCGCCACGATGCGAAATCTGCTGGAGAAAAATGGTCTCACAATCACCGGCTGTGTTTCCTTCGAGCAAAGTGACGACCGGATTGTTGCCAGAATCTCTCCGACATCGATCCTCGCAGCCATTGAACAGGTAGCTGCTGCCGGTGCTTGTGACGCGGTTTTTGTCTCCTGCACCAATCTGCGGGTTCTGGATATTCTTGAGCTGGCCGAACAACGGATCGGTAAGCCGGTTTTATCCAGCAATTTGGTACTCGCCAGGCACATGCTGCAGCTCGCCGGCATCTAAAAAAAGGGGTCAGAGCCCTTTTTTGTTATATAAGATATTGATTTATATGTTTTATCGTGAAATAAAAGGACTCTTACCCCTTTTTTTTCTGCGCAATCTGTATACCCAGAACATGACGATAGCCACGGTCAGCACGGCGCCCGTGACAAACCAGGGAAGGTAGTCCTCAAGCAATTCCTCGGCGTGTTCATCCAGCTGTGTTGTGATCACCAGCTCCAGTGTGAAGAAACTCAGCACCAAACAAATGACGGCGATGATGATGACCTTGATGACTGTATTCGGGGTGGCTACCGGGCTAGGCTCTTCATCATGTTTATGGATTGTTTCATCAGGCATGCTGGCTGATCCAGGCAATACTGGAATGGTGGCAGTTGGTACAATAAACCCACTTTTTTAGAAGTGCTATATGGTGGGACGACTTCACAACCCATTGTACTCCCTGGTTGCAGCTCAAGTACAAACGCCTCATGGAACGATGCGCTTAAAAAAAGGGCTCTGACCCCTTTTTATTCGTAAAAAAAAGGCGGTGTGGCTTACGCCAGCACCGCCTTCGGGACTCGTGGTCATCAGCAATGCTGACGGCCAATAGCCACTGCCCAGCGCTACAGATTCAGGTTACTCGTCACCGCCAAATATACCCAGCAGTTGCAACAGACTCAGGAACAGATTGTAGATGGTGATGTACAGTGTTACGGTGGCCATGACATAGTTGGTTTCACCACCGTGAATAATTTCACTGGTCTGGTACAGGATCATGCCGGACATCAGGATCACGAACATGGCAGAGACTGCTAGTGACAGGGCCGGGATGCTGAAAATTGCTGCACCGATACCGGTCAGAAAAGCCACCATAATACCCGCGAACAACATGCCACCTAGGAAGCTGAAGTCCTTGCGCGAGATCAGGGCATAGGCTGACAGGCCAAGGAAAATGGCTCCGGTACCACCAAGAGCAGTCATGACCAGCTGACCACCATTCGGGAAGGCCTTAAGATAAAAAGAAATAATTGGCCCAAGCGTCAGCCCCATAAATCCAGTCAGGGCAAATGTGAATACCAGACCCAAGGTTGAATTGCGAAACTTTGTGACCAGAAATAAGAGCCCGAAATAGCCAACCAACGTTATGATCATACCGGGATGACCCCAGCCCATTGCCATCGAGAGACCAGCGGTCGCGGCACTGAACAGCAGGGTCGCCGACAGCAGCATATAGGTGTTGCGTAGCACCTTGTTGATTTCAACAGCCTGGCCTACCGGGCGGCCTACTGCAGCGTAATTTCTCATCATGTTACCTCATGTATATCAGACAAACGGGTTGTATTCCTCTCCTTATTCTACAATAAGGGTTTTTGCCAAAATTTCAAGTCTTTTAAAACTGTGTGTTTGTTGTAGCCCGGTCAGTCTAACAGATGCCCAAGCACAGTAGAACATAAGGTAGAATACCGCCCGACCCGCATCAACAGTTCACCCATCGGTCGGCTACCTACCAGGAATCATTGATGGCAATAGAATCAGTTACCGCTTTGCGTGACAAGGCCCAGGATATTTTGAGCAGGCTGACCTCGCTCAGGGGGTATCTTTGACTACGATAGCAAAAAAGAACGCTTTGAAGAAGTCAGTTTGCAGCTGGAGCAGCCGGACGTTTGGAATGACCAGGAGCAGGCTCAAAAATTAGGCAAAGAACGGGCACAGCTCGAACAACTGATCAATGCTTTGGATGAGCTGACGCAAGCCACCGCCGATACGGAAGAATTATTGCAACTGGCGGCCGAAGAAGATGATGAGGATACCGTCAAAGAATTGAGTGTGGAATTGGCTTCAGCGGGTAAGGAACTGGAGAAAATGGAATTCAAGCGCATGTTTTCCGGCCAGCTCGATGCCGCCAATGCCTTTATCGACATCCAGTCAGGCTCTGGTGGTACCGAAGCACAGGACTGGGCCAATATGCTACTGAGAATGTATTTGCGTTGGTGTGACGACCACCAGTTTGCAGTCCAGATCATTGCCCATTCTGAAGGCGAGGTGGCAGGCATTAAAAGCGCCACAGTGAAGGTGTCCGGGGAATATGCTTTTGGTTATTTGCGTACAGAAACCGGCGTGCACCGCCTGGTACGCAAATCACCGTTCGATTCCGGTAATCGCCGCCACACTTCGTTTGCTTCAGTCTACGCGTACCCGGAAATTGATGACAGCATTGAAGTGGAAATTAATCCGGCAGATTTGCGCACGGATACCTATCGGGCCAGTGGCGCGGGCGGCCAACATATCAACAAAACCGACTCGGCGGTGCGGATTACTCATCTACCGACCGGTATTGTGGTGCAGTGCCAAAATGATCGCTCCCAGCATCGCAACCGAGCCGAAGCCATGGCGATGCTTAAGGCCAGATTATATGAACACGAACTGCAAAAAAAACGTGAAGCACAGCAACAGGAAGAAGATGAAAAAATGGATATCGGTTGGGGCAGCCAGATCCGTTCCTATGTACTCGATCAGTCGCGCATTAAAGATTTGCGTACCGGTGTGGAGACCGGCAATACCCAAGCGGTGCTCGATGGCCATTTGGATCCCTTTATCGAGGCCAGCCTGAAATCTGGCCTGTAGACTACCTTATACACGAACCCGGCGAATCAGATTGATGAATCAGCACAACACCCAGCAGGACAGTGACCAGTTGCAGCAGCGACGGCAGAAACTTCAGAGCTTGCGTGACAGCGGCCAACCGGCCTTTCCTAATGATTTTCGGCCCAGTACGACCGCAGCGAGCCTACACCAGGCCCATGATGGCAGTAGTAGCGAGGCACTTGAAGCTGCGGCTGTTGCAGTCAATATCAGTGGGCGGATGATGGCCAAACGGGTCATGGGAAAGGCCAGTTTTGCCCATATCCAGGACCGTTCCGGACGAATCCAGCTTTTTTTGCAGCGTGACCGCTTGCCGGAGGGGGTGTATGCATCTTTCAAGAAATGGGATATCGGTGACATTGTCGGGGTCACCGGGCAGTTGTTCAAAACCCGCACGGATGAGCTGAGTGTGCGGGTGGATTCGATTCGTTTGTTGACCAAATCCCTGCGGCCCTTGCCGGAAAAGTTTCATGGCTTGACGAATACGGAAGAGCGCTACCGGCAGCGCTATGTCGATCTGATTGTCAATCAGAGCAGCCGTGAGGTGTTTCAGCGACGCTCAACAATTATCCACCACATCCGTAATTATTTTGTCGGCCGGGATTTTTTGGAGGTAGAAACTCCGATGATGCATCCGATCCCTGGCGGGGCGACAGCCCGCCCCTTTATTACCCACCACAATACGCTCGATATGGAACTCTATCTGCGGGTGGCGCCGGAGCTATATCTCAAGCGCCTTGTGGTCGGTGGTCTGGAAAGGGTGTTTGAGATCAATCGAAATTTTCGAAATGAGGGCATCAGCACCCGCCATAATCCAGAATTCACCATGTTGGAGTTTTATCAGGCCTATGCGGATTATCATGACTTGATGGATTTAACCGAGGATCTGTTGCGTACTTTGGCAGAGACGATTTTGGGCTCATCCAGTTTTGAGTATCAGGGAAAAACCCTGGATTTCGGGCAGCCTTTCCAGCGTTTGACCGTGATCGAAGCCATTCTTCAGTACCAGCCAGAGATTAATCCGTCCCAGTTGGAAGACCTCGCAGCCTTGCGTCAGCTGGCTGCTGAATGTGGTGTAATGGTCAGTGAAAGTTATGGGATGGGTCGCTTGCAACTGGAGGTGTTTGAGCAAACGGTGGAGTCGCAGTTGCTGTCACCGACCTTTATTACGGCCTATCCGGTGGAGGTATCACCCTTGTCACGGCGCAATGAGGAAAATCCTGCAGTTAGCGACCGTTTCGAGCTATTTATCGCTGGACGGGAAATCGCCAATGGTTTTTCTGAGCTCAACGATCCACAGGATCAGGCCGAGCGTTTTCGCAAACAGGTGGCCGAGAAGGATGCAGGTGACATGGAGGCCATGCATTATGACGCTGATTATATCAGGGCCCTGGAATATGGATTGCCACCAACTGCGGGTGAAGGGATCGGTATCGATCGTTTGGTAATGCTGCTGACGGATTCTGCCTCCATCCGTGATGTGTTGCTGTTCCCCTTATTGCGACCAGAGTCCACTGCTGACAACGGGTAAGTGATGCCTGCGATGATCCCGGTGTCGCTGTGAACATGCGTTCCTATACCGCCTCGGCTATCGAAGTCCTGGCTGGCCTGGAGCCGGTACGGACCCGGCCGGGGATGTTCACACAAACGGAACGACCTAACCACTTGGTCCAGGAGGTGGTGGACAACAGTGTCGACGAAGTGATCACCGGGTTTGCCGATTGGATCGATGTGGTATTGCACCCTGATGGCTCGGTCGAGGTCAGCGATAATGGCCGGGGCATGCCGGTCGACTTGCACCCCAAAGAAGGCATTCCCGGCGTTGAGGTGATTCTCACCCGCCTGCATGCCGGTGGCAAGTTTTCCGGTGGCAGTTACCAGTTTGCCGGAGGCCTGCATGGCGTGGGGGTCTCGGTGGTCAATGCCCTTTGCAAACGTCTGGAAGTAACCGTGCGCCGTGATGGCAGGGTTTATACCATGGCCTTTGAGGACGGTGCCAAGGTCAGTGATTTGCGGGTCGTTGGAAAAACGGTAAAAAATGATACCGGTACCCTGATCAAATTCTGGCCGGATCCAGAATTTTTTGACAGCCCGAGAATCAGTGTGCCTCGACTGAAACGCCTGCTGCGGGCCAAGGCTGTTTTGAGCCCGGGCCTGGCACTGAAATTTACCGATCTTGCACAGCCGGAGAATTCGCAAAGCTGGTGTTTTGGTAGTGACCTGGGGGCATATCTGACCTCCAGCCTGGCTGAGTTTGAGATCGTGCCGGCAGAGCCCTTTACTCAGGAATTCAAGGATCCAGATGCACAACTGAACTGCAGCTGCGTCTGGCTGTCTGAAGCGGGAGATCCGCTCACAGAGAGTTATGTGAACCTGGTACCCACCGGCCAGGGCGGTACCCATGTTAATGGGCTGCGGAGTGGCTTGACCGAGGCTTTGCGTGAATATTGTGAGTACCGCAGTCTGCTGCCACGTGGGGTCAGACTGGCGCCCGACGATGTAATCAGCCGCTTGTGTTATGTATTGTCGGTGCGTTTGCGCGAACCACAGTTTACCGGCCAGACCAAAGACCGCTTGACATCACGGGAAACTGCCGGCTGGGTGGCAGGAGTGGTTCGTGATGCTTTCAGCTTGTGGTTGAACCAGCACGTTGGCGATGCCGATGCTATCGCCGAACTGGCGATCAACAGTGCGCAAAGACGCCAGAAAGCTGCTCGCAAGACGGTTCGAAAAAAAATTACATCCGGTCCTGCCTTGCCTGGTAAGCTGGCTGATTGCAGCAGTCAGGATATCGAGAATACCGAGCTCTTCCTGGTCGAGGGGGATTCGGCTGGGGGTTCGGCCAAACAGGCGAGAAATCGGACATTTCAGGCCATAATGCCGTTGCGTGGCAAGATTCTAAATACCTGGGAAGTGGATTCAACCCAGGTGCTGGCTTCACAGGAAGTGCATGATATTGCGGTCGCATTGGGTGTGGATCCGGGTAGCGACAAGCTGGATGGTCTGCGCTACGGCCGGGTTTGTATTTTGGCTGATGCAGACTCAGACGGTGCCCATATTGCGACCTTGTTGTGTGCCTTGTTTGTACGCCATTTTCCGGCACTGGTTGTAGCCGGGCGGATTTGTGTGGCGATGCCACCGTTGTTTCGAATTGATATCGGCAAGCAGGTATTCTATGCTCTGGATGAGGCAGAAAAAACCCGGATTCTGCTGCACCTGGAAGAAGAGAAAGTGCGCGGCAGACCCAATGTTCAGCGCTTCAAGGGTTTGGGTGAAATGAACCCGCTGCAATTGCGAGAAACCACCATGGCACCACAAACCCGGCGTTTGGTACAGTTACAGATGACTCCGGGTGATGGCACAACCCAGGTCATGAATACTTTGCTGGGAAAAAAACAGATTGTCGAGCG
>CAYQAP010000021.1:0-32962 GCA_964415515.1 uncultured Gammaproteobacteria bacterium | reverse complement strand
GATGCTGTTACGAGAGCTGGTTACACGCTATGGGCGGCCACGGGCCATCCGCAGCAATAATGGTGCCGAACTTGTTGCGATTGCCTTGTGCGAAGAGATGGAAAAAACAGCATAGCCAACTGGCCTATATTGAGCCAGGTAAGCCTTGGCAAAACGGTAGTTGCGAATGTTTTAACGGCACATTCTGCAAGGAATGCCTGAATGCTGAAGTATTCAGTTGTCTGACCGAGGCAAGGATAGTGATCGAAAAATGGCAATGCCGCTATAATGAACGAAGGCCGCATAGCTCACAGAGCTATATCACGCCGGAAATAGCGTATTTTGGATTATGTGAAATGAGGAAAACCTAACAGCCCGGTGGCCAAAGAATGGGGGCATTTCACGGCCACCGTAAATGCGCCAGCAGTGCAGGAAAAGTTCATGTTCTTATCTGGGGAGATCTGCTTGCCGAGCGATCGGTCAGGATTACTCATGACCTGCTGATGACGCACCTCGGCTATAAAGTCAGGGACAAACGTCTTCTCAGGCTGATTAAACGCTACCTTCGAGCTGGGGTTATCGATAACCAGCTCAACAGTGAGAGCCGGGAAGGGGTTCCTCAAGGCGGGCCGCTGACTCCCTGTCGGAGACGTATTCTTTGCTATCAACGGCGATGTTGTCCTCGGCCTTCAAGAGGTCAGCGATGGAAAGCTAGACGTTGCTGGTTTCGCGTTTTTCATCCCATCCCAAAACGATGCGTTCGCCCGAGCGGGGGTTTTCCACAACTCAATTTGGCATAGCTCACCTAGCGTCTTTGTCTCTCACCTCTTTTTCATAGCAACGCCTTGATGCTGCCCAGCACTTCCGCGCTCGTAGAAAACCACGCCAATGCGATCAATATGCTCCCGTAGTTTCGTGTGGTTCAGTTTGGCGTAGATCGAGAGGTCAACGGTGTGGGGAATCGGGGAGTCATCCAATTCTCCGGCAATGGCGGAGAGTGTCTGGTAGTCCAAGGCGTCACCCATCAGCGTCAGATCGATATCGGAACCGTTTTTGTAGTTGCCTTTGGCACGGGAGCCGTAGATGACCGCCCTCTCCACCTCGGGAAAGTCAGCGAGAACCTGCCGGATCGTGCCGGTGACCTTGGGGGATAGCCCGAATGCGTCCACGATCAAAGTTCCCCTGCAAGGCGCGTCTGCAACGCGAGGAATGCCGGATAATAGAGGTCACGGACAGCGGCTACGATGGATGAAGCTACTTCCTGATTGTACGTGTGGCTGGATAGGTTGCGGGCCTCGATCATGTCCATCCAGGCATCACCGTCGTCGACCAGCCCTCGCTTGAAGGCTTCACGAGAGGTGCTTCGGGAACCGACCAACCCCTGGATGCCTTCCATCTCGAGGTAATCCTTAAGAACATTCCACGCCAGCTCATGGGTGAACTCGAACCCCTGAATTAATCCCTGTTCCTCGAGCTTCGAGAGGGGGCGCTGGCGCATCAACTCAATGGCCTGTGTCAGACTCTCCAGGGCCCGCTGGAAGTTGTCGAACCGCTGTTTCCATCTTATGTCAGTCATTGTGCATGCCTCCCTGTGGTAATGCCTTGATCTTATCAGGCACTTCGGTGCTTTCCTTATCCCGGGCGGTGATTTCATCCATGATTTCCTGCGGGCTGCGGTGGACGATCTCCATGCCGGCGCGGCCTCTGGCCTTGAGGATTTTGATGAAGTACTGCAGGAAGAGGGACGCGGTCTCGCTGGTGCGAATGGGGAAGTTTTGCTGCACTTGCTTGCGCTCTTTGCCGCTGAAAGACGGATTGGCGACGATGATGTCGAAGCGGTCCTTTTCCTGCACGTCGGCGAGGTTCTCGGTGAGCGTGTTGGTGTGGATGATGTTGGGTGCCTCGATGCCGTGCAGGATCATGTTCATGATCGCGATGACGTAGGCGAGGGACTTCTTTTCCTTCCCGTAGAAGGTGCGCTCCTGCAGGGCGCGGTCCTGGACGGTGCTGTGCTTGGGATTCTGGGCGCGCAGCTAGTCGAAGGCTTCGCAGAGGAAGATGGCCGAGCCAACGGTGGGTTCGCAGATGGTTTCGCCGAGCTTGGGAGCGGTGACGGCGACGATGGCGCGGATGAGTGGGCGCGGGGTCTAATACTCGCCGCCGTTGCGTCCGGCGTTGCCCATGTTTTTGATCTTGGCTTCGTAGAGATGCAAGAGTTCGTGCTTCTCGGTCTGGGACGCAAAGCACAACTCGTCGATGTGATCGATGATCTCGCGCAGGTTGTGTAGCCGCTCTGGATGCGATGTTTGATCTCGCTGAAGATTTCGCCGATCTTGTATTCGATGGTATTCGGCCCGGTGGCCTTTTGCTTGAAGCCGTACAGGTAAGGGAAGAGCTGGCCGTTGACGCACTGGATCAGGTCGTCGCTGGTGAGGGCGCAGTTGTGGTCGAGCTTGCCGTCCTCGTCCTTTGGCGCGGCCCACGCTTCCCGGCGGTACGGCGCACCGAGGATATGGGTGTATTTCCTGCCTTCGAGGGAGGCTTCGGTGGCCTTGTGCTGTTCAAGGGCGTCGAGGTATTTCAGGAAGAGCAGCGAGGAGGTCTGCACGGTGTAATCGAGCTCGCTGGTGCACCCTGCGTCCTTCCAGAGAACGTCGTCGATGTTTTTGAAGGCCTGTTCAAACATGGTTGTCCTTTATTAGAAGCTAACTACCAGCGAATGGCAAGGGCCAACCAGAGAGGGGCGGTCTGAAGGAAGCCAGATGCAAAGCTGCGAGCTGATGAAAAAGAATCACATAAGAGGCGTAGGCTGGAGGCGAGTCAGCCAAGATGACCCCCTCTGTCAGGATAGTTGTCGCCTCACATGATCATTGTAATCGAAGTTGAGGTGGGCGATAGAGAGTGAGAGATGAGGCGTTATTTAGCGGAACGAAAAGAGTCAGTGATCCAGAAGATGATGCCCCCGCATAATATCCCGATACCCCGGCTGGCCAAAGAGACCGGCATCTCGGATGTCACCCTGTACAATTGGCGCAAACAGGCCAGAGTCGAGGGGATAGCCGTGCCAGCCGATGGGAATAATCCGGAGCAATGGTCGTCAGAAGACAAGTTTGCCATTGTATTGGAAGCCGCCGCGTTGAATGAGGCCGAGCTGGCCGAGTACTGCCGTCAGAAGGGCCTGTACGGAGCCGCATGCAGGGTGTTGTGGGGACCGGGGGGTAGAGACCCCCGGTTACCCGATTAGCTGCATGTTCTCTGGTAATGTCAATAATCTCTTGCGCTACCGTTCGTATGCCTATTTCTTCGGCGGCACGACGATCAAGATCTCCGTCGTCTGGTCCTTCGGCACGCCGAACCATGCCGGCAGATTTTTATTATATGCCACCGCAATCTGTTTCTTACCCATGGCAGCAGCAGGACTCTTGCCCGGCTTGCCGTCATAGAGAATCCAGCCGCCGTATTCGGCGTACAGTGCCCAGGACGGAAATTTTTTCTGGTAGAAATCCCGGACATCATTTACGGATGCTGAACTGGCGAAGCGGGCTCCCACGACCTCATCGCCCAGACCACCGTTCAGAAACTCCGCTTCGTCGTATAGCGGAATCCCGGCTTCCTTCAGAATCTTCACGTCCCTGGCGGTCAGATCCGCCGCCAGTGAGATTCCTGAAAACAGGAGACACACTAAAACAACCACCCATGTACGCTTTCTCATTTTTGTCCTCCTCTTCAGATTTATTTCCATGCCTTCAGCTAACGCCGGGCTTTGCGGCGGTTTTGGAGGAGCGAAGTGACGGAAAAACCGTCCGACAACAGCTCATGGTTAGCTGATGAACTTGGCCATCGCACCGTTCTGCGCACCTTCTCCAACCTCTAGGCCTGCTTTGACACCAACCCGGTTCTTCTCTGGCTGATTCTGACTTGCTTTTAGTTTACCCGTTAAGGTTTCAATTTTAATCTCTACACCAACAATAGCCTGCATCATACGGTCAATGAAATCCGTTGGCGCATCATCCACAGACCAAGGAACGGCCATTTCCGATTCATGTTGGTCTGTTAGCTGATGGAGATGATGCTTCAACCAGCTTGGGTCCTGAATAATTTGCGCACTACCTTGTGCGTGGACAGCCAAGTAGTTCCATGTCGGGACAACCCGGCCTGTCTCTGCCTTGGTTGGATACCATGAAGGTGAAATGTAAGCATCTGGCCCCTGAAAAACCGCAAGAATTCGGGCTCCACCCTGAATGCGTTGCCAGACAGGGTTGTTGCGAGCCAAATGACACTGCAGGTGCCCAAGAGAACCACTTGCCCCAGAACTCAGATAAAAGGGGACATGGTTGGCCTCAATCCCTTCATCGTCGGCGATGACGAGCAGCCCGAAGCTATAATCGTGAATGTACTGTTTAAGCTTTTCTTGGTCGGTTTCTTTGAAGTGATTCGGGATATACATTCTTTTATGCTCCTGAGTAGAGTCCCAGCGCAGCTAACGCCGCAGTTAAGCGGCTCGCCGCTTTTTGGCGGGTCCGATGAAGCCAGCAGAGCTGGCGGAATGAACTTGAACTGCCTTCATATAATACATTTTATTTAGGCTGCATGTGGCACGACTTCCTTGTCTAGTTTTTTTTCTAAATCGACTTCAGTTCTTTTTAAATCGTAACGACTTTGTAAATTTAGCCAAAATTGTGCCTCCATCCCAAAATATCTTCCGAGACGAAGTGCCGTATCTGCTGTAATTGATCTTTTTCCTTGGACAATTTCACCAATACGTCGTTGAGAAACGCTGATATCTTTTGCTATACGATACTGAGAAATTTCCATTGGGCGTAGAAACTCCTCAAGAAGAATCTCACCAGGATGAATTGGCTTAAAATCTCTTTTAGCCATTTTCTTGCCTCCAGTAACTCTAATGATAATCTACAATTTCCACATCGTAGGCGTCACCGCGCCTCCAAACAAAGCAAATACGCCATTGATCATTAATCCGAATACTGTGTTGCTTAGATCGTTTACCTTTCAGTTTCTCCAGCCGATTATTAGGTGGGATTCTCAATGAATTTAATTGACTTGCGGCATGTAACATCTCGAGCTTTCTGGCAGCCATCCTCTGAATATCATTGGGAAGTTTCCGAGAAAACTGTCCACTAAAAATTCGCTTTGTTTCGTTGCAACTAAAAGTCTTAATCACCAGGCAATACTAACGGTAGACGTTAGTATCGTCAAGGGATAGTAGCGTATTGATGGATTAGAACATATGTCTGATAGTACGTTATGTACCGTATATTCAAGCACAACATCTGGCATACAGCATATTCTCCAGAAATTATAGATCAAGCGAATATTCTGATGCATCGCTGCGAAATTCTCTGCATACGCTGCACTCGCCCACCCGTACTCAGTAAGTGGCCTCCAGACTGGGATTATATCTTATTGTTATGGGAATCTGCCGCAAGGCTGACCCATTGAGTATTTCGACGCTAACCGGCCGCCTGTAAGCAGGAGGTTGCAGTCTAGCAGAACAATGAATCTATGTGTTGTAATGTCCTGCTGGAATCGTCGATGATCTGCAAAGGAGCGAAGTGGAAGTTGCTGTGGCTGTAGCTGCGGCTCCTGTGTTACCCTGCGCATTTGGTGAATAAACACACACAGGAACAGGCAATGGGCTTGATGATCGATGGCAAATGGCAGACCGATGATGGTAAATGGGCTTCCAAAGATGGCAGCTTTCGCCGTAAACGCTCACAGTTTCGCTGCACGTTCGGGGAAGAAGGGGTTGTGGCTACTGCAGGTCGCTATCATCTGTATGTGTCGCTGGCCTGTCCCTGGGCCCATCGCACCCTGATATTTCGCAAACTCAAAGGTTTGGAAGAGCTGATTCCGGTTACCGTTGTCAATCCATGGCTGCTGGACTTCGGCTGGGTATTTTCAAATCCAGAGCCTCTGTACGGCTACGAATATGTCTACCAGCTTTATGCCCGAGCTAACCCGCACTACAGCGGGCGGGTGACAGTGCCTATTCTGTGGGATCGGCAGACTGCAACCATTGTTTGCAACGAGTCGGCGGAAATTATCCGGATCTTCAATACTGCATTTAATGCCTTGACCTCGAATCAGGACGATTATTATCCAGCTCCCCTGCGCAAGCAAATTGATGACATAAACTCTTTTGTTTATGAGAATATCAACAATGGTGTCTACCGTTGCGGTTTCGCTACGACGCAAGTGGCTTATGAACAAGCCTACGAGGCCTTGTTTGTGGCGCTTGATGAGCTTGAACAACGACTTTCCCGGCAGCGCTGGTTGCTGGGTGAACAGCTTACAGAAGCGGACTGGCGTTTGTTTACCACCCTGGTCCGGTTCGATGCCGTTTACTACGGTCATTTTAAATGCAACCGCAATCGACTCACCGATATGCCGGCGCTATCGGCATATGTGCGTGATCTCTATCAGTACCCGGGAATTACCGATACGGTCAATTTCGAGCACATTAAACAGCACTATTATTATTCGCATGCATCGATCAATCCGACCCGGATCGTGCCGGTGGGACCACGGCTTGATTTTACCTCATCGCACAATCGGGCACAGTGATCATGAATCGCTCACAAACGCCGCAAATTTACTTTGTATTGCACGCTTGCACGAGCAACCCTCCCCATTTCATGAGGATGGAATAATGAGTAATTTGGCAAAAAGGGAATGGCTTCCGGCACATTGCGAAAAATTAATTCAAGAAGTTTCGTCATCGGTATCAAAGATGACTGCGGACGAGATTGCGAGTCGACTTGAGCAACTCATTGCCGAAAACCAGCAGATTCATGACCACCAGTGCATCAATCTTAACCCTGCAACCAACATCATGAATCCAGCAGCGGAGGCGCTATTGGCCAGTGGCTTGGGGACTCGGGCTTCGCTTGGTTACCCGGGGGATAAATACGAAATGGGCCTGGAGGCGATCGAGCAGATTGAGGCGATTTGTGGCGAGCTCTGTGCGGAAGTGTTCGACGCCCGGTTTGCTGAAATTCGGGTCGGCTCCGGGGCGTTGGCTAATTTGTACGGTTTTATGGCACTGACCCGGGCAGGGGACGATATTATCGTGCCTCCGGCCATTATCGGTGGACATGTAACCCATCACAGTACGGGTGCGGCAGGCTTGTATGGACTGAATATCCATCATGCCCCGGTCGATCGGAATCGGTATACGGTAGATCTGGACGCTCTGCAGGATATGGTGAACCGTATTCAGCCACGCTTGATCACAATTGGTGGCAGCCTCAATCTGGTTCCTCACCCGGTCCGTGAAATTCGCAAGATTGCCGATACTGTGGGTGCAAAAGTGCTTTTTGATGCGGCGCATCAATGCGGAATGATTGCCGGCAGACGATGGGACAATCCATTGCGGGATGGGGCTCATCTCATGACCATGAGTACCTACAAAAGCCTGGGCGGACCTGCAGGAGGCTTGGTGGTAACCAACGATGCGGAATTGGCCCAAAAGCTTGAGACCATTGCATTTCCCGGATTGACGGCAAATTTTGATGTGGCCAAATCTGCTGCTTTAGCGGTTACCATGCTGGATTGGCTGGTTTATGGGCAGGCCTATGCGACCGCCATGGTGGATACCGCACAAGCCCTGGCTGAGGCTCTTGATGCGGAAGGTGCGCCGGTATTTGCGACCAGCAGTGGTTTTACGACCTCACACCAATTTGCCCTGCAGGCGGAACCATACGGTGGTGGACAAACAGCGGCTAAAAAGTTACGTGCTGCCAATCTTTTGAGTTGCGGGATCGGCTTGCCGTTGCCCCCGGTCACCGGGGATATGAACGGCCTGCGCTTTGGTACGCCGGAAATCGTTCGTCGGGGCATGCTGCCGACGGATATGCAGGAACTCGCCAGCCTGGTAATGCGGGCACTGCTGACAGACGATCCAAAAACCTTGGCTACAGCAACGACTGATTTTCGCAGTCGCTTTCAAGGTCTGGCCTTTATTCGTCAGGTTGTAGAGTAGCCGCGCTGCTCAGAAGTAGATCGTTGCTGGTTTTGCCAGTTTGCAGCGATGGCGGTTGCTACCCCTGCAGGGGGTAGCAGCTCAGTGCCTTTGATGATGTCAGCAGCGCGTTCTGCCACCATGATAGTGGGTGCATTGAGATTGCCATTGGGGATGCTCGGAAAGATTGAGGAATCCACTACCCGCAGTCCACGGATACCGTGGACCCGGGTTTTGGGGTCTACCACAGCCAGGGGATCTTCTCCCATACGGCAACTGCAGCAAGGATGGTAG
The DNA here is from genome assembly GCA_964415515.1 of uncultured Gammaproteobacteria bacterium. Taxonomy (GTDB): domain Bacteria; phylum Pseudomonadota; class Gammaproteobacteria; order Arenicellales; family DRJH01; genus DRJH01. The sequence goes on along the minus strand of CAYQAP010000021.1, from coordinate 24,708 downwards.
GCACTCTCCACATTCTGACGGATAAAGCGGTCAATTTCCTGGTCGGTCTGAATAGCCTCTCCCGGTGCGATCTCCGGGCCACAGTAGTCCGCCATAGCCGGTTGGCTTATGATTTCCCGGGTTAGTCGTACAGCGGTTCGAAAGCCTTCCCGATCTGCTTCTTGTTGCAGGTAGTTGAACAGGATCTGAGGCTTTTGTCGCACATCCGTCGATCGTGCCCTGACCCAGCCACGACTGTGAGGCTTGTTGTGACCGACATGGACTTGAAAACCGTGGCCGTCAAAGGCGGCATTGCCGTCGTAACGCATGGCGCCTGGCAGGAAATGGTATTGGATATCCGGCCATTGCAGGCCGGGTTTGGATCGGATAAAGGCACAGGATTCAAAATGGTTGGTCGCTCCAAGGCCTTTGTGGGTTAACAGCCAACGTGTGCCGATCAGCAGCTTGCGCCAGGGATTGAGCTGGCCATTGAGAGTGATCGGTTGGTTGCAGCGAAACTGAAAATAAAATTCCAGGTGATCAGATAGATTTTCGCCGACTCCAGGAAGCTCATGGCGTAGCTCGATGCCAGCATTCTTGAGCACTCTGGCGGGGCCAATGCCTGACAATTGCAGCAGCTGTGGAGAGCCGATCGGCCCAGCCGAGACGATGACATCACGTCGGCTTCGCGCAAATAGTTCTCGGCCTTTATGGGTATAGTCTACCCCGGTCACTTGATCACCCTCGAGGTGGATGCTTCGACACAGCGCACCACTGACCAGGGTCAGATTCGTGCGCCCCAGGGCAGGTCGAAGATAAGCATTGGCGGTTGACCAGCGTACTCCGTTCTTCACCGTCATCTGCATGGGACCAAAGCCTTCCTGCAAACGGCCGTTGTAATCGTCCGTGGCTAGATAACCGGCTTCCTGACCGGCTTCAATAAAGGCACGGTACAGGGGGTTTTGCATTTCATTGCCAGTATTGACTGCCAATGGCCCGCCTTGATTATGGTAGGCATTTGTACCGGATTTCCAGTCATCGGCTTTGCGAAAATACGGCAGGCAGTGTTGATAATTCCAGCCTGTTGCACCGAGTTGTTCCCATTCATCGAAATCCAGGGCATGGCCGCGAACATAAACCATGCCATTAATCGAGGAGGATCCACCAAGTACCTTGCCTCGCGGGCAATGCATACGACGGCCATCCAGCCCGGGCTCAGGATCAGATTCGAAGAACCAGTTGTACTTTTTTTGGTTCATTGGTATGGACAGGGCGGTAGGCATCTGGATGAAGATACTGCGATCACTGCCACCGAACTCGAGCAACAGTACAGATACATCAGGATCTTCTGAGAGTCGATTGGCCAGTACGCAGCCCGCTGAACCGGCTCCGATGATGACATAATCATATATATTGTTGGTGTTCATGGTCTGGCTGAATCGGCTTGAGTTCGGGATTCTGAGGTCTTGAACCGCTTTGTAGGGCAATGTGACTGCAGATAGTCCAGGCAAATGCTTTGTGCATGCTCGGTGTTGATACCGCCCGGCTGAAAAGCCCCACGCAGCCACAAGCCGTCGATCAGCGCAGCGAGCCCCGCTGCGGTCTGTGCTGCAGGTTCGCGGGGCAGCAGCTGCTTTAGCCAGAAAATGAGATTGGAGTGCAAGCGCTTTCTGTTGACCTGCTGCAGGCGGCCCAGCTCGGGGTTGTGCAAGGCCTGTGCCCAGAATGCCAGCCAGATTGCTACCGCACGGGGATGGGTTTGCTCAAAGCTAAAATTGCCTTTGATAATGGCTTTGATATGTTCCCGAGGTGTCTTGGCGTTGCGGGCATGGCTGAGCACACCGTGACCCAGATCCTTGAGTAGTTTGCGCATGGCGGCCTCTAGCAGTTCATTCTTCCCACCAAAGTAATGGGCAATGATGCCGGTGGAGACCTCGGCAATGGCACTGATGCGGGCCAGGGTGGTCTTCTGCAACCCATAGCGGTGTACGGACTCGAGGGTCGCATCGATCAGTTGCGCTCGACGGATCGGTTGCATTCCGAGTTTTGGCATGGCTTGCTCCAAGAATATTTGGATGAATGATCCACTTGTGGTGCGAGTATAATCTATTGTATATTGAATGTTCAATTAATAAAGATTATTGGTTGCCGTACTCATATGGTGGTAAAAAACCTTTACAATCACCTCAGCAAAACCATGTGATTGCCGTTTGCTGTCGTTCAGCGGCAAGTGGTCAACAGCTTTCATTCCCGCTTACCTGGAGGATCACCATGAAATCAACAATTCGTTATGCCACAGCGCTGGCAGCCCTGGCACTGGCGACCAATTTGTATGCGGCCGACCCTGCGAGCTGTAAAACGGTGCGTTTTTCTGATGTTGGCTGGACCGACATCACCGCCACTACAGCAGCCACTTCGGTGGTGTTAAAAGGTCTTGGCTATACACCCAAAACCCAGATTCTTTCGGTCCCGGTTACCTATGCCAGCCTCAAGAATAAGGATATCGACGTCTTTCTGGGCAACTGGATGCCGACCATGGAAGGGGATATCAAGCCTTATCGGGAAAATGGTTCGGTAGAGACCTTGACGACCAATCTGGAAGGTGCCAAATACACTCTGGCGGTACCCGATTACGTGGCTGCAGCAGGATTGAAAGATTTTGCAGATATCGCCAAATTCAAGGACAAGCTGGACGGTAAAATCTACGGTATTGAGCCAGGCAATGATGGAAATCGGCTGATTCAGGGCATGATTGACAAGAATGCCTTTGGCCTGAAAGGCTTCAAGCTGGTCGAATCTTCTGAGCAGGGCATGCTGGCCCAGGTAGCCCGCAATGTGAAGCGGAACAAGTGGATCGTTTTTTTGGGTTGGGAACCACACCCGATGAACTCTAATTTCCAACTGGCCTATCTCAGTGGTGGAGATGATTATTTTGGCCCGAATTATGGCGGTGCTACCGTTTATACCAATATCAGAAAGGGTTATGCACAGAACTGTCCTAATGTCGGCAAGCTGTTGAAGAATCAGCGCTTTACCCTGGCCATGGAAAATGAGATTATGAAAGCAATCCTGGATGACAAGCAGGATGCCGACCAGGCAGCCAGTGCCTGGCTCAAGGGTCATCCAGCCGCTCTGGCAACCTGGCTCAATGGGGTATCCACCTTCGATGGCAAGGATGGGTTGGATGTGGTTAAGGCCAGTCTCGGTTTGTAACAGCTCCGGTACACCAAGCGGGGCATGCAAGTGCCTCGCGTATTTCATGACCCTATCGTGCTGTGAATTGGCTGACTGAGCACAAGATTCCGCTGGGAGACTGGATCAGCAATTTTGTTGATTTTCTCAATACCCATGCGGCTGGCTTTTTCGACCTCATCTCCGAGGTGCTGCAATATTTGATCATGGGTATGATTAATGTGATGCAGTGGTTCCATCCGCTACTGCTGATAGCGTTGTTTGCGGTGCTCGCCTGGTGGCTGCATCGCAACTGGGTTCTGGCTCTGGGGACATTTTTTTCGCTGTTGTTGGTGATTAACCTGGGGTATTGGGAAGCCACGGTCGAGACTCTGGTGCTGGTGCTGTTTGCGACCCTGGTCTGTTTGCTGGCCGGTGTGCCGCTGGGGATTGCGGCGGCGCATCGGCCCTGGTTGTATACTGCGCTGCGGCCCGTGCTGGACCTGATGCAGACCATTCCGACCTTTGTTTATTTGATTCCCACCCTGATACTGTTCGGCCTGGGCGTGGTGCCGGGGCTGATTTCTACGGTGATCTTTGCCATTCCTGCGCCGGTACGGTTGACTTATCTGGGGGTGTCGTCGGTGCCCAAACCATTGCTCGAAGCCGGTGAGGCTTTTGGCGCGACCCGTTCCCAGTTGTTGTGGAAAATCGAACTACCACATGCCATGCCGACCATCATGGCGGGGGTTACCCAATGCATTATGCTGTCCCTTTCCATGGTTGTGATCGCTGCTTTGGTGGGCGCTGACGGCTTGGGCAAACCCGTCGTACGGGCCTTGAATACGGTCAATATCCAAAAAGGCTTCGAAGCGGGGCTGGCAATCGTCATCGTCGCTATTCTGCTCGATCGCGTTTTTAAACGGCCGGGCAAAAACACCCGTAAAGTAGACTGAACCGATGGCAGTCGTTGAGTTTTCTGAAGTTGATGTAATTTTCGGTCCCCATCGACAAGCCGCCCTTGAATTGCTGGATGCAGGGGAAGATCGGGATGTGATACTGGAGAAAACCGGTTCTGTAGTGGGCGTGGCAGGCGCCAATCTGGCGGTGGAAGAGGGGCAGATCTGTGTGCTGATGGGGCTTTCCGGTTCCGGCAAGTCGTCCTTGCTTCGTAGCGTCAATGGTCTGAATCGGGTCACTCGGGGCAAGCTGACGGTACAGCATGGTGAACAGATGATCGATGTGGTAGGTTGTGATGCAGCCACATTGCGCGATCTGCGCAGCAACCGGATTGCCATGGTATTTCAGCAATTTGGCCTCTTGCCATGGCGCACGGTACGGGCCAATGTCGGTCTTGGTCTGGAACTGCGGGGTATGCCGAGGCGAGAAATCGATCGTATTGTTGATGAAAAACTGAAGCTCGTTCATCTGGAACAGTGGGCCGACAAGTCCGTCGACGAACTCTCAGGTGGGATGCAGCAGCGGGTCGGTCTGGCCCGGGCTTTTGCTACGGATGCAGATATATTGTTGATGGACGAGCCCTTTTCTGCACTTGATCCCCTGATTCGGGATCATCTTCAGGATGAATTGCTTGCATTGCAACGGCGGCTGAAAAAGACCATTATTTTTGTTAGTCACGACCTGGATGAGGCACTGAAGATTGGCAATCACATCGTCATTATGGATAACGGCCGCATTGTCCAGCAGGGGCTGGCGGAAGATATCGTGTTCCAGCCTGCAAATGAGTATGTTAGAAAATTTGTCGCCAATATGAACCCGCTGCATGTGCTGTATGCTCAGGCCTTGATGAAACCGCTGGCGCAGCTGAAGATACAGGGAAGAAGTCTCAAGCTCAGTGAGGATCTGGTGCTGGAACTCGATGAGCAGGATATTCCGGTGCAGGCGCAGCTGGCTGGAAAACCCTGTCAAATAATGCCCATATTGGATGCTGCGGATGACCAATCGCTGAAAAGCATCGTGTTTGCAGCAGATTGTGAGACCGATATGCGCACCCTGGTAGCAGCGCGGCGCCAGTTGGCACAGCCGATTCTGGTTTTGCAGGAGAATCGACTGCTTGGTATCGTCGGAGAGCAGCAGCTATTCGATGGGTTGCTGCGCCAGGGGAACCAAGTCAGCCACAGTAGTCGATCATCGCAGTGAGGCGGTTATTTCAGCTGCTTACGGTTGTGCAAAGTTAGAAGGCTGTCCGATAATAGAGAACCTGTTGCAAAAAAACCCCTGGATAACGCATCATGGTGCACACCTTTTGAGGAGGTGGCTTGTTTTGTGTGCAGTAGTATACCACAAATAGCGATATTATTATAGCGATATCAGTATGTTATCTATTTCTTTGCAGACTCTGATTATATATCTTTATCAAATACTAGACACGATCTCGTACGATTTATAAATGTTCTCTCTTACTAGTCTAGACTTTTCTTGAATCTTAATGAGGCCACAAGCAATCCGCCCAGAGTGAAAAATGCCAGCCAGTACACGTCAGAACTCATATTTGCAATATCCACATCCCGAAGCACTACGCCGCGAATCAGGCGGACATAATGCGTCGCTGGTAAGGTCTCAGCAATGTATTGTGCCACGACCGGCATGCCCTCGTAGGGGAACATGAAACCGGATAAAAGAATGGAAGGTAGCAGCACAAAAATCGTCATCTGCATGGATTGTAATTGATTACTGGCGATGGTTGAAATCACCAGGCCTAAGTTGAGACTGGCGGTAATATATAGAAGTGTCACCCCCGATAACTGCAATAAGCTCCCATTGATGGGTACATTGAACAGGATGTTTCCCAGGCCCAAAATAATGACAACCTGTATTGCACCTATAAACATATAGGGAATGATTTTCCCGATCATTAATTCAATCGGTCGTACCGGCGTCGTAATCAACATTTCCATGTTGCCACGTTCACTTTCACGCACTATAGCCGCCGAGGTAAACATGATCATCGTCATGGTTAATATCACGGCAACCAGGCCGGGTATTATACTGACAGCAGTTCGTTGTTCTGGGTTATAAAATAATGCAACTTCAAAAGTCGGTGTATTGCGGTTTGCGGGGTTTTTTAACAACTCAGTCAGCGGCATGTTTCTCAGGCTTTTGATGGCCGCTGCGACCATAGTGTCTGAGCCGTCAACTATCCATTGGGCAACGGGGCGACTGGTTTCTTCATCGGTCGATGGTGGTAATCCGAGGCCAACGGTTTGGTGTCGAACTAAACGTGAACTGACATCCTCCGGGATTATCAGTACAGCACGTACTTCAGCACGTGCGATCGCAACCTCTGCTTCTTGTACGGTGGTATATAGCTCAGTGAATTTCACAACCGATGTAGCACTGATAGTTTGAATTAAGGCACGACTTAAACCCGTTTGGCTCTGGTCGACAACGCCAACGGGTAAGAAACGAATGTTAGTATTAATTGAGTAGCCAAATAGCAGTAATTGTATCAGCGGGATCATGATGACCATGCCAAATGTCATTTTGTCACGTTTAAGCTGGGTCAGTTCTTTTACAACAATGGCCGATATTCTTACCAGTGACTTCATGGCCTGTTCTCACCCGTTGCAATAACAAAAACGTCTTCCAAACTGGGCCGGACCAGTGACAGATTTGCATGTAGTGCAGGATTGATCTGCTGAGTTAAAAACGCAATGGGGTCTGATACGGTATTTTTAATGAGCACTCGTAGGCGAGTGCCAAGTTGGGCTGCTGAGACGACACCGCCAAGGACGATCAGATCCTGTTTCAGCTGACGCAAACTGGAAGATGATATCTCGACCACATTCGCCCCCATGTTTTGCATTAATTCATCCGGGGATCCATCTGCGCGCTTGGTGCCGGCCGCTAATATTGCCAGTTTATGGCAACGCTCGGCTTCATCCATGTAATGTGTCGAGACCAGTATGCTTGTGCCCTGATCACTGAGATCAAATAATTTCTCCCAGAAGTCCCGGCGATTTTCCGGGTCGACAGCCGAGGTGGGTTCGTCTAAAAACAACAACTCAGGTTTATGCAATGTTGCTGCTGATAAAGCAAGTCGCTGGCGTTGGCCGCCACTCATGCTTCCAGCAAGCTGATGTTTTTTTTCCTCAAGTCCATAAATATTTAGCAGTTCCTCTATTCTGGTTTTCTGTATGCGTCTTGACAGGCCGTAAATTTTGGCGACAAATTGCAGGTTCTCTTTTACGGTTAAATCCTCATAGAGTGAGAATTTCTGTGTCATATAACCAATGCGCATGCGCAGTTTTTCTGCGTTTTTAGGTAGCTTCAAGTTTAGTACTTCGACTTCACCGGAGCTGGGTTTTAGTAGTCCGGTCAGCAGGCGTATGGCGGTAGTTTTGCCGCTGCCATTAGGGCCTAAAAAACCATAAATAATTCCTTTTTCGACTTCAAGATCCAGTCCCTGAATTGCCTTCAATGTGCCAAAATTACGATCCAGTTTTGACGCATTGATAACAGGGTCACTCATGGCAATTCGATTTGTGCAGGTATTCCATTGGGTAATGATGCCGCGCTGTCTGGTAGCTGGACTTCAGCCAGATACATCAGGCGGGAACTTTCCTCCTGATTGAGTGCGTAATAAGGTGTGAAGGCGGGGTCAGTCGCAATCCAGCGCAGAGTGCCCGTAATCGGTTGCTCAATACCATCAACATGCACGGTTAACTTATCACCCACCTTGAGTCGCACACGGTACGGTTCCGGTACGTAGACACGGGCAAACGGGGCTTTCCCTGCCAGTACGATTGCCAGCGGGCTACCTGCTGTCACACGTTCGCCTAAATTCCAGGGTAAATTGTCGAGTATGCCGTCACGCGTTGAGACTATGGTCAGATCAACCAGGCGTTTCTTTTCTTTTGCCTGTGTTGCTTTATTTGCATCCAGTTGTGCTTCGGCTGCGCGAAGATCTTCTGCTCGAGTACCATTTGTTAACTTGAGTAATTCTTCCTTGGCCTTCTGTAGATTGGCCAGTCTGTCTTTTCGGCCTGCAAGTACACGGTCGCGTTCAGCATCACTAGCTAGCTTCTGTTTGTTCAACCTCAGAATGCGGGTATAGTTTGCTTCACCTTCGACCAGTTTTGCTTTGGCCCCTGCGAGTCGTGCACGGGCAGCCGCTACGTCTTCTTTTCGTGCGCCGTTGCGTAATTTTTCAAAATTAGCCTCTGCCTGCGCAACCCCTGCCTCGGCCTGACTAAGCCTGGCTTTTTGCAGTGTGTCATCCAGTTTGACCAGAACATCACCTTTTTTCACCTGACTACCCGGGGCCACAGGTAGTGCGACGATGACTTCATTGGCGGTTGCCGTATGGGCTATTCGGCTTCGCTCTAGTGTGCCAAGTGCGATATTTGCTGGACGATTGTCACAGGATGCGAGCAGTACAAGAAGGATGCTGAGAAAATAACGCACGTATCGAACTCCTATTGTTCAGTAATCTTGCTGGAAGATCAGGCAACAATTTTACCTTTCACCATTATGCCAGAACGTTCGCCTTGTTAATGGCTTCCCCTCACGACGACCGCCATGGATGGGGGAAGTGCCGGTTTTGCAGGAGCAACAAACCGGTCGATTCCTATTCCTGGACAGCCTCCTGGCATTGATCGTTCATCCGGTCACGTTACTGCATAGTTGTGTGATTGAGCTGATCGACCATTTTCTGGATCTGTAGCGTAGTGCTGCATTCCAGGACACCACCGGCCCACTGCTCCAATTCCCGGGTATCGCTGTCCAGGATAATTTTTTTGACTTCCATAAGGCGGGCTGGCTCCATACTAAAGATGCGTAGACCCAGGCCCAGCAGCAATCGGGTGTACTCCGTATCCCCCGCCATTTCTCCACACATCGATACCGGGATACCAGCAGCTTTTCCAGCTTGCAGGATACTGTTGATCAAACGCAGCACGGCGGGATGCAAGGGGTCGTAGAGGTAATTGACCCGATCATCAATACGGTCGATGGCCAGCGTATATTGAATCAAATCATTGGTTCCGATCGAAAGAAAATCCAGACGTTGCGCAAACAAGTCGGCGGCGACTGCAGCTGCAGGGACTTCAATCATGCCACCGATTGGAATATCGGCATCAAAAGGAATCCCTTTGCGGCGCAATTCAATTTTTAGTTCAGCAATTAATTCCAGCACCTGTTCGAGTTCACCGAGGCTGGAGAGCATGGGAATCATCATCGCTACTGAACCGAAGGCGGAAGCTTTGAGGATGGCTCGAAGTTGTGGCAGAAACAGTTCCGGGCTGTTCAAGCACAGGCGGACGGCGCGCATGCCCAACGCCGGATTGGTAACATTTTTCTGGATGCTGCCCCCGGTGCTCTGTTTGTCTGCACCGAGGTCCAGAGTGCGGATCGTGACCGGTTGCTTGAGTATTTTTACAATGCTGACATAGGCCTTGATTTGCTCTTCTTCCGAAGGCTGTCCTTCGCGGTTCATGTACAAGAACTCTGTACGGTACAGGCCGACACCATTGGAGCCACTTTTCTTGATTGCGGGCAGATTATCCGGCAGATCAATGTTGACCTGGAGTTCCACCGACTGGCCATCAACGGTTTTTGACGGCTGTTTGCGAAGCGATTCAAGCACCTGTCGGTGGCTATGGATGCGGCGTATTCGATGACGATATTCCTGCTGAATCTCTTCGCTGGGGTCGACGATCAAGACGCCTCGCTTGCCATCCACAATCAGTGTTTCACCGTTACTGACAAAACGGGTGGCTTCATGAAGACCCACAATGGCAGGGATTTTGAGGCTTCTGGCCAGGATTGCGGTATGCGAGATGGGGCTGCCCAGATTGGTGATGAAGCCACACATACGCCGGTCTCTGAACAGCACGGTATCCGATGGGGTCAGGTCATGAGTAACCACTACCTTGCCTTCCAAGCCTTTGGCAATGCGTTCCCTGGTTTCATCAGGCTCCATCATCAGTTCACCTTCAATCCGACGGATGATTTGTTCGATATCGGCCTTTTTGCTACGCAGATAGGCATCGTCCATGCGATTGAACACTTCGATCAGGGCGTCTGCGTGAATTTTCAGGGCCTGCTCAGCATTGATCAGTTGTTCGCGAATCGTCTCCACCGGTGCCTGCGCGATGACCGGATCCTGAAGCATCAGCAGATGGGCATGAATAAATGTTGCCAGTTCCGAGGGGGAGCCAGCCGGGAGTTCACTCTGTACCCTCAGAATTTGGTGCTTGGTATTTTCAATGGCCTTGAGAAATCGAGCAATTTCAGCATTCACTTCGTCCTTGCTGATATTGAACTCAGGCAACTCACTCATGCTGCGGTCAAGCACCAGTGCTTGACCAATGGCAATACCAGCACCGATGCCGGCACCATGCAGTGTTAGCATAACGGGCTGCTGGCTTTTGCTGCGGAGAGAATTCCCAGCGGCATGGGTAGACGCAGCATAGCCCGCTTAGCCTCCTTCACCAAAATAATCATTGAACAGTTCTTCAATGGCAGCCATGGCTGCGGCCTCGTCTTCACCATTTGCCGTTATCTCCACCACCGTATCGCATGACCCTGCCAGCATCATGATGCCCATAATGCTTTTTGCATCGACGGTATGGCCGTTGGCTGCGATTTGCAATGTGCTGGAAAAACTGGATGCGGTGCTGACCAGCTTGGCTGCAGCACGAGCATGCAAGCCCAAACGATTGATAACGGTCAGTTTGCGTCGAATCATGGCACAATGATCTGGTTGTTTAGCTCGCGGTGCCGCAGTTGCACCTTGTGACCTTGATTTTCAAAGTATTCAACGAGTTTCTGGCCTATATAGACAGAGCGGTGCCTGCCACCGGTACAGCCGATAGCGATGGTGACATAACTGCGGCCTTCTTGGGTAAAAGCGGGCAACCAGCGTTTAAAAAAACCGGTAATGTCACCCAGCATCTCGATGACATCTGGTTGTGCCGATAAAAAATCTGCTACCGGAGCATCTTGACCGGTCAAATCACGAAGCTCTTCATGCCAGTAGGGGTTTGCAAGGCAGCGTACATCAAACAGGTAGTCGGCATCGAGAGGGGGGCCGAATTTAAAGCCAAAAGATTCTACCAGGACCACAGGGGTGCCGGATTCCTGCCCACCTGCAGCATCCTTGATCCTGCGCCGTAATTCGTGAGGTGTGGTCAACGAGGTGTCAAAGTGTAGACTGGCTTTGTCAGCTACCTCGGCAAGTAACTGTTTTTCCTGATGAATGCTTTCAAGTAGTGAGGTGTGGGCATCGGTCAGTGGATGTTTGCGGCGGGTTTCACTGAAACGTTTAATGAGCACCTCTTCACTGGCATAGAGAAACAAAATCCTGCATTCAATACCACTGCCCAGCAATCGGTCTAGAGCCGCTGGCAGTTGTTTTAGAAACTGTTTGTTGCGCGAATCTATGCTGACCGCGGCGCCCTGATGTACGCTGTGCAGCGATGTTGAATCCTGTTGCAGGATTTTGGCAAAGTCGGTCAGCAAGACTGCTGGCAGGTTATCGACACAATAGTAGCCAATATCTTCGAGGGCTTGTAAAGCCAGGCTTTTTCCTGATCCAGACAGGCCGCTAATGATTTCGACGTTCATGAATCGTCGGCAGAGTCCGGATGTTCGTTTTTGCTGGGCAGATTCAACAGGGTGTGTGCATGCAGACTGTCGGGAGCCGACAGTAGGGCCTCACGGAAATTGGCTTCACTGAAAATTGCAGCCAGCTTTGCGACCAGTTGCAGATAATCATCACTGGATTTGGCTGGAACCAGCAGAGCACAGGCGATCTGTACCCTCTCATTTTCTTCAAACTGCACCGGCGTGTCGAGGATTACCAGCGCACCGATAGGTTGGTCTAGATCACTGATGCGGGTATGTGGCAGGGCCACACCATGGCCCAGGACCGTGCTGCCCAGCCGCTCCCGGTCAAGTAATCCCCGGAATACGGTAGCCTTGTCAATCAGTCGACCGGCATTTGCCAGTAGCGCCGCCAGTTCTTCCAGTAAGCGTTTTTTGCTACCGGATTGCAAACCCACAAGCACCCGTGAGGGAGTGATAATATTGGTCAGTGGTAGCTCATCGGCCGGAATAGAGGATTCGGTCATGATGGGTTCGATCTATTGCAAAGGTTGGTCCTTCAATGCGCCACCAGCCTGGTGATGATTATTGCCTTTGTCTTTGTGCTTGAGAATTTGTCGATTGAGCCGTGTGGTCAAGGCATCAATGGCATCGTACATGCTGTCAGCAGTGGCATTGGCATGAATCGGCGAACCTTTGGTGAGAATGCTTGCATCGGCTTGATGCCGTGTTTTTTCCACCTGTAGAGTGACTGAAGATTTCATGACCCCATCAAAATGGCGGCTTATTTTGCTGAAGCGATCTTCAACATAGCGACGAAGCGCCTTGGTGATTTCGATATTTTGACCACTGATAGTAATTTCCATACAGGTCTCCTTTGGTTGTACTCATCAATCAGATAATGGGCCACGAGCGGATATTCAAGTGAGCTGCAGCGAGAATCATAGTGATACACGCCGATTCGAGGGGGCTATGTTCATCGATTCACGATATTTTGCGACGGTACGTCGGGCAATTTTAATCCCCTGCTCAGAGAGCAACTGGGTGATATGGTGGTCACTTAACGGGTGATTTGATGGTTCATTGGCAATCATTTGGCGAATCAGAGCACGGATTGCTGTCGCAGACCGGGTCCCCCCGCTGGTTGTTGTAACATGGCTTGAAAAGAAGAATTTTAACTCGAAAACACCCTGCGACGTGAGCATATACTTGTGGGTGGTAGCACGCGAGACCGTGGATTCATGCAGATCCAGTGCTTCGGCAATGGTTCGTAATACCAATGGCTGCATGGCTTCTTCCCCTTGTTCAAAAAAGCCCTGTTGGTGATCTACAATTTCCTGGGATACCCGAAGCAGTGTGTTATTTCGATTTTCTACGCTTTTGATGAACCAGCGTGCTTCTTGCAGCTGTTGCTGCAGATAGTGATTGGTGTCTGAACTTTCGCCGCGGTGAATCAGTTCCTTATACTGTTGATGAATGCGCAGTCGGGGTGCAATTTCATTGTTTAGCGCAACCTTCCATACGCCATTGTGTTTCCTGGTGGTAACATCCGGGATGATGTACTGGGTATCTACGGCGTTAAATTCAGAGCCTGGCCGCGGTTGCAGCGACTGAACTTGCGCAATCAGCTGTTGCAGTACTGCAGTGGTAATCCCCAGTTGTTGTTTGATTTTGTTGTATTCCCGGGCGGCGAGTTCTGCGAGATGATCCTTGATCAATTGTCGGCATAATTGCAGTCTTGGTGTCTCTATAGGTAGAAATTCCAGCTGCATGAGCAAACATTCTTGCAAATTACGAGCAGCAATACCCGGTGGATCGAAAGCCTGAATAATTCGAAGCACCTCCGAAGCCTGTTCGTCAGAGACTCGCAGACCGTCTTCAAGCAGCATGTCGGTGATCCCAGAAAGCTCACTATCCAGATAGCCGTCCTGGTTAATACTGTCAATCATATAGCTGGCGATTTGTAGCTGTGGTACTGAAAAGGGAGTCATGTGCATTTGCCACAACAGATGATCCTTTAGCGTGCTTGGTGGGCTATTTCTGGCATCCAGCTCAAAGGCCGAAATGCGATCGGTATTTTTGCGTATCCCCGGGGCAATTAGCGAATCAGCTGGCCCTTCCCATTCCTGGGTAACCACCCCAGGGTCAGCAGGAGCATCACTGGACATTTGTTCATCCGTTGCCTTACCCTCCAACAACACGTCGGGTTCAGTGTTGTTGGTTGAGGTTGTGGCTGATTCAGTCCCTGGTTGGGTGGTGCTGGTATCTTCCAGCAGCGGGTTGGATTCGATGGCATCGTTGATTTCGGTGCGCAGATCCAGCGCAGAAAGCTGCAGTAACCGAATTGCTTGCTGCAGCTGCGGGGTCATGGTCAGTCGTTGACCCAGTTTGAGCTCCAGGCTTTGTTTCATGGCTGCCATGGTAGTCCTGTGTCGGCTGAAATCACAGCCTGAAATCTTCGCCAAGATAAACTTTGCGAACATCACTGTGATTGATTAACTCCTGAGGACTGCCAGCCGCGAAAATACCGCCGTTAGCGAGAATATAGGCCCGGTCACAGATACCGAGTGTTTCCCTTACGTTGTGATCGGTAATCAATATACCGATACCCATATCTCGCAATTGGGCGATGATCTCCTGGATGTCACCCACCGAAATTGGGTCAATGCCGGCAAAAGGCTCATCGAGCAGGATGAAAATCGGCTCCATGGCCAGTGCGCGGGCAATTTCAACCCGTCGGCGTTCGCCGCCCGAGAGGCTGGTGCCGATCGCTGAGCGTTTGTGCGCGATACCAAATTCATTGAGCAGCAATTCCAGTCGGTGATCCCGTTCCTGGGCATCCAGATCTGATCGAACCTGGAGGATAGCCATGATGTTATCCGCGACAGAAAGTTTTCTAAAAATAGATGGCTCCTGGGGCAAATAGCCAACACCAAGACGAGCTCGTTCGTGCATTGCCATTTTGCTGATATCGATTTCATCGAGGAGAATGTGCCCACTGTCGCTGTGAATGAGACCGACAATCATGTAGAAACAGGTGGTTTTTCCGGCTCCATTGGGTCCCAGCAGGCCGACAACTTCACCCTTTGCAACCTGAATATTAACATTGTCGACAACCTGGTAGTTTTTATAGCGTTTGCTCAGGCCGACCGTTGCCAGGACACTCACTGGATTGGTTTTCCACTGTTGGCCTTGGTTTTTTTGGTGCTATTCTTTTTGGGGGAAAAGGTCATATGCGGTCTGGTCGATTTTTTCGCAGAGGTTTTTTTGGTTCCCGAGTTGGATTTCTTGGTGGTGGTTTTTGTAGCATTGGCCTGCATTGCGCCTGGCTGAACGATCGTTTTTGTGCTGCCCAGCACTTTCATTTTGTCTGTTTTCATATTGTAGGTGATTTTTTCGCCAAGAATCGTCGAGCCGTTCTGGGTAATACTGGCTTTTCCCTTGAGGAAAACCAGGTTCTTGGTTTGGTAGACTTCTATTTTTAGTGCTTTGCCAATAACATCAGTGTCCTTGCCGTCGGGTCGTTGCCGGAACACTGCACGCTTGCCCCAGGCGAAGCCTTTATCAAGGGAACCATGTTTCAGATAAAGCTCCACTTTGTCAGCCTGGAGTTTCATCGAACCTTGTTTTGCACGAACTTTGCCGGTGTAAATCCGAGAGCCATTACGAAAATCCATTTCAATTTCTTTGGCATCAACCACCATGGGCTGGTCCTTGTCTGATTGCAATGCACGCGTAAGGGGGCTGGCCAGTAATAGCAGCAAAAGAACCGACAGTTGGGGGAGAGCGTGACTGGATAGTTTTCTCAAAACAGGTTTCATGTGCCGTCCTTAACTTGACTTTTTAGGTTCGAGGTAGATGCGTAGCTTGTCGGAATGCTGAATCCCTCCGTTGGTATTCTTGTTTTGTCCTTGGATAACGCGAACATTACCGGTCAGAAGTATTTCGCGGCCATCACCCGACAGCCAGCCAGACTCAGCGTAGACATGTCTGGGTGGGAAGCCTTGTTGATACTGGATCAAGTGTGGAACATCCAGCAGTGCAGTATTGTCATCCGGGTAATGGGCCATTCTTGTGGCTTCCAGCAAGTAGGTACGTGAATTCTTTTCATTCATGCCAATGGCGGTAAAATTTTCTACATAGTAGTCCGGTTTGTGACGGCTGGTTTTCGTTATCGGCGCCGGGCTGTCTTCAAGTATGCCGAACTGCAACCACAGTGAGACCAAGCCAAGCACGGACAATAACAGTGCAAGTCCAATTTTTTCGGCCATGCGCATGATCGATCAAATTGACTCCTGATTTTGAGGTGGTAACAGATGCTCTACTACTATAGCAGCCAGTAAGTCTTGGGCATACAGCAACAAGTCACAAACTTCCCGGACTGCACCCTGGCCACCACCATTGCGAGTTTGCCAGTGACAGCAGGCTGTAAGAGCGGATTGGCCGTCAGCTACAGTAATGGCCAAACCCGCTTGTCGCAGCACCGGCAAATCGAGCAGGTCATCACCAACATAGCACACTTCATCGATGCGAACCCCACAGATCTTTATTAATTCCTGCATCGCATCGACCTTATCGCTGCGTCCCGGCAGGTAGTAGGGGATCCCCAATTCCTTGACCCGGTGTGCGACCGCTACGGATTGCCTGGCGGTGATCAGGGCCACAGGAATGCCAGCTTTGATAAGGGTTTTAATCCCGTGGCCGTCGTGGACATGGAAACATTTACTTTCTTCCCCTTGATTGCTGAGCCATAATCTGCCGTCGGTTAAAACACCATCGACATCCAGTCCCAGCAGACGGATGTTCCTGGCCCTTCTCAATAGTTTTTGATCAAGCTGGCTGTACATCGGATCAATGAGATCTCGCATTAGCAGACAAGTCCTGTGAATAACATGTGGTGATTGAATCAGGAAATCAGTTCCATGACAGGCTTCTAGACAACCCCAGCCTGGATCAGGTCATGCATGTTGACCGCACCGGTTACTTGCAGTTGATCATCGAGCACGAAGAGACCGTTGATGGAATGGGTGCGCATCAGCTGTACCAGTTCGGCGGCCAGAATGTCACTTCGGGTGGTAATTGGATTGGCGGTCATCAAGTCTTCCACGGTACAGGTGTAAATATCGACATTCTGATGCAGACCACGGCGCAGATCGCCATCGGTAAATATCCCTACCAATTGTCCTTCCTTGATAACTCCGGTCATTCCCAGACCCTTGCTGGTCATCTCCAGCAAGGCTTCAGACAAACCTTCGTGACTCTGGACCAATGGAATTTCATTGCCGGCATGCATAATGTCGTCGACATAGAGTAATAGGCGTCGACCCAATACACCGCCCGGGTGGGATCGGGCAAAGTCCTGTCGGGTGAAACCACGCATACCCAGCAAAGTCACCGCCAAAGCATCACCCACTGCCAATGCCACAGTCGTGCTGGAGGTGGGTGCCAGATTGAGCGGGCAGGCCTCCTTGTCGACGGCAACATCCAGATGGATATCTGCCAGACGGCTTAGTGTTGAATCCAGGTGTCCGGTCAGGGCGATCAATTTCACGCCCATGCGTTTGACCACGGGAAGAATGGTCAGTATCTCTGGTGTTTCCCCTGAATTGGACAATGCCAGAATCAAGTCTTTGGGCGTGATCATGCCGATATCACCGTGGCTGGCTTCACCGGGATGAATGAAAAAAGCCGGGGTTCCCGTGCTGGCCAATGTGGAAGCAATTTTGCCACCGATGTGGCCTGATTTGCCCATGCCCATCACTACGATACGGCCCTGGCATTGCAGCAGCAACTTACAGGCATCGCTGAAGTTTTGGTCGAGTCGCCGAGCCACGACCTGCAACGCTGCAGCCTCGGTTTCAAGGATAAGTCGGCCTTGTTCTACAAGCATTACGATAGATTGTTCAGATGGCAAGGGCAGGCCTTTGCTGACGATTGAAAAGAATGTAAGTGAAAGTATAACAAAGAGCAGGGTGGCTGGAGTGGAAACTGCTTATAGCAGTGCCTGGGCGACCACAACGACAAGGTACACAAAGTAACAGACCAGCAAAATCAAGCCTTGAAATGTGGCGATCCGGGCGACCTTTTTTTTCATTACAATGACCAGTGCTAATGGCAAACTCAAAGCCAGCATCGTTGTCATATCCCGAAACAGCAATTGTGGGTCGATTTGCGCAGGCTGGATTATTTCGGCCAGCCCAATGACGCCCAGCATATTGAAATTGTTCGAACCGATAATATTGCCGATTGCGATGTCGGTTTCACCACGACGGGCACTGGCTGCGGTGGTGGCGACTTCGGGCAGACTGGTCCCGATAGCAACAATGGTTAGACCGATAACGGTGTCACTAAGGCCGAACCAGACAGCTAGTTTGACGGCACCCCAGACCAGGATATGAGCGCTCAGCAAGAGTACACTCAGCCCGAGTAATATCCAGGCAACCGCAGTCATCGTCTTGACTTCTTGAGAGACTCCCTGGTCGTATTCTGTGGCCAGGCTGTCAGTATTCGAGCGCTCTTTCAGACCCAGCGTGATACTCCAGCCAATCAGCACCAGCAGGCCACCAAACAGCAGCAGCCCGTCAACCCTGGTCAGCTGCAAATCCCACATCAGGGCAAACACGACCAGCATCACCAGCAACATGACCGGATACTCGCGTCGCAGTATGGTGGAGTGTATGGTCATCGGTGTGATAATCGCTGCACTGCCCAAAACCAATGCTGTGTTGGCTATATTTGAGCCTACGGCATTACCCAGAGCCAGTCCGGTGGCGCCGTCCAGGGCAGCTTGTGCGGAGACAAATAACTCCGGGGCTGAGGTGCCAAAACCGACCACCGTGAGACCGATAATGAGCGGGGAAACACCCAGATTACGAGCCAGTGCTGCGGCACCATAGACGAAACGATCAGCACTCCAAGCAAGTAGAATGAGGCCAATGATTACAGTGAGTAATGGTAGCAGGTTGGGCATGGTGGGGTTGTTTGTGATCCGGGTTGGTCTTGTTGTTTGATGTGCGGAGCATGACACAACGGACTGCATAGTACCAGTTCGACTGCCAGTTTATTGGCGTGTGAGGAGGGCATCCGGACAGTCACCGCCCGTCAGAGAAATGCGCTCAGCGAAGGGTTTGCAGTTGACACAGCAAGGCAGTATGGGTACAGAGGGAGAAAAGGATGGTTTGTTATGCCGATCAGTTTGCTTGGTGGGGTGGAGGGTTTGGAAAATAGTCGGAGTATTCGATTGGCAGTACCATCTTTGATGCCGATATAAGGGCCGGAGGGCTTACAATAGGTAGCCCAGAATAAATCGTAGTGCGGACAAGGAGACGGTGTGACAGAAATTTCATCGGGTGCTAGTGAGAATTTTGTGGAGTTGCGTGACCTGAGTTTTCGCTATGGTAGCCGGGTCATTCTGGATCATTTCTCACTGCAGATACCCCGTGGCAAGGTGACTGTCATTATGGGGCCGAGCGGTTGTGGTAAATCCACACTGCTCAGCTTTATCGGGGGTCGACAGCGCCCCCAGAGAGGAGAAGTTGTCGTTAACGGCAAGCGAGTCAATGGTTTGTCCAAACGAGAGCTTTATGGGCTGCGCAAGAGTATGGGTATGATGTTTCAGAACAGTGCGCTACTGACCGATCTCAATGTGTTTGACAATGTGGCATTCCCGTTACGTACCCACACGGATTTATCAGAGTCATTGATTCGCAAATTGGTGTTGATGAAATTGCAGCAGGTGGGTTTGCGCGGCGCTCATCACCTGCAGCCAGCAGAGTTGTCCGGGGGCATGACCCGGCGTGTGGCCCTGGCGCGGGCTGTGGTTATGGATCCGCTGATGGTGATGTATGATGAACCATTTACCGGGCTTGACCCGGTATCGATGGGGGTTATTGTCAAACTGATTCGGGAATTGAATGATAGCTTGTGTATGACATCTGTGGTGGTAACCCATGATGTTCCTGAAGGACTCAGTATTGCAGACCAGGTCTGTTTGCTCGGCGCAGGCAAGGTGGTTGCCACTGGAGATGCTGATTTTATGCGAAAGTTCGACCATCCTGTGGTTCGACAGTTTATCGATGGGTTGCCTGATGGACCGGTAGCGTATCACTATCCTGCTGAAGATTATCAACAGGAACTGCTTCGGAGTGAGCGGCATTGAAGCTGTTGGTGCGTTTGGGTAAGCGTGTTTTGTCGTTCCTGCATAGAATGGGCTGTGCCTTTATTTTTTTCCTCAATTCCTTGCGTGCCTTGCTGTCGGTTTTCGCCCACGTTTCACTGCTCACGAAACAACTGTATGCGGTTGGGGTGCTGACTCTATTGATTATCCTGGTGGCGGGACTGTTTGTAGGTATGGTAATGGGGTTTCAGGGATACAATACGTTGGTCGATTTTGGTGCTGAGTCTTCGCTCGGCTTGATGGTTGCGCTGAGTCTGACACGTGAATTGGGGCCGGTGCTGGCTGCTTTGTTATTTGCCGGCCGTGCGGGTTCGGCACTCACGGCTGAGATTGGGCTAATGAAGGCAACAGAGCAATTGGCGGCTATGGAAATGATGGCGGTTGATCCCTTTCAGCAGGTGATTGCACCGCGCCTGCTTGCCGGAATTATTGCCATGCCCTTGCTGGCTGCTCTATTTACGGTCATGGGGGTATTTGGCGGCTATCTGGTGGGGGTCATGCAACTGGGAGTGGACAGTGGTGTATTCCTTTCTTCCATGCAGCAGGGAGTGGATTTCTATGATGATATTGTCACTGGTGTGATTAAAAGTGGCGTTTTTGGTGTCACCATTACCTGGATAGCGGTCTATGAAGGGTATGATGCGGCGCCCACTTCAGAGGGCGTGGCCAAAGCGACGACCCGAACGGTGGTGTCTGCTTCGCTGGCGGTGCTGGGACTGGATTATTTATTGACCGCGATGATGTATGGAGGGTCGTGAGATGGGCAACAGAACAGTCGAGATTGTTGTGGGTCTGTTTGTGGTTGTAGGTTTGGCGGCACTTGTGGTGTTGGCCTTTCGGGTTGGTAATCTGGGCGCTCAGAATGAAGGGCCAAGCTATACGGTAATCGCCTACTTTGATAATATTGGTGGACTTGCTGTTAAGGCACCCGTGACCTTGGCGGGAGTACGGATTGGTCGGGTCATGAAGATTGATATCGACAGGGAAAATTATCGGGCCAGGGTGGAACTTTCCATTCAAAAAAGAATCGATAATTTACCGATAGACACGAGTGCGGCAATCTTGACTTCCGGATTGCTCGGTGCCAAATATATCGGTCTCGAACCCGGTGCGGAAGACAGCAATCTAACCCAAGACTCGGAAATCACCTTAACCCAGTCAGCGGTGGTGCTGGAACACCTGATCGGGCAATTTCTTTATAACCAAGCAGATGGGAAGAAAAAATGAATATTCTACTGAAGTGGACCCTGGTGGGGCTGTTCCTGCTGCCGGGGGTTTCGGCAGCAGCTAACCTGACCCCTGTTGAACTGGTCGCTGCGACTGCAGACACATTGCTGAAAGAGCTGACCGCCAAACGTGCAGAACTCGAACAGGATCACAGTAAGCTCTATGCTTTGGTGGAAGAACGGGTGTTGCCACACTTTGATTTTACCCGAATGTCAAGGCTGGTCCTGGCCCGCAACTGGCGCAAAGCCAGCAAGCAGCAGCGTACCGATTTTATTCAACAGTTCAAAAACTTGCTGGTCCGAACCTATTCCACTGCATTGTTCAACTATACCGGGCAGAAAATCAACTATCTTCCGGTGCGCCTAAAGAAGGGCAGCAAACGGGTGGTAGTGCGCAGCCAGATATTACAGGATGGAGGTGACAGATTGCCGATCAACTATTCTCTGATTCAAAATCGTGATCAGTCCTGGAAAATATACGATGTCGCAGTTGACGGGGTTAGTCTGGTAACCAATTATCGTTCCAGCTACAACAGAATTATTCGCCAGCAGGGGATGGATAACCTGATCAGAATGCTGCAGGAAAAAAGTACGCAACAATGACAGATCGGGTTAATTCCGAGCCTGTGGTCAAGCTTTCTGGGGTACTGGGGTTCGATCAGGTCGTCCGAC
Source organism: uncultured Gammaproteobacteria bacterium (assembly GCA_964415515.1). GTDB lineage: Bacteria > Pseudomonadota > Gammaproteobacteria > Arenicellales > DRJH01 > DRJH01. The sequence continues at coordinate 2,916 of CAYQAP010000021.1, read as the reverse complement.
TTTCGCAGCACACACATCCCCCGTTTGGTCGCGGTGTCACGGTGGATATTGACCTGGAGCATGTAACCGGCTCTGGCAGTGCGGCTTTGGCTCTATTGCTGCAATGGGCCGAGCAGGCTCGGGAGCAGGGCGCAGTGCTTGCGCTAACATCGGTACCGGAGCAATTGATGGCGCTGATTCATGCGAATGAGCTTGATTTTTTGTTGGATAGCCCCAACCTTTGAGGCAACTAAAGATACTGGTTGCGCACAGTTTGGCTGTGCGGTTCAATGGGATGAGGTCGTGCATGGTTAGTCCGGATGATATTAAACAGTGGATCGAGCAGGGCTTGCCTGGGTCCGAGGTTGATTGCCAGGGCGATGGTCGACACTTCGAGGCCAGGGTTGTCTGGCATGGGTTTGCTGGCAAGAGTAAAGTACAGCAACATCAGGCGGTTTATGGTGCATTGGGTGATAAAATGCACGAACAAATACACGCGTTGTCACTGCACACCGCAATGGCTTGATTGCTAACGTTTTGGATCGCTGATCCAGATGGTAGGTTTATGTTGCTGACTGGATTCTGGTCAGGTGTAACAGGAGAAAATGTATGAATGTTCAAGAACGTATTCAGTCGGTGGTAGACAGTCAGCCTGTGATGTTGTTCATGAAGGGCTCACCACAATTTCCACAATGCGGGTTTTCAGGCCGTGCGGTACAGATCCTGCAAGCCTGTGGTGCTGAATTTGGTTCTTTTGATGTTCTCGCGGACGAGGAGATTCGCCAGGGAATCAAGGAATTTTCTAACTGGCCAACGATTCCACAGCTCTATGTTAACGGTGAGTTCGTCGGCGGCAGCGACATCATGATGGAGTTGTATCAAAACGGTGAATTGGCCAAACAGCTACAAGCATGCTAACTCCCTTATAGGCCGACTGTCTGGAAAGCTGACAACGTTTGTAAAGCAGCCGGCAGTTGCATGGGGCACTGGTTACTGTGGAAGGCTTGTAGCCCCGCGTTGAGCCATCAGCGTCAGCAATTTGCAGCGATCTTCTTTGTTTAAGGAAGATTGGCGTTCGCGTTGCAGTAGGCGAGCAATCTCTTGTTTGAGTTTTTGTTGTTCCATGAGTCGCAAAGACTGTGTGAAATGAGCCCCGATTTCGTCTTCATCAATAAACAGTTCCTGGGTCAGTAAATCCTCAAGAATGGCTGCTTCGTCGGTGCTGCGAAAGTGTTCCAGCAAGGTGGCTGGAGAAGTGATTTTGTACTGACGGATACAGTTTATTGCCCGATGCAGCAGCATAGCGCCTGCCAGATCAAGGTCCTCCAGCAAACCGGGCTCGATGACTGCAGACAAGGCCATCTCCGGTTTATGGACCAGCAACAGCAGTGCCGAGGTGGCACGCGATGGTGACAGTCGCGGGCTCCTTGCTGCGCTGTTATTTGATGGTTCGGGCCGACCGTTATTCGGGATGCTATGGTAGACCGGGCTTCTTACTAATTCCGAGAGGCGACTTTGCATCAGTTGTGAAATTAGTCCTTCGGGAATTCGTGCCAAGAGAGGCTGAGCTCGACTGGCCACTCGAGCCCGGCCATCAATTCGCTCCAAGTCGATGCCGCGACACAGAGTTTTAAAGAAATAGTCGGCGAAGGGCAGGGACTTTGTCTGAATACGCGCACTAAAGGCAGCGGCCCCTTCTTTGCGAACCAGCGAATCCGGATCTTCGGGTTCCGGCAGGAACAGAAAACTGATTTGCACCCCGTCATGCAATAACGGCAGAGTCGTTTCCAGGGCATGCCATGCCGCTTGGCGTCCGGCCCGGTCTCCATCGAAACAGAACACAATATCAGGAGCCAGTCGCAACAGTCGCTGCAGGTGGGCAGATGAAGTGGCTGTGCCCAGGGTGGCTACAGCATGATTGATCCCATACTGGGCCAGACCAATCACATCCATATAGCCTTCAACCACCAGGCTTTGTTGTTCACGGACGATGGCTTCCCGGGCAGCATGGAGATTATAAAGCTCGGCATTTTTGTGAAACAAAGGGGTTTCCGGTGAATTCAGGTATTTGGGTTGTTCATCAGCCAACGCCCGGGCGCCAAAACCAACCAGTTGCCCCAGATGGTTATTGATCGGGAACATGATGCGATTTCGAAAGCGATCATAAGCACGTTGCCGGTTTTTACACACCACCAAGCCGGCCTGTTCCAGTAAATTGATGCTGGCGTTGTCTTTGCCGATCTGATTGAATAATCCCTGCCAGCTGTCGGGGGCAAAGCCAAGTTCGAAGCGGGCCGCTATTTTGCCACTGATGCCTCTTTGCTTGAGATAGTCAACGGCCTGTTGCCGTTGTGGGTGCTGGCGCAGTTGATGTTGGAAGTATTGTTTGGCTTGTAGCAGGCAGGTTGCCAGATTTCCGGTTTGGGCGGATTTTTTACTGCCTCCAGCCCGGTTTTCCGGAATCTCCATGCCAACCCGAGCGGCCAGCGCCTTGACTGCCTCGACAAAGTCGAGGTGATCGTAGTTCATCAAAAAGCCGATCGCATTGCCATGGGCTGTGCAGCCGAAGCAGTGGTAAAACTGTTTGCCGGGGCTGACTGTAAAGGAGGGCGTCTTTTCCTGGTGGAACGGGCAGCAGGCCGAGTAGTCGCGGCCGGCTTTTTTCAAAGGCACCCGATCTTCTATCAGATCGACAATATCTACCCGCATCAGCAGGTCATCGATAAATTGTTCAGGAATATAATGAGCCATTGTGCCAAGTGTAACAGAAGCCATTTATTCGGGGATGGATTCTGAATCCTCAGTTTTGTGAGGATACCAGTGCAGGACTACGTTACACTAGGATTGCAATGGACGACGAAAGTAGAGGTTTCGCAGGAGCACCAAACCGCTTGACCGCTGTTCTCGGAGGACCTTCCAGATGATACCATTGAGCGA
>CAYQAP010000020.1:16993-33848 GCA_964415515.1 uncultured Gammaproteobacteria bacterium | reverse complement strand
ATAGGGTTTGGCACAAAAAATCACTGTTCAATTTGATCATTTGTGCTCTATAAACAGGCGAATACTGCGCTCAACGCAGCTTCCCCTCGCTTCGGGTCCTGCTCTGGGACAAGCTTGTTGACAAACACCGGATCAGGGCAACTGTTAATTGTCCTGATCAAGCCCCGCGAAGTGATCCAGCAACCGTTGCTGAGCACTGTAATAGCGGCGCTTGTCCCGGATTCGAACCCGTGTGTAGCCACCATCCGTATGCAAACGCCAGGATGACGCCGTATCTCGAAGATAATAGCGCAGCCCTTCCTTGATAACGCGGCGCCGCAAACGCGCCACAGAAACAGGGAAAGCGGTTTCAACCCGGCCATGCAGATTGCGAATCATACAATCGGCACTGGAACAAAAAACTTCCTGCTTGCAACCATTGCGGAAGTAATAAATTCTGGAATGTTCCAGAAAACGCCCCAACACCGAGCGGACCTGGATATTATCCGACAAGCCCTTGATGCCCGGCCTCAGGCAACACACTCCGCGTACGATTAAATCGATTTTCACCCCGGCCTGTGATGCCTGATACAAGGCATCGATAATTTCGGTATCTTCCAAACCGTTCATTTTTGCAATAATACGCCCTCGACCGGTCGTTGCCGCCAGATCGGCTTCTCTCGAGATACGCTCCAGCAACATACGGTGCAAATCAAAGGGTGCTTGAATAATTTTTTTCAACCGCAAAGCTTTCCCCAGACCGGTCAATTCCTGAAACAACTTATGCACATCTGCACCCATAAAGGGATCTGACGTCAACAGCCCCATATCGGTATACAAACGAGTGGTTACCGCATGATAATTCCCGGTGCCCAAATGAGTATAACGAACAATTTGTTGGCCCTCTCGGCGTACAATCAGCAACATTTTGGCATGTGCCTTATAGCCGACAATGCCATACACCACATGGGCTCCGGCCTGCTGCAAGGTCTCGGAAAGGTGGATGTTTTCCCCTTCATCAAAACGAGCCCGCAGCTCGACCACCACATTGACTTCCTTGCCTCGACTCGCAGCTTTACACAAGGCATTCACCACCCTCGACTGATCACCAGCTCGATACAGGGTCTGCTTGATCGCCAGCACATTCGGGTCTTCAGCAGCCTGCTCCAGTAACATTCGAATGGCATCAAATGACTGAAAAGGGTGATGCAACAATACATCTCTTTTGCGCAAAACCGCAAAAAAATCATCCGACTCCCGCAGTGATTTAGGCATGGATGGGGTAACTTCGGGGAATTTGAGATCGGGACGGTCCACATAGTCGTAAACCTTTGCCAACCGATGCAGGTTAACCGGGCCGTTGACCCGGTACAGAGCATCGTCTTGCAGATCAAAATTGTCCAACAGATAGGCCGACATTTCAGGTGTACAGCTTTCAGCCACCTCCAGACGCACCGAACGACCAAATTTTCGTGCTGTCTGCAGGCGCCCTTTAACCGTCTGTTTCAGATCGGCCATTTCTTCTTCATCAAGATAAAGCTCTGTATCCCGGGTTAGCCGAAACTGATAGCACCCGGCCACGGTCATCCCGGGAAACAGCTCTTCAGCAAAGGCATGCATGATCGAAGAAAGGAATACGAAACCATACGGAACACCGGAGATTTCCTCGGGTAACAGCACGATTCGTGGCAACGTCCGTGGCGCGGGAATGATCGCCAGCCGGTGCTCACGACCAAAGGCATCGAGGCCTTCGAGGGAGGCGATAAAATGCAGGCTCTTGTTCAAAATACGGGGAAAAGGATGGGCTGGATCAATTCCCAGGGGGCTGAGCACCGGCATTAGATATTGGCGCATATAGTGCTTTAACCAAACCTGCTGATCTTCATTCCACTTGCTGCGTCGTAAAAAACAAACCCCCTCGGCTGCCAGAGCCGGGATCAGGTCCCGGTTCAGCAACTGGTACTGATCATGCAGCATGTCGAGGACTTTTTTACGAATTTGCTCGACGAGTTGCTCTATATTAGCCCCGTCAACCCCACTGCAGCGTACCCCGTGCTCCTGCTTTTGTTTAAGCGCCGCGAACCGCACTTCGAAGAATTCATCCAGATTGGCACTGGAAATACACAAAAAACGCAGCCGTTCAAGAACAGGAATACTCGTCTCATCTGCCATCTCCATCACCCGACGATGGAACGCCAGCAGACTCAATTCACGATTAATATATAGTTCAGATCCTGTGTTCACTGTACTTGCTCCTGGCACAAAAAGACCATCCACAGGTCCCAATCTACCTCAGGGTCATGCGGGGGTAAAGGCATCGGCTGCTTAACCCACTATACCATTATCTTCTACGCCACCAGACAATCGATTGATCCAGTTTCAGTCACTGTGTGGCGAACAGGGTGTTGAAAAAATCGCAGCTGCGTACAAGGCAATACTCCATGAAAAAGCGCAGTCCAAATCCGTGCCTGCACATTGCCCAGATTGTTCATGTCGCAGGGCAAGAAATACCAGCTGGCCTCGCCCACGCGACAAGCCTCCAGTCATCTCCGGGTTGCACCAACAGCGCAACCGATTCCTGCGGGTCGCTCAAGTCTTGCATGCAGTGCTTGGATGTCCGCAAGTTTCGCAGCAATCGCCGCTGCTGGCATAGACGCTCGACGGGTTTTCAGGCTGACGTGAATCAGCAGCTGTTCTCCGGTAGCCAGCAAGCGACCATCCGCTAGATAGAGGCTATTGAAAAGGTGTATTTTCTTGCCGCTGCCTGACAAGCACAGGGTTGCAACATAGACTGCATCCCCGGCATGCACTTCAGTGATATGGCGAATATGGGTTTCAGCCGTGAAATAACTGCCTCCCCTGGCGATATAACCCCTATCACAGCCAATAATCTCCATGAACCGATCGGTCGCTTCGCTAAAAGCCTGCAGGTAACGAGCTTCATTCATGTGGCCGTTATAGTCCATCCAGTCCAGCGGTACGACACGTTCCAGGGTACGAATCGGAACCGAATAATCGATTTGTTCTGTGCTCTGAGACTGTAACCAACTGTCATATTCATTCAGGACAGCACCTGCCCCCCAATCCTGCTTTTTTAATGCCCGCAATATGGCAACCAGATTGTTATCCCGGATCGTTACCAATTCACGAAGAGAATAATGCCCTGATTGCTGATTAGACTGTCGGCTGATGGTTTGAATCAAAGCTTCTGTCAGTTCAGGAACATCCATCAAATGGGTCCAGGGCCACTGCAAACAGGGCCCGAACTGGGCCAGAAAATGTGCCATCCCTGCTTCTCCTCCAGCCACCCGAAAAGTTTCGAACAATCCCATCTGAGCCCAGCGCAAACCAAAACCAAAACGAATGGCATTATCGATTTCCTCCGTAGTCGCCACCCCATCATGCACCAACCAAAGGCTTTCGCGCCACACCGCCTCCAGCAAGCGATCAGCGATATGCGCATCGATTTCCTTGCGGATCAGTTGCGGTACCATGCCTAGATGAGTCAGCACATCGATTGCCTGTTCGATGACCTCGGCCCCGGCATGGCTTCCACCCACAACTTCCACCAGCGGCAACAGATAGACCGGATTAAAGGGATGACAGACAATAATCTGTTCCGGACGCAAAGCCCCCTGTTGCAATGCTGTCGGCGTAAATCCAGATGTTGAAGAGGCGACCACTGCCTCGGGTGGACAATGCGCCTGCACCTCTGCCAATACCTGATGCTTACCCTCCAACCGCTCCGGAACACTTTCCTGGATCCAGTCAGCATTGGTGACAGCATCAACGATCGATGCACAAAAGACTAAACGGCCTTCTTTGGGCATCGTGACGTCGGTCAAAGACGGCAAGGCCAGTCTTGCATTCACCAACAGCTCAGTAATCTTGCGTTCTGCTTCAGGGTCGGGGTCGAACACCAGCACATCCCAGCCATTGAGCAAAAAACGTGCTGCCCAGCCTCCACCAATAACTCCGCCACCGATGACTGCCACTTGCAATCCCATCAATTATGCCTCCATCACTTTTTGACCAGCCAGCTGATCAACCAGAAAAAATCTGTTGTGTTGAAAACACGATGCCATCATCCTCACAACAACCTATACCGGCGGCCGTTTTACCAGGCCAAGCCGAAAACGGACCTGATCAGGACCGACAACCCGGGCGCCAAGATTTTCGATAATTATTGCCGCTTTTTCGACCAGTTCATCATTCGTGGCCAACACCCCCTGACGCAGATACAGATTATCTTCCAGTCCAACCCGAACATTGCCTCCGGCCAGTACCGCAGCGGCCACATAGGGCATTTCATTGCGCCCCAAACCAAAAGCTGACCAAGTCCACCCAGGTGGCACATTATTGACCATAGACATAAAAGTATTGAGGTCGTCCGGTGCGCCCCATGGCACCCCCATACACAGCTGGACCAGTGCCGGATCACCGAGTATGCCCTGGTTCACCATCTGCTTGGCAAACCACAAATGACCGGTATCGAAGGCCTCTATCTCCGGTTTTACCCCCAAATCCCTCATCATTCCACCCATAGTGCGTAACATGCCTGGGGTGTTGGTCATCACATAATCGGCTTCGGCAAAATTCATGGTGCCACAATCCAGGGTACAAATTTCCGGCCGACAGGAAACCACATGTTCCATACGTTCGGTCGCACCGACCATGTCCGTTCCGATCTCAGACAGTGGCAACGGCCGCTCGACAGGTCCGGTTATCATGTCGCCCCCCATACCAGCAGTCAGGTTCACGACCACATCCACCGATGATTCCCGGATCCGCTCGGTGACTTCGCGAAACATCTCCGGGCTCCGGGATGGCCGTCCCGTCTCGGGATCACGGACATGAATATGCACTACAGCTGCACCGGCCCGAGCCGCCTCGATCGCACTTTCAGCGATCTGCAACGGTGTTCTAGGCACCTTCGAAGACCGATTTTGTGTGTTGCCAGAACCGGTCACCGCACAGGTGATAAATACCTCGTCATTGATTTGCAATGGCATATCGCTTCTCCTGACAAGCAAATTATACCTTGGTTAGCCATTGTCAAACACTGTGGCAAAAGCCCGAGTTGATTGCTTTTGTTAAAAAAGCTTGAATACCAAGATTTAGGGTTGATTTTTCAAGACAGTGTTGCGTTCAATGCAATATATAATACGATACTGTTGATTCAGTCCGGATGATCGATGGCCATGCCAATTTCCGTGCAACCCTTCGTCATTGAATCCACGGATTACTCGCAGTCCCTGAGGCCCTGACACTGAAACAACATCTTTGCACTTTTCGTACCACTTCAAACTATCAAGAGGTATTCGGGATAGTTGTCTCGCAATGCGCCGATGCTCGTAGATTGCCCACATGCTATAGATAGCATATATAGTATTTCAAGCAAGCGAACTTGATTATTTCCTATACTCCGAGATCTACACCCATGTACTGAAACGGAATAATTATGTGGTTACCAGCCCGCTGGACCCGCTGTAAAATTCTTGTTAACTGCTTGTTCAGCACTCCAGCAACAAGGTCTGCTGCAGCTGTTTGATTTGATCACGCAAAACTGCGGCCTGCTCGAACTCCAGATTGTTTGCATGTTCATACATGATTTTTTCCAGCTCCAGAATCTTCTTGCCGATCAACACCGGATCCAAATCCATATAGACAGCATTTTTTTCCGCAATTGCTGAGGTTAATCGCCCACCCCGGTTGCGCTTACGATCACCAACTACCCCGTCGATTAATTCACGAACCGCCTTTTGAACCGAGCGAGGTTCAATATGATGTTCCAGATTATAGAGCCGCTGTTTGTCACGCCGTCGATCGGTTTCATCGATCGCCTGACGCATTGACCGGGTTATCTTGTCTGCGTACAGGATCGCCTTACCACTCACATGGCGTGCAGCACGCCCGATGGTTTGAATCAGGGAACGACTGGAGCGCAAAAAACCTTCTTTATCAGCATCCAGTATTGCCACCAGCGAAACTTCTGGAATGTCCAGGCCTTCGCGCAACAGATTAATCCCAACGAGTACATCGAAGGCTCCAAGGCGCAGATCCCGGATAATCTCGACCCGCTCTACGGTATCGATATCTGAATGCAGGTAGCGCACCCGAATCCCATGCTCATGCAGGTAGTCGGAAAGATCTTCAGCCATGCGCTTGGTCAGTGTCGTCACCAACACCCGCTCTCCCAGACGTGCCCGCACGGTGATCTCAGACATCACATCATCCACCTGACTGGCCACAGGCCGTACTTCCAGCTCTGGATCGAGCAACCCCGTTGGCCGCACCACCTGATCAACCGGCACGCTAACACGCTGTTGCTCATACGCACCCGGGGTTGCTGAGGTGAACAGTGTTCTGGGCATCAGCGCCTCGAACTCATCAAAGCGCAAGGGTCGATTGTCCTGTGCTGAGGGCAAACGAAAACCATATTTCACCAGCGTCTCCTTGCGCGATCGGTCCCCTTTATACATGGCCCCCAGCTGTGGTACGGTAACATGACTTTCATCAATCACCAGCAAGGCATTTGCCGGCAGATAATCAATCAGGGTCGGAGGTGGCTCGCCAGCCTCGCGCCCGGACAGATACCGGGAATAATTCTCGATCCCGCTGCAATAACCCATTTCCTGGATCATTTCCAGGTCATACAAGGTACGCTGCTCCAGTCGCTGTGCTTCAAGCAGCTTGTTTTCTGCACGCAATAGCGCCAGTTGCTGCCTCAACTCCTCACGGATCAACTCCCCGGCTTGTAGCAGGGTCTCACGCGGTGTCACGTAGTGGGATTTTGGATAAATGGTCAGGCGTTTAACCGGCTCACCGGTTTCACCGGTCAGCGGATCAAAATAACGCAGTTTTTCGATCTCATCACCAAACAACTCCACCCGAACGGCCATTTGCTCCGATTCTGCTGGATAAATATCGATTACATCACCACGCACCCGAAAGCTTGCCCGATGCAGCTCAATGTCGTTACGAAGATACTGCAATTCTGCCAGCCGGTGCAGCAACTCTCGCTGGTCCAGCAACCCGCCTTCACGCAAATGCAGGACCATGTCATGATAGGAAGCCGGGTCTCCCAACCCATAAATCGCCGACACTGTGGCAACGATAATCGTGTCCTTGCGTTCCAACAATGCCTTGGTTGAGGACAACCGCATTTGATCAATGTATTCATTGATTGAAGCGTCTTTTTCGATAAAGGTGTCACTGCTGGGCACGTATGCCTCGGGCTGGTAATAATCGTAATAGGAGACAAAATACTCGACCGCATTTTCGGGGAAAATATCGCGCATTTCAGCATACAACTGGGCCGCAAGGGTCTTGTTAGGGGCTAGCACCAGTGCAGGACACTGCAGTTGTTGAATCACATTGGCGACTGTGAAGGTTTTGCCCGAGCCGGTGACCCCCAGCAGCGTCTGAAAAGCCGTCCCAGCACGAAAACCCTCAACCAGTTGCTCGATTGCCTCCGGTTGATCCCCCGATGGTGTGAAGTCGCTGCGCAAATGAAATTGTTTGGCCATGTATTCCTCAATTGGCAGCGGCAGAAACACGCTGTAACAAATCCCGTTTGTAAGTCGACATGCTGCGTATTATAGTGTTCTTGTGCCTGGCAGGAAGCCGATGGCACTTTATTCTTTTCCCTGACCTACAAGGAGGTACGTCATGGGTAAGCACGCACTGGCACCCGCAGTTTATTCTCCTGCGAAGCTGCCCTATTCCGGCTTCAGCATACTGGAGCTTCTCATCGTGGTGGTGATCCTCTCGATTGTGTACAGCACCGGCATCCCCGCAGCCTGGAGCTGGATTCTAGATACACGCCAACGCACCTCTGCCAACAGCTTGCTAACCCACCTGCAGATGGCCAGAAATTCCGCCATCACCCGTCATGTCAATGTGGTGCTGTGCCAAAGTGACGAGGGCAAGGTTTGCAGTGGCCGAAATCGCTGGCATCTGGGCTGGATTGTGTTCACCGACCCCAATGACAACGAGCAATTCGACGCGTCTGAATCCTTGCTTGCCGTACAACAGCCATTGGGTGATCAACTGCAGGTCCACTTTGGAGGAAGAAATGGCGGGCGTTACGTGCGTTATACCGCGCTCGGCCGCGGTTGGCCCAACGCTACATTTACATTTTGTGATCGACGAGGGTCCCCGGCAGCACGGTCGATTATCCTGTCGCTGAGCGGCCGACCGAGAATGGACCGAGTCAGTGCTTCTGGAAAGCCTCTGTATTGTGAGGATGCTGCAGACAACGATTGAGAAGCACAGGACCAGATTCGAGCCAATAGACACCACTCCATATAGACACCACTATTGAGTCAGGGAACCAGAGTCACGCGAGCAGGATGGACAAGTGCCCCATATTCTGATCCAGGTCCAGGCTTGCCTGTACCCCCAGTGGCAAGGGTCTGAAACGCTCACCATGGCCCACAGCAAGGCCGGAAAATACCGGCAGCTCAATCATTTGAGCAAATTGCTGCAACACACCGGCCACAGTACTGTTTCCATCGGCTTCTTCTCCGCCGCAAAAATCTCCCAGAATGATGGCTTGTGTGTGTTGCAACCAACCGGACAGACGCAATTGGGTCAGCAACCGATCTATTTCATAGCCACGCTCACCGACCTCTTCAAGCACCAGAATATGGGGTTTGGCGATACCGGCCCAGTGCGTTCCTGACAGAGACACCAGGCTGGTCAGATTGCCCCCGCGCAAGGGTGCGATCACATGCAAGCCAACAACGCGAGCGGCGCTGTTTTCAGGCTGCAACTGAGTGTAGCAAAGTTCCTTGATCTCTCCTGCGAGCAACTGCTGCAACTCACGGCCATGCTCACCATCTGCGGCCTCGCCAGCAAGCTGATTGAACATCTGGCTGTGCAACATCGGCCACGCATAGCGTTCCATCAACACGTGCTGCAAGATTGTGATATCACTATAACCCAGCACTATTTTTTGCGTGTCAGGCGCAGGCAGCTGACCCAGGCCGTCCAGTATCCGCAAACAACCGTAACCACCCCGTATCGCCCAGATCAGCCGGGAATCTCTGGCCTGAAATGCGGTTTCTAGCTGCTGCAAACGAATGTTGTCTTCATTGGCCATAATACCCGGCCGGCCGAACAGGTCCTTGGCTACTCTGGGCTCGTACCCCCAGCCACGCAACAAGCTGAGGCCCGCAGACAACTGCTTGGCACTGCAGGCCGAAGCAGGCGCCACAACGTCAATGATTTCTCCGGCAGATGGTAGCGGAAAAATCTGTTTCTTCCCGCTTTTTAGATTATGGTTTCCTGATCGTTTATTCATTTTGCAGTACGTTCATCCGGCGTAATTTCTGCTTGACCTGATGCCTGTGGATGAGTAGGATTTGCATCCCTCATTCCCCGGTAGCTCAGTTGGTAGAGCAGGTGGCTGTTAACCACCTTGTCGGCAGTTCGAGTCTGTCCCGGGGAGCCATTTTCCCTGCAAACCGTGCTCTCGCTCGCCCCAGCCTGATTTGTCGTTGCTGACCATGATCGATACTGTACCCCAGACGCCTGCGCCTGATCCGGTTTTTTCTCCTGCAACAACTTCGCTGGCTAATCTGGCTGCACCAACTCACATGGTGGTATAGTGCGGCTGATTCGAAAAATCAGTTCCAGCCCGCTGCGGGTTTCCAACATTATACAAAGTTAGTGCATTGAACAGCGCACAAACACCCAGGGTAGAAATCGATGAAACTTGATGCGACTTCGTTGCGAATGATGAAGCAACAGACACCCATCGCCATGCTGACTGCCTACACCTGCCCGATCGCCCGCTGTCTGGAACGGGCTGGCATTCCTGTCCTGTTGGTAGGTGACTCTGTGGCCATGACAGAAATGGGCTTTGCCAACACCCGTGAGCTCACGATCGAGCATATGACCTATCATATCGGTGCTGTTCGCCGGGGCGCAGCGGAGACCCATATCATCGGTGACATGCCCTATAACAGTGACCGCGACCCCTGCACTGGCCTGCTTAACGCCCGACGCCTGCTGGCTGCAGGTGCCGACAGCATTAAGCTCGAAGGCCCGAAATATGAAGTTATCTCGCACTTGGTGAGAGCAGATATTGCGGTTGTTGGCCATACCGGTTTGACCCCCCAAAGCGCAACCGACTTCCATAAAGTCGGCACCACCGAAGCTGAGGCCGAACGGGTCTTTGAAGAAGCCCTGGGGATCGAGCGTGCCGGAGCCTTCATGTTGGTACTGGAACACATCCCGGCCACACTGGCTTCTCGAATCACCGCATCCGTCAAGATTCCAACCATCGGTATCGGTGCCGGTGCTGATTGTGATGGCCAGGTGCTGGTAATCAATGATGCGGTCGGTCTGGGTGACAAGTGGCCACCTTTTTCAAAACAATATGCACACATCAGCCCCATTGTTGAGCAGGTTGCCAAAGACTTTGCCAATGAGGTCGCGCTGGGCACCCTGACCCATAAACAATGAGCATCACTGCCGACTACCTGACACTTTCAGACCGCATACTTGCCTTACCAGATATCCCTCCGCTTGCACGCCTGTTTTTTCCTGCTGACCTCCAGCCAACGAGGACTCCTGACTCCGACGCTGAGGAGACCAATAACAAGGAAGATGATTTCGGTTTTGTGATTCTGCAAGATGGCAGTGCCGGGCCCTTTTATACCAGTTTCGGTGACAGTCTTGATTACCTCCGGCAACACTTCTCTACAACACCTCGCCCTCAAGACTCCATCAAGAAACTTATTCAAGGCTTTGCAAGCCCCGTGATTGCGCACAAAGCACTGGCACTCGGTACGTTCAATGCCATCAGCCAGCACCTGATGCGTCGCAGCGGCTACCAACCATCCTCAACCGATAACAGCTCTGGCCTTGGGAGTCTGCAAGCCGGAGAGCGCATTGGCATGGTCGGCTATTTTTGCCCTTTGGTGGACAAACTACTGGCTCAAGGGCTTCGGATCCAAATCATCGAAAAAAACCCGCAACGGGTCAAGCTGCAACCGGGCATACTGCTGTCCACTCAGGCCAAAGATCTGGCTGGCTGCAAACAGATCATTTGCACCGCGTCAGTACTGATTAACAACACCCTGGCCGAGCTGTTGCATGCCACTGATGATGCTGCTGACTTCCACTTGCTCGGGCCCAGTGGCAGCGGTTTGCCGGATCTCGTATTCGCACGCGGTGTTGCCAGCATGGGTGGAATATTTTTCCCCAAATTTTCTGTACTGCAGGAACGCCTTGATGCAGGACTGAATTGGGGAGATGCCGGTCAAAAATATCAGCTGACCCCAGCCAACTACCCCGGAATCGAATCGCTGCTGCGGCACGCATAACTGATTCTGACCCCTTGCAGTCGCAATGCCACACAAATCGTTTGCGCCTCCTGCTCTGAGAGCCGGATACGCCGCAATGACTTGAACAGACGGTGCTCATCCAGATAACACTGATCTATAGGCACCCGTTTTCGTCCCAACCCCTGTAACACGGCAGTAATCGTTTCCACAACTGACCAGGAAGATGATTCGACAAAATACAGCCATCCAGTTTCGGCACAATAATGAATGCAGCCGGCCCCTAGATGGTAGAAAATCTGCAATTCACCTGCGTCCGCCGACAGGGTCACCCGATGATGATGTTGACGCTGCGCATTAACACAGTCTTTACTCACCGGGCCTATGCCACCAGGCATGGCTACCCCTCCATGTTGTAAGTAAATCGATTAATAACAACGTCTTGCATGGATAAATACATCTAGTCAGTCGCGAACGGATCACGGTGCATTTTACGTGCCTGACGGCGCATTGATTTACTTGGCTTGCCTCGATCATAGTGCACGAAATTACGTACCAGCGCGCGCTGTTCCCGAACTTCTTCCCTCCCAGTGATGCTTTCCGGGTGTTCTTGATACAGCATCCGGGCCAACGTTGCACTGCGGCGGTGTTCCGACAGGGCCAACACTACGATACAGAAAACCTCCTCACCTCTATGAATTTCCAGCTGATCATTGCCAGCCAGAAAGCGAGAAGGCTTGACTCGATTGCCGTTGAGATGCACCTTCCCTCCCTGTACAGCAGCGCTCGCCAAACTTCGGGTTCGGTAAAACCGGGCCGCCCACAACCATTTGTCGAGACGAACTTTCACTTTGTCAGTCATGGTCTTGACCGTTTTTCTGGTTAGTGGTGTCCTTAAAGATAAGTAGCAGAAGTACAATTCAGGTTTGCCGTATACAGTTAGCAAATCAGCACCTCTGCTACACACAAGTCGCACAGTGAGTCTATACTATTGCAATAGAAACCGCATTAGGCCCACGTTCGTTGCAACAAAACATCAGGCTATCTACATGAAATTGAGCAACGCTATTTTCCGTCTTTTGGTGGCCAGTATCAGCTTGGCCCTGTATGCTTCATCGGCATTGGCTCTGGGACTCGTTGATGGGGAACTGGGCACGGTCTGGTGGGCCAACAACTTTCAGGCCAACACCACCACCAGCAGCTACAATACCGGCGGTTACGGCATCCGCGGTAATCTATGGATCGACAACCGTTGGGGTGTCAGTGGCACGATGCTGCAGTCAGACCTTACCGATATTGGCCTTGACAGCAACAACCACTACTCTTTCGATCTGCAACGGCGCATTCTCTCGCTCTCGGACAACAGCTATATCGCCCTTGGACTGGGCTGGGAACAGCTCAATTTGTCCAACGATTCCAGTTCTGGATCCCGGCTACAGATCTCCGGTCGGTTTAGCCTGCTGGGCATAGCCTATCTGTACGGGCGTAGCACCTGGATACCACAACTGAGTGATTTCGCCGGTTATCAGGATGTCAGTGGCTTGGAACACGAAGCCGGTATCTCGATCACACCATTTCCCTTTCTTTCCCTGCGTGCCGGCTACCGCCGCTTTTCTCTGGATTTTACCAATACCAGCTCCGGGCTGGGTGACAACACCGAGAGTAACGGCTTTATTCTCGGAGCAGGGTTCCACTGGTAAGACTTCTGGCGAACAGCAATGACCCCCGCTAACACCACAGTGGTGGGCGATTATGAGGGTGTTATTGGGATGACTTGCGGGCCGCAAGTCCAGCGGTGGAAAATGCCAGGAAATTTACTGCCTGCAGGCGCTGTTGCAGGCAGAACAAAACCCTTTTCATTTTGCTCCGTCTCCAGTATCGTGGCAACGCTATTGAGTCAGTATACATTGCCCACTTTGACGGTCATTCATGACGCATTTATCGAACCAAACCACTCCTGCAAAAAATAGTCCCTCTCAACACACCCCTATGATGCAACAGTATCTCCGGATACGTGCAGAGCACCCGGGGGTGTTGTTGTTCTACCGTATGGGAGATTTCTACGAGCTTTTTTTTGACGACGCGGAACGTGGCTCGCGTCTGCTCTCCATTACCCTGACTTCACGCGGCAAATCAGCCGGCCTGGCGGTACCCATGGCCGGCGTCCCGGTACACAGTGCTGACCAATATTTGGCACGACTGGTCAAAATGGGTGAGACAGTTGCTATCTGCGAACAAATCGGTGATCCGGCCACCAGCAAAGGGCCTGTTGAGCGTAAGGTCGTACGTATACTCACGCCAGGCACCCTCACTGATGACAACCTGCTGGAACAACGACAGGATAACCTGCTGGCAGTGGCCTGTACCTGCGCAGACCTGTTTGCCGTTGCTGGGCTCGACCTGTCCAGTGGCCGTCTTTTTGCCTCCGAAATTACTGACATGGAGCAACTTCGGGCAGAATTGGCTCGCCTGAACCCAGCCGAACTCTTACTGGGTGAATCGGAGCTTGCACTATGGCAATGTTTCGAGTCGCAATATACTTGCCGGGAAGTCTCCGACTGGTATTTTGATCCAGAAACAGCCCGCCGCAACTTGACGGAGCTATTCGGTACTCTTGACCTTTCTGCTTTTGGTTGTACCGAGCATCCACAGGGAACAACTGCAGCGGGTGCCTTGCTGCAATATGCCAAAGATATTCGCCTCGATGCACTACCACACATTGAAAATTTGCATTTTCTATCCACCGACCAGTTACTGATCATTGACGAAGCCAGTCGACGCAATCTGGAAATCGAGATCAATCTCAGTGGTGGAAAAGATCATACGCTGGTGGCCCTGTTCGACCGATGTGCCACCCCCATGGGTGGCCGACTGCTGCGCCGCTGGCTGCACGGGCCGATTCGCAACACGCGGACCCTGCAGCAGCGGCATCAGGCCGTTCGTGACCTCATCGATCCAGCATTGTGGCAAGTGTTACATTCACAACTGCGTCGGGTCGGGGATATTGAACGCATTGTGGCACGAATAGCCCTGCAAACGGTGACACCCCGCGATCTCGCTCGTTTACGTACCACACTGTCGATACTGCCTGAAATTCAGCAGCAATTGCAGGAAACCCGGCAAGATTTGTTACTGGATTTGCGTCAGAAAACCATGCCGTTGCCAACAATACACAGTCTGCTGCAGGCTTCCATTGTAGAAGAGCCACCCACAACCTTACGTGATGGTAGTTTTATCGCCACCGGTTATGACTCTGAACTCGATGCGCTACAGGCGTTGTCAAAACACAGTGGTGATGTGCTACTGCGCTTTGAGGAACAGGAGCGGCAACGTAGCGGCATTCAAACCCTGCGAGTCAAATTCAACCGGGTACACGGCTTTTATATCGAGATACCCCGAGCCCGGGCTGACCAGGTGCCCGACGACTATAGACGCCGACAAACCTTGAAAAATGCTGAACGCTATATCACCCCAGAATTAAAAGCCTACGAAGACCGCGTCCTCGGCGCTCACGAAAAAGCACTGGCCAGAGAAAAATATCTCTATCAGGCGCTGTTGCAGCAACTCCTGCAGCATGTGCCTGTTCTGCAGATCTGTTCCAGAGCCTTATCGACACTTGATGTGTTGGCGAACTTCGCCGAGCGGGCAGTCAGCCTGGATCTCACCGCCCCCGAATTCTGTCCTGAGTCAGTATTGGATATCGAGGGTGGTCGACATCCAGTTGTCGCAGCAGCATCACCACAGAAATTCATCGAAAATGATTGCCGGTTGGATCTCAAACAACGCATGCTGCTGATCACCGGTCCAAATATGGGTGGCAAGAGCACCTATATGCGACAAGCCGCCATCATTATCCTGCTGGCCCATACCGGTTGTTTTGTTCCCGCCAAACGAGCTGTCGTGGGTCCGGTTGATCGGATTTTCACCCGCATCGGAGCTGCGGATGATCTGGCAAGTGGGCGCTCTACCTTCATGGTGGAAATGACAGAAATGGCCGCGATATTGCGCAATGCCACACG
Organism: uncultured Gammaproteobacteria bacterium; assembly: GCA_964415515.1. Taxonomy (GTDB): domain Bacteria; phylum Pseudomonadota; class Gammaproteobacteria; order Arenicellales; family DRJH01; genus DRJH01. The sequence continues at coordinate 18,556 of CAYQAP010000020.1, read as the reverse complement.
CCACAGTCTAGTGCTGGTTGATGAAATTGGTCGCGGTACCAGTACCTTCGATGGCCTGGCACTGGCTTGGGCATGCGCACATTCTCTGGGCCAGGAACTACAGAGCTATACCCTGTTTTCAACACATTTTTTCGAACTCACTGCCTTGGCTGAGCAATTGCCGACGGTACGCAATGTCCATCTGGATGCGGTTGAACACGGCGACAGTATTGTCTTCTTGTATGCGGTCAGATCAGGACCGGCCAGCCAAAGCTATGGTCTGCAAGTCGCAAGACTGTCCGGAGTCCCTGAACCTGTGATCCGGGCTGCTCGAAGTAAGCTGGCTGAGCTGGATACCCACTACGTAGAACAGGAAGCCGGGGCATCAGCACATCAGCAACTGGATATGTTTACCTGCATTCCCGAGACTGGTCCGCTGCGACAACAGCTGCAGCAGATCAATGTCGATGAACTCAGCCCGAGACAGGCACTGGAACTACTCTACGAGTTGTCAGAAACCGCAAAAACCTCGATCAATCGCTGACACCACACTCAATACTGGAAAAGCTAAAGATTTTTCAGCCACCGACACCGGGTAAGGACATTTTGCTGTAACCTGCCGGTGTTCGGTAGAAATCGGCTGCCACTGACTTGCGTTCAATCGATGACAGCTTCACCTCCGAGGCTCTCCCTCTGGTTACCTTGCTGTACAGCATAACTCCTGGCAAACCACCACTGGGCAGGAAAGCGGCAGGATTGTTATTGCCGAACACGCTGGATGTGCTCTTGGCCATTTGCTTGCCAAATTGATACATGGCATGCAGCGTGTCAATTTCAGCACGGCTTAAACCCACTGCACGTTCCGAACTGAAGCAAGCCTGTGCGCTGCGCTGTTGGCTGATGATGATGTATTGCTGGCAGTCAATACCAGCAAAACGACCCATTTTCCCTGTTTTCTGTAGCTTGACCGGTTGTTTTACTGCCTTGTTTCCAGCACCGCCCCCAAGCATCTGTTCCATTTTCTTTCGCTGGGCTGCAGGCAGGTTCTTCAACTGAGCCTGCAAAATAGCCATCATGCCGGAAACCTTCTGCATGGTTTGTTGCATGATTTGTGGGTTCATTTCAATATAGCTTTTGCGATCATGTCTGATAATGAACATGGTCTGATCAGTGGCACGAAACAGCATATCTGTGTTTCTGTTGCCTGCATTCTTGACCATGGCGTAGTCTTTATCGAGATATACTTTCATCGTTTGTGGTGCATTTTTACCGCCTGTCCTGACCTCATAGGTGGCAATACTGGCCGCCATACTGCTACTGACCATACCACTGAAAACCAAACACAAAAAACCTCTGAAAAACATAATTCTTCCTCATTATACGGTGGTGATAACCGGGGTTACTATTGTTGGCGCAATGGGCCTTCCTGCCTTTCCCCGACCGAATGAGTCCGGGCAAATCAATCCACAACCAAGCGTATCGATAATGGTATGCCATTTCAAGGAAAAATCTGCTTCACTGTCCCAAATGACAGCTGGTTCAACCGGCACCTTGGGGCATCAGCACTCAGGCCATCGACATCAA
>CAYQAP010000020.1:3330-16893 GCA_964415515.1 uncultured Gammaproteobacteria bacterium | reverse complement strand
GACAGCTGGTTCAACCGGCACCTTGGGGCATCAGCACTCAGGCCATCGACATCAATCAGGCCATCGACATCAACTTTTTCGTCCATAGTCTCGCATGGTACCCAACCGGCAGCTAAATCATCACTGCCTCCCTCAAAGATCACGGGGCACTCTACCTCTTCGATATATCTGATCCTTGTGCAAACTTATTCGAAGCTGCAATTATCTGAAACTTTGGGCCAGATAACAATGCGCGAAACAAGACCTGACCCCTTTATTTTTCAGCAAGGCCGATGCTGAATGGGATCAGCACCAGCAACAATAAACTATAGATCAAGGTATTCCAGCCACTGCCCTGATAAATATAGCCGGCACCGGTAATGCCCAGCCAGCCGCCAATATAGTACAACAACACGTACAAGGCGTTGGCTTTGCCCTGGCCACTGGATAGCTTGCGGTTCAGGGCCCCTACTGCAGCGGCATGCAAGGTAAAGAAACCACCACACAGCGCCAGCAGACCGAACACCACGGCAATAAGGGATGGCAAGAGTAACAAACCCAGAGCAATGGTCAGCCCGACACTACCGGCCAGCAGCGTGCGGCCGACACCGAAACGATGGCTGAGCCGACCGGACAGTGGTCCGACAAAGATGCCAAGCACATAGACCAGGTACAGCAATGTTATCATTTCGGTGGAAAAGTTGAATGGAGCTGCTGATAAACGATACGGCAAAAAATTAAACACCGAGGAAAAGATCGCAAAGCTGCCCATGGTACAAAGATAAATGCGCAGCAAATCCCAACGGGTGAGCAGCATCAAAAAGCCGACTGCGCTGCCCTTTGATGCTGAAGATACAGAAGATTTCGGCAAACTACGTACCGCCATCAGGGTCGCCAGCAACGTCAGCACCGCCGCCGAAACAAAAGCATAGCGCCAGTGCAAAGGGGGATGAATCCAGCCCCCGAGTAAACGGCCACCCAGGCCACCGAGTACGGTCGCTGATACATAGGAACCCATGACCACACCGAGCCGGTCCAGAGGCTGCGTTTTCGCGACATAGGCCGCCAGACAAGTGGTCAGGGCAGGAATAAACAGCCCCTGCAGGAAGCGAGCCGCGATAAACCACCAGAAGTTTCGAGTCAAGGCACAGAATACCCCGGCCCCGGCAACCGCCAAGCCTCCGATCAGAATAATCGGCTGGATCGAGAAGCGATCGGCCAGCAGGCCAAAGGGCAGATTGGCAATCGCGATCCCCAGGATCACTGCCGACACACTGAAGGAAACCTGTACCAGGTCGGCCCCAAACTCGTTTTGCAATACCGGCAACACGGGCTGGGTTAAATAAATATTCGTAAAAGCAGCCGAAACCAGTGCAAAAACTATCAGCTGGAGTCGAAAATAAGAACCCTCGATCATATTTTATAATTCGTGCATCAGGAAACCCTGACAATCACCAACCCCCAACGGTAGCTCCCACCAGGCAGGCATCCCACCAAGCAGGCATATTACAAGACGCTCTCTTCGAACTCAATCAAACAATGGTTTCAAAAAAGACGCTACCTTCTAAAGACCTAAGCCTGTAGAATGACACCGTCCGTCCAAGTGGTCCGGATGATGACCACTGGTTGCAGTTTACTTGGAGAATGAGCATGATTTCTTCCAGTGCAGCCTTGGTGCGGCTGCTTGAAGCTTATGGTGTAGACACAGTATTTGGCATCCCCGGTGTACACACCATCGAGTTTTATCGGGAACTCCCCGCCACCCACATCCACCACATTACCCCACGCCACGAACAGGGCGCCGGCTTCATGGCCGACGGCTACGCCCGGGTTACCGGCAAACCCGGGGTCTGTTTTCTGATTACCGGGCCAGGAGTCACCAATGCCGCCACAGCACTGGCTGAAGCCTATTCCGACTCGGTCCCGGTGCTGGCAATCTCCAGCGTCAACCAGACTAGTGAACTCGGCATCGGTGGAGGCCGCCTGCATGAACTGCCCTCGCAGCGCAACCTGACTTCCGCCTTTACGGTATTCAGTCACACCATACTCGACCCGGCAGAAATTCCCCATGTACTGGCACGGGCGTTTGCCGTTTTTAGCAGTGGCCGGCCAGGCCCGGTACATATCGAAATCCCAATCAACCTGCTGACCGCACCGGTGCCTGAGCAAGTCCTGGAAATCAGCCGCATTGCCCGGCCAGGACCTGAGCCCAGGCGCATTGAACAGGCGGCAGCACTGCTTGCAGCCGCAGCCAACCCAGTGGTTATTCTCGGTGGAGGCGCAGTCGATGCCAGCAACGAAGCCACTGCACTGGTCGAGACCTTACACTGCCCGGTCGTCTCAACCGTGGCCGGCAAAGGGGTGGTCGACGAATACCATCCATTGAGTCTGGGCGCCACCCTGCCCTTCAAATCGGTACAGCAAATCATCGAAGCTGCTGACGTGGTATTGGTCGTGGGTACAGAATTTGCGGAAACGGATCTTTTGTATACCGGCCGGGGGCCTGTCATCAGCGGCCTGTTGATTCGCATCGACATCGAAGCCGAACAGTTGGTACGCAACTTCAACCCGCGAGTGCCGATCCTGTCCGATGCTCGACTGGCGTTGACTGCCATCAATCAGGCACTGGCGAGCAAGGCACTGCGCCCTGCTGTTCGCGAACTGTCAAAGGATATTCAAACCTGTAAAGCACAGATCGACTGGCCTGCACGAGCTGCCCGCCATCAACGCGTGCTCGATCTGCTTGCGGCCGTGGCCCCACAGCAGCACACTGTGGTCTGTGACTCCACCCAGTTAGCCTACACCGGCTATCACTACTATCGCTGCCGCCGCCCCCGACAGTGGCTGTTCCCGCTCGGCTTCGGCACTCTCGGATACGGCCTCCCAGCCGCACTGGGGGCCAAACTGGGTACGCCAGAAGATACTGTGATCTGTCTGGCCGGTGATGGAGGCTTCCTTTTTACAGTTGAGGAACTGGCAACTGCAGCCGAGCTTGCCATCCCGGTCACGATCATTGTCTGGAATAACCACGGCTACGGGGAAATCCGCGACGCCATGGACGAGTCCGGAATCAAACAAATCGGAGTCAATCTTCTAACCCCCGACTTTGTGACCATGGCGCAGGCCTTTGGCTGCCGTGGAGAAAAACCCGGTTCCATGGCGGAGTTGCAGGAAGCATTGCAGCATTCATTCACAGCCCAAATCCCGACTGTGATTGAAATTGATGAAAGCGCCAGCTATCTGGAGGCATCATGAGCAAACCTGAAGCCCACACCTATCTGCAGCAGGTCGAGCCCTATCTACCGGGTGATTTCGCGGTTAAAGGGGTTGCACAAATCGTCAAGCTATCCTCCAACGAGTCCCTGCTCGGCGCCAGTCCACAGGTCCGGAACGCACTCGACAGGGTCTATGGACAGCTGCAAACCTATCCCGACAGTCATAGCTCGGCACTTAAAATAGCCATTGGTCAACAGTATATGCTCGACCCACAATACCTGGTTTGTGAGGCCGGTTCAGAGCAGTTGATCAATCTCCTGGCCCGCGCCTATACCGGCCCCGGCGATGAGGTGTTGTACAGTCGGCATGGCTTTATCGCCTACAAGCTGGCCGCACAATCCGTAGGGGCTACCCCGGTAACGGCTCCGGAGCACGACTACACCACCGATGTCGATGCCCTGTTGGCCAGAGTGAGCGCCAAAACCCGCTTGCTGTATCTGGCCAACCCGAATAATCCAACCGGAACCTGCTTGCCCCTGGCGGAAATCAAACGCCTGCGACAAACCTTGCCCGAATCCATTTTGCTGGTACTTGATGCGGCCTACGCCGAATTCAACGGCCAGGATGACGACTACGGTGACGGCAGTACCCTGGTCAACGATGATCCCGGGAATGTGGTGGTTTTGCATACCTTCTCCAAAATCTACGGACTGGCAGCGCTGCGCCTGGGCTGGGCCTACGCCCCAAAGGATATTTGTCGCACACTCAATCAATTGCGTGGTGTATTCAGCGTGTCCACGGCCGCCCAGGCGGCCGGTATTGCGGCCCTGACCGATTCCCACTTCACGGCATCTGTTGCCAAACACAACCGCAAACAACGTGCATGCCTGGCTGCGAACTTGAGCGCTTCGGGTTTGCAGGTACTGCCCTCTTCGACCAATTTTCTGTGTGTGCAATTTCCTGATAACCAGTCTGCAAGGGCAGCGGATCTGGCCTTGCGCCAGCAGGGGTTGATCCCCAGAACCCTGCAGGAATATGGCCTTGGACACTGCCTGCGGATCACCATCGGCCTGCCCCAGCACAATGCCCGAGTCGCCGAGATCCTCGGCGATTTGTCTTCCCACCACTAAGCCAGCAGGAGCCAGGCATGTCATCATACAACCAACCACTGGGTGGCAACGAAATGCCCCGCTTCGCAGGCCCCGCCACCATGATGCGACTACCGGCTGCAAACAGCGCCAAAGGGATCAATGCCGGTTTTATCGGGGTACCGCTGGATATCGGCACCTCCCACCGTCCTGGCGCACGCCTGGGCCCGCGGCAGATCCGTGCCGAATCCTCGCTGTTACGTCCCTACAACATGGCCACCCGGGCCGCCCCTTTTGACTGTCTGCAGGTCGCCGACCTTGGCGATGTACCGATCAATACCTATAACCTGCACAAGAGCATAACCATCATCGAGCAATACTATGACAGCGTCCTTGATCAGGACACCATTCCGCTGACACTCGGTGGTGATCACAGCATCGTCTTGCCGATTTTGCGTGCCATGAAGCGCCGCTACGGCCCGCTTGGCCTGATTCATATTGACGCCCATGCCGATATTAATGAGGCCATGTTCGGTGAAGCCATCGCCCATGGCACAGCCTTTCGGCGTGCTGTAGAAGAAGGCCTGGTGACCGGCAGCCGGGTGGTGCAAATCGGCTTGCGTGGCTCTGGCTACGCTGCCGATGACTTCGACTGGTCCCGCGAGCAGGGTTTTCGGGTCGTGCAGGTTGAAGAATGCTGGTACCGGTCACTGCAACCATTAATGCAGGAGATCCGCCAGCAACTGGGCTCAGGCCCGGTCTATATCAGCTTCGATATCGATGGGATTGACCCGGGCTTTGCGCCCGGCACCGGCACCCCGGAAGTGGCTGGTCTTACGGTCCCACAGGCTCTGGAAATCCTGCGTGGCTGCCGGGGACTGGACCTTGTCGGCGGTGACCTGGTTGAAGTCTCCCCACCCTTTGATCCGACAGGAAATACCGCCCTGCTCGGGGCCAACCTGCTGTTCGAAATGCTGTGCGTGCTCCCGCAAGTGCAATCCCGCTAACAGCCTGTCATAACGGCAAAACGGGCCATACCGAGCACGCTGAGGGTTGGCCGCCTTGGCTGTAACACAGTACAGCCTTGTTCCCATGACGACCCCACCCTATAATCAGGTTTACCATAAATCCAGTTATAGGCGTATATCTCATGTCAGCTCTTCAGCCACTTTACCCCCGCCAGCCCGTACCAAAACTCTGTGTGCCAACTGTTGGTGGTCAGAGCTGGGATCTTACCCAGCACCTGGGTGAACATTTTACCCTGGTGGTGTTCTACCGTGGCCTGCACTGCCCGATCTGCAGCCGGTACCTCGGCGACCTGAACAAAAAACTTGATAAATTCACCAGCCGCGGCACCGAAGTCATCGCCATCAGTGGTGATGACCGTGAACGTGCCGAGCGCACCCGCGGAGACTGGAACCTGGACAAGCTGACCCTGGGCTATGGCATGAGCCTGGACCAGGCCCGCAAATGGGGGCTTTACCTCTCCAGTGGTCGCGGTAAAACCTCCACCGGCCACGAAGAGCCAGCCCTGTTCTTTGAGCCTGGTATGTTCCTGATCCGTAATGACGGGACGCTGTATTTCGGTTCGGTACAAACCATGCCCTTTGCCCGTCCATCCTTTGCTGAAGTACTCGGTGCCCTCGATTTTGTCCTCGCCAATGATTACCCGGCCCGAGGTGAAGTCCTGAACCAAAACAGCTGATGCTTTCGGCCTGACGCATATGGGACCGAAGCATGGGAACCGAATCCAGATTGCCGGTTCCAGACCCAGCATTCAACCATGGCAGCTTACTGTGCATCGAACTCATTCATGAATACCGCCCAGAAGCCTCAATAGTGAGAGTTCCGACCCTGTGCCTGGTTGCGATATTGCTGCTGAGCACAACACTTGATACGAATGCTGCGCCAACAACAAACTTGCAGTGGCAACAATATCAACTGCGCTACCCGGCAAACTGGCTGATCACCCGTGACAAGCAACAGGAGGAAGTCCGTTTCATCGAATTCACCCCGTCCACACACTGGCCGGTGCGTCTGTTGCTGACATTATTCGGCAAAGTCCCTGAACCGGACCAAAATTATCGAGCGAAGCCCGCAATGGCGGGACTCTCTATCTGCCTGCCAATGGCCCTGCAACTGGCTGGCGATGCCAAAGGGAAAGCCATCTCAACCAGCCTTGGCAGTATTGAATTGTCGACTGGCCCGCAACCCACAACAAGACTGCGCGTATTGCTGCCAGGCGGTAACAATGCCGTTCATCTCGAGTGCTTCCTGTACGCACAGCAAGGTGCCGCATTCAGTGGCATCATCCGCACCGACACCAAGCTGGGTGGTCTCATTGATGATCAGGCTTACCTGGATCTTGCGCCGGAACTTTTTTCTACCATTCGCGGTATCCGCATTCAGCCTTAGGGGACATCTTTCCAGTGCCAGTCCCTTATCGATACTGCACAATATACTTGCCAGGTATTCTCCATGCCTGAATCAAGGCACCACACTCAGCCAGCGATCCATGTGAATGCCCTGGTCATTGAGCATGACGGGGCACGCCTGTTCGATGACCTGACCTTGCATTTGGGCCACCACGAGAAGGTCACCTTGTCTGGCCCTTCCGGCTGTGGTAAATCCACCCTGCTGCGGTGCCTGCTCGGGTTTGTTCTTCCAGCAGCCGGCAGTATTCATATCCTCGGCCAGGAACTGAACTGCCTTTCGGTATGGCAACTACGAAGGCAAATCGCCTACGTCCCGCAAGAACCAATGCTCGGCCACGGCAAGGTCAGTCAAGTATTGCAACGACCCTTCGCCTTCAAAACCAATCGCCTGTTTGCAGAGAACCTGCAACACATCCCTGCATTGATGGAACAACTCTTGTTACCGCGAACCTTGCTGTCCAAAAAAATCGATCAGCTTTCCGGAGGGGAAAAACAGCGTATCACCTTACTGCTAGCGCTGCTGCTGGAGCGAAAAATACTACTGCTCGATGAAGCGTCATCCGCTCTGGATCAAGAAGCGAAATCTGCTGTCATTGAACTGCTTCGAGAACAAGGCGATCTGAGTATTCTCTCCGTTTCCCATGATCAGGAATGGCAGGGCTTTTCCAGCCGGGTAATTACGCTGCAGAAACGTCAGTAAGGCAGATCATGAACATCACCGATATTTCTCTGTGGGGTCTTGCCGGGGCCTATCTGCTGCTCACATTTCCACTGGGCATCATCCTCTGGCTGCGCATTCCATTGCTCGGTGAAACACTCACTGCGCTGGCTCGCATGACGGTCCAGTTACTTTTTGTCGGTTTTTATCTGCAAGTCATTTTCGACAGCAACAGCCATTGGTTGACTGGCATCTGGATCCTGCTCATGATCGCTGTTGCCGACGTTTCTATCATTCGCGGCTGCAGGCTACGCCTCGGAAGCATGGCCGGGGGTCTATTCATCGCCATGCTTGTCGGGGCGCTGATCCCGTTGTTATTCCTGTTGCTGGTAGTGCTGCAAGGTTCCGCCGCACTTGCGGCCCAATACATCATTCCAATTGCCGGGATGATTCTCGGTAATTGCCTGCGTGCGAATATCATTGGCTTGAGTCACTTCTATCAAGCTTTGCACGACAATGAGAAGCTGTATCAGCTGACTTTGGCACAGGGCGCAACACTCAAGGAAGCCTTGTTGCCCTTTGTACGTGATGCCTGCCAGGCTGCCCTCGCCCCCACGGTCGCCACCATTTCTACCATCGGTCTGGTTTCGCTGCCGGGGATGATGACCGGAGTGATTCTCGGTGGTGGCAACCCGATGACTGCGATCAAATATCAACTGGTCATCATGATCGCAATTTTTGCCGGTACCGCATTGACTGTACTGCTAGCCATCATGCTGACCACCCGCAGTAACTTCACCGCCCTGGGCACCCTGGAACAGGGCCTGTTTCAGGGTGGTGACGCCAACTGAAACAGGCGGCTGAGTACAGGAGGCTGTCCGAGAATAGGCATCGTCGTGAGGGGAAGCCCTTTTGGGCTGTTGCTGATCGAACCAAGCAATCTTTTCAGGTACTGCACGAAACTCCAGTGATGAAGAACCCGACTATCTGGTTTGGTTTATGATCAGGGTCAAGAAGCAAGAGAAAGTAATTCAATAAATTCAAAAATCGATTGATCTCTACCCACTGAGTGCTAGTATTCGTGCTCTTTGAAGCCAACGTATCTGAAAACCCGCTGAGCAGGCCGGGTAAGAACACCCTACGGTGTTGCTCTTGCGGTAATAGGATACTGCAGTTTATTTCAATGACTCAATCGACAGCCAAACATCTGGAGGCTATCGATACCCACTGAACCTCATCTTACACCCAAGAGAAAAAATCATGGCGAGCTCTACCATCATCTATACCAAGACCGATGAAGCCCCGGCATTGGCGACTGTATCGCTGCTGCCAGTGATCACTGCATTTTCTGAGCCTGCCGGCGTAACCGTGGAACTCCGGGATATTTCACTGGCCGGGCGTATTCTCACAAACTTTCCGGAAAACCTGACTGCTGATCAACAACAAAGTGATGACCTGGCCGAATTGGGTAAACTGACTAAAACGCCGGATGCAAACATTATCAAACTACCCAATATCAGTGCTTCGGTGCCGCAGCTGCAGGCTGCTATTAAAGAACTGCAGTCACATGGCTACAACATTCCGAATTATCCAGAAGAACCTAAAAATCCCGGTGAGACAGCCATCAAGGCACGTTATGCCAAAGTTTTGGGTAGTGCCGTCAACCCGGTGCTCCGGGAAGGCAATTCAGACCGCAGGGTGGCAGCTCCGGTAAAAGAGTACGCCAAAAAACACCCCCATTCCATGGGCGCCTGGAGCGCCGACTCCAAAACCCATGTCTCGCATATGCAGGACGGTGATTTTTTCTCCAGCGAAAAATCCGTAGTCATCGCCAGGGCTGGCTCGGTTCGTATCGAGCTCATCGGTGTATCTGGAAATACCCACGTTTTAAAACCTGAACTGAGCGTACTGAAAGCCGAGATCATCGATGGCTCGGTAATGCGATGCAAGGCATTGCGTGCTTTTTATGCGCAACAGATTGAACAGGCCAAAGCAGATGATGTATTGCTGTCACTGCACCTCAAGGCCACCATGATGAAGATCTCCGATCCGATCATGTTTGGTCATGCTGTGACGGTCTATTTCAAGGACCTCTTCGAGAAATACACCGCCTTGTTTAAAGAACTTGGTGTCGATCCGAACAATGGGCTGGGCGACGTCTATGCCAAGATCAAGGACTTGCCCACAGCGCAGCAAGCCGAAATTGAAGCGGACATCCAATCCATATATGCCACGCATCCAAAACTGGCGATGGTAGATTCCGACAAAGGAATTACCAACCTGCATGTCCCCAGTGATGTGATTATCGACGCCTCCATGCCTGCTGCAATCCGTACTTCCGGCAAGATGTGGGGTCCTGATGGCCAGTTGCAGGATACCAATATGATGATCCCGGATCGCTGCTACGCCGGAATTTATCAGGAAACAATTGATTTTTGCCATAAGAACGGTGCTTTCGATGTCACCACCATGGGCAACGTCTGCAATGTCGGTTTGATGGCACAAAAGGCCGAAGAATATGGCTCCCACGACAAGACCTTTGAGATCTCCGAAGATGGTATCGTGCGAGTCGTAGACGATGCCGGGAAATGCTTGATGGAACATACGGTCGAGCAAGGTGATGTCTGGCGCATGTGCCAGGCCAAGGATCTGCCGATTCGTGACTGGGTCACACTCGGGGTCAAACGAGCTCGAGAGACCGGTTCACCCGCCGTCTTCTGGCTAACCTCGGAACGCGCTCATGATGCCGAGCTGATCAAAAAGGTCGAATGGTATCTTCAGAGTGAGGATACCACCGGGCTGGATATCAAAATCATGGCACCAGAAGCCGCCATTCGGTTTTCCCTGCAACGGGCCAAGGAAGGCAAAGATACCATCTCTGTCACGGGCAATATCCTGCGTGACTACTTGACCGACCTGTTTCCAATTCTGGAGCTGGGCACCAGTGCCAAGATGCTCTCAATCGTGCCCCTGCTTGCCGGTGGCGGGATGTATGAAACCGGTGCCGGTGGCTCTGCTCCCAAACATATTCAACAATTCCTCAAAGAAGGCCATCTGCGCTGGGATTCCCTCGGTGAATACCTCGCCTTGGCTGTGTCCCTGGAAGATCTGGCACAAAAGACAGGGAATCAACAAGTCAGGGTATTGGCCAATGCACTCAATCAGGCCAACAGCCAGTTTCTCAACAACAGTCGCTCACCTTCCCGCAAGGTCGGTGAACTCGATACCCGCGGCAGTCATTTCTATCTAACCATGTACTGGGCACAGGCACTGGCTGCCCAAGATGCGGATGCTACATTGCAGGCACTCTTTGCACCACTGGCCAAACAGCTGCAGTCCAGTGAAGAAGTAATTCTTGCAGAAATCAATGCAACCCAGGGGCATGCGCAGGACATCGGCGGTTACTACCACGGCGACGAACAAAAAACCGTTCAGGCCATGCGCCCCAGTACCACACTAAATACCATCATTACAGCATTCGCCGGGTTGCCAGTATTATCAGGCGGCCTGCACAAATAGGGTACACCGATTATAGGGATCCCACTGCAAAGCTCGATTGGCAGCAGCCTGCAGATATCCTGCTCAATGCCCCCGAAAGCCCCCCTGCGCTGATCACGGAAAATCATCCGGACCGGTTGCCTACTAAGCTCGGCTCGGACCGGTCAATGGCTTCCAGATAATTGGGTGTTTACGATTGATGGGCCAGCACTTCATATAGATCTTTCGGCAGTTGGTTATGCCGTGGTTGACGCAGCTCGCAAGATCCCACCGGCACTGATCATCGTCACATACGAGGGCCGGTGGAACGTGTAGGGATGTTCCAGTGCTCGTTATTATTTGATTGATTTCGCAGCACTGCCTGACCCAGAACAGCTTGTAATTGTGTGCTGAATTGCGCAGAAAACTGCAGACCGATATTTGCTCTAGAAAAAGCCTGGTAGTCGGCCCCTTCGGCACCGTCCTTACCGGTGTAGCGCTCCAGAATATTGATGCCAAGTACCAGATTTTTTCCCTGAAACCGGATCACCACCGGGCCACCAGAAAAGCCTGGGAGCGTATCCATATCATATTGAAACAATCGTGATGAACGATAATAAGTCCAGTCACCGGCCTGGCGAAAGTAGAGATTCCCTGCAGCACTGACACGTTGGCTGCCACCAAAAAACCTGCGTTTAAAGCCAATGGCTTGTGCTTGTCCAAGCCTGTTATTTTTGATTCTCTGCTGTAGTTTCGCCTTGCCTACTGCGTCCAACTGGAAAGGAAATGTGAATGCAGTACAACTACCTGGCGGCAGTGCCGGCTGCTGCAAGGCCAAGATGGTAGGTTCGCTTAGATGCAACCGCTCTCTGATTCGGCTATTGATCTGTGGCAATGCTTTGCAAGCAGTCCCCGAAGCCTGCAAAACCTGGCCATAATTTCCGTAAATTTGTTTTGCTGCAATCGACCATCCCGGAACCGTCCAGGGTCTGGGAAATACCTGCAAAGGACCCGTCTTCGGGGTGCCACAGGCATCAAACAACAGATGTCCAGCGGTAACCACTCGATCACAACGTGCTCCAACAACCAGCCCGGAACCTTGTGCAGCATCTGAAGTTTTGATCAGCACCACTTGCAGATACTTACCGTTTGTCGCTTGCATATCATCATTCCCCATCACCGCAATCTTTGAAACGGCAAGATTTTGCGCCCAGGTGAAACCAGGTATCCCTATACCAGCCAGCAATACCCCGCACATGACGCGAGCAGGCAGTTGAAAAAATCTCCTGCGGCACAATACCGCGTTAATAATTTGCTCAATCCTCATGTACGCACCTGTATACTGCGTTGTTGCACAGATTATTGCCTTGTCTCATACGTGCCTGAGACCTTTTTCAGCAAGTTGCTGGAGCACAAGTTGCCGGTACAAGCTTGGAATTTGACCATACTGCAAAGCATTCTCCGCTCAGTACTGTGAGTTAGTGGATGAAATTGGATCGGCGTATGCTACCATGGACTCAATACCTGGACATTTGGACAGCGCGAAACAGTCAGTGCAACACCCGGGCCCGTGCATTATCGGAGCATCCGTCCGGAACCAGGAATCCCGCTGCACAGACAAGCAAACGTGGTCCGATGTATTCCCACATTGTGAGACACACTATGTATTCGCCTTACCCATTGCTGCCCCCTCACCCCATGTCCTTACACAGGCCCTGAGAATTATCAAATGATTGATTTGCATTGCCACATGTTACCGGGGATCGATGATGGGGCCGTGGACATGGATACAGCACTGCAAATGGCCCGAATGGCACTCGAGGATGGCATTCACTACAGTGTTTGTACCCCACATATTTATCCGGGTATGTACGAAAATACTGCTGAGAGCATTCGCTCCGCTCTGGTCGTTTATCAACAGGCGCTGGCTGAAGCACAGATCCCGTTGCAACTCGGCTATGGTGCCGACACGCACCTGATCCCCGGGCTGGTGGCGGACATCAATAACGGGCGTATTCCAACACTGAATGCCACCCGCTATTTTCTATTTGAACCACCGCACCATGTGTCTCCACCACGATTTTGTGAATCCGTTTTCAATACCATTGTTGCCGGCTATGTACCGCTCATTACGCATCCGGAACGACTGACCTGGATTGAAGACCATTATGATCAGTTCATAGAAGTTGCCAGGCAAGGGGCCTGGATTCAATTGACATCTGGCAGCCTGGTCGGTCGCTTCGGCAAGCGGGCGCGCTACTGGTCCGAGCGATTTCTTGATCAAGGCATGGTCCACGTGTTGGCTACCGATGCTCACGATCCGCAATATCGACGTCCATGGCTGGCCGAAGGGCGTGATGCGGCTGCAGCCTGGGTTGGAGAAGAAGAAGCTTCTAAAATGGTCTCAGAACGGCCGGCTGCAGTACTGCGAAATCTGGACCCTGGAAAAGTGGCAGAACCACCCGGTCTTTCCAAACCCTTCCGATCTGGCTACAAGCCGCCACTGAACAATAAAAAGAGTTGGCTAAAGAAACTGTTCCAATCCATCTGACAATAAAAAAAGGGGTTAGAGCCCTTTTTTACATTTTTAAATGCCGGATATACCCCGATTGCGGGCCCGGTGCAAAATGGTAATATAGGCAATCGTGTATAGCACCAGAAAAGGCAAAAAGACCCATAGTCGTGCCATTCCGTCAATCTCCACCATTAT
>CAYQAP010000020.1:0-3230 GCA_964415515.1 uncultured Gammaproteobacteria bacterium | reverse complement strand
CCAGAAAAGGCAAAAAGACCCATAGTCGTGCCATTCCGTCAATCTCCACCATTATGCTCGCTGCCAACCCTTGCAACACCCCAAGCACCGCGTAGATCAGGGTTACCCGACCGTGACTTAACCCCATCCGCACCAGCAATTGGTATGCATGCGTATGATGTGCCTGGGTAATGTTATCATCGGCGAGAACCCGCCTGCATAATGTTGCAAAAGTATCGAATAAAAAATGCAGCAATAGCAACGGCAGCACCAGAAATGAGGTATGTGAGTGATCATATCGGGCCGCCACAATGGCCATAACAGCAAAGATAAAGCCTAAAAATGTGCTGCCCACATCGCCCATGAAGATCCGCGCCGGTGGTCGATTAAAAACCAGAAAACCTCCTGCTCCAGCCATTATCGTATAACTTGTGATATAGATAAACAGGCTGCCGTGGCGAAATGTGATGTAGGCAAAAAAGGCGGCGGTGATTATTGCGGTCAAAGCCGCCAGTCCATCTATACCATCCATGAAATTATAGGTATTGGTTAGGCCTACGATCCAGAACACAGTAAATACCGTACCCAACCACGGGAGCTGCAAAGTACCGACAAATGGTATCGAGAATTGGTCAAGCACAACACCCGAGGCAATCACGAAAAGCGCCGCCAGCAACTGGGTAGCCAGCTTGACCACAAAGCCCTGGCCGGTCATATCATCCAGAAAAGAAACCACCGAAATCAACAAGGCAGAGCCGAGAAAGGCCCAGAAATATTGCTGACCTAAGGGGGTTTTGTCGCCCAGGAAGTTAATCGCGAGTATACCCAGTAAAAAGGTGACCACGATCGCGACCCCACCAGCACGAGGGATTGGTGAATGATGGGCAGAACGAGCATTCGGAACATCCATAATCCGCACTCGACTCAACATCAGCCAAGTCAACAATGTGGCGAGCCCAAACAGCAGGCTGGAAAAAACAAGATGTGAAAGAAAGGATAGAAAAGTCATCGCGTTATTATAATAGCATTGACCTTGTCAAATCTTTACAGGGACAACCCGTGATGCACCCCTTGTGCCGGTATTGTAACCGCTCAAATCAGTAGCAACAGTCTCCGCATCGAGTCTCAACATCGATCAGGGAAAATGAACAACCAGTGCGAGAAATCAAACGACAGTACCGAGTCATAAAAAACGCCGTTCCTGCAAGCAAAGCCTGCAAGAACGGCGTTTCAGGAGCCGGAAATATTAGTTACGCAGCTTTTTTGACACTTGCTTTACGCAGATTACCTTGAGCTTTTTCTACTCCCTGCTCCACCCATTCACGCATCTCTTTGGTGCTGAAGGTCAAGGCTGAAACCAGTTCCTGGCTGTTCTTCAGGCATTGGGTCATATAATCCCCAACCAGTGAACTCTGTGCTTTGAGGTAGGCCTGCGGTTCACGGACATCGGCTACCAGCTGGGTCTGGTCCACACCGAATTTGATGGCCTGCTGAGCCCAATCGGCCTGCATAGCCAGCAGCTTCTGGCTGGATTTAAGATTCAGATCAGCAGCCTGACGCAGTGAACTCACTGCTTCATCGGTCACTTTATTCATAATATCATAGGCTTGTGTGTACATGCTTGACTCCTGTTCCTAAGAACATTTGGTTTGGTTTACGAGTAATTGTGCAGTGCAGCATATTGTTGCACTGCACAATACTTATGTCAAGCCTTACACTGATATTTTTTTCTCGAACCGTGTGGAGGCTAATACATGTGCTGGCCGCCGTTGATGTCGACCGTGGACCCGGTAATGAAGCTTGCTTCATCGGCCACCAAAAAAAGCACCCCCCGTGCAATATCTTCAGCCTCCCCCAAGCGACCCACCGGGATTGTAGAAATAATTTTTTCCAGTACTTTTTCAGGCACCGCACGTACCATGTCGGTATTCACATACCCAGGGGCGATGGCATTCACTGTGATACCACGGCCAGCACCTTCTTGTGCCAGTGCTTTGGTAAAGCCATGAATGCCCGACTTGGCAGCTGCATAGTTAACTTGCCCATACTGACCTGCCTGACCATTAATGGAGCCAATATTGACGATTCTACCAAAACCCCGTTCCCGCATACCGCCAATTACCGCACGACTGACGTTAAAACAGGATGTCAGATTAGTCTGGATTACGTCATTCCATTGTTCAAAGCTCATACGGTGCATGGTACCATCACGCGTAATCCCGGCATTGTTGACAAGCACATCTACAGGCCCGAGCTCTCCTGAAATTTGTTCAACGCAAGTCTTGCTTTGATTGAAATCCGAAACATCAAATTGATAAGTCGGAATCCCGGTTCGTTCGTGAAACTGTTGTGCCCGCTCAATATTGCGGCCGTAGTTGGCCGCTACAATATACCCTGTGTCACGCAAGGCTATCGCAATGGCCTCTCCGATGCCCCGGGTTCCTCCAGTAACAAGTGCAACTCTGGACATTTTCACCTCCTGTAATATTCGATTTGGTTGTACATACTACCCTGCCAAGAGACTCATACGGTCAAGTGGCCAGGGGATAAACATGCTTGATCATCACTGGGCTACAAGGATCTGTCAACAACGCTGACGCAAATACTTCAGCTGTTCTGCCGATTCACAGCCATCGTCTTTTGAGACAGCGCTTGCCCACTTATCATTCGCTGCTTTCTGATCACTTAATAGACACAGAAAACCCGGACTGCACGTGCAATCCGGGTTTTTAGTTACTCCGTGTGCTCAGTCAGTTGCTTGGTGTGGTACTACCGTTATTAAGCACAGCTGCGGTAACAGCACCGGCAGCCGCCACCCCGAAGATAACTTCTCCAATCAACACACCTTCACCAAGCGCAGTATATTTTGTCGTCACCGACTGGCTCGCTGCCTGGCGATTGCTACAACTGACCGTAGCAGCTTCTACCGTAACGACGGCATCCTGAGTGACCGGAATAGCACAGCCGTCTGCATAGGTAAGAATTGCCGAACCCTGTTCCATCACCATCAACTGATCACCGACCCTGAGCGTCATGCCCTCAGACGCTGTCAGATAGGACTCACCTTGATTGACCAGTACGGTACCCCGAACTTGCTGCAACACCGCAGAGTCCTCGGCCGCTTGTGCCACACCAAAACTGGCAGTCAAGGCGCAGACTGCAGCAAGTACAGATAATTTCTTCGTGGTTACCATCGCTTCTTCCTCAGTTAATTGAGTGGTTTTTCCGGCACATCTACACGGTGTGTATTT
>CAYQAP010000019.1:0-34246 GCA_964415515.1 uncultured Gammaproteobacteria bacterium | reverse complement strand
GCAATGACCCTGATCATCAGCCAGCAGGCGCTAGCCGCGCCAACACCGGTGTACCAGCCCTTCATCGGTCGCTACCTGGGCCGTGCTACACTTGCAGATGGCAAAGAAACACAGCAGCGTGATTTAAGTGTCGCCATTACCGCAGTAGATGACGGCTTCCTCCTGGCCTGGAAAACCATCGCCTACTACAATAACAAAGCGAAAACCAAACACTATTCCATCGCCTTCAAAGCCTCACAGCGAACCAATATTTATCGCTCGGCAATGAAAAAAAACCTGTTCGGAGCCCCTCAACCACTTGATCCGATGAAAGGCGACCCCTATATCTGGGCCCGTTTCAAAGACAATACCATGACGGTCTATGCGCTGTTGATCACGGATGACGGTGGTTATGAACTCCAGGTCTATGATCGAACATTAACCAAAGACGGCTTACAACTTACTTTTCGCCGTTTTCGCAATCACAAAATACTCAAGACAATTTCTGCCCGACTGTTACGCCAGCAATGAAAAAAGGGGTGCAGTAAAGACACAACTTCGCCATAACTTTACTGCATTACTGACAGTTCTACTGCCTACCATCGAGATCGAGGTATTCGACAAATCCTCCTTCTCGTTGTTTCTTGAGACCGCCTTGATGGCGGTCTTCTTTTTCATAGCCTGAAAGAACTCAGATTGACTCCCAAATGAACATTTTCTCGCAGCGTGAAGAGTCGATATGCGAGACGCGCTTCACCGGCATACCTGCGCAAAGCTTTACTGGTTCGCCCGGATAACTGATCAACGGCGTCAAGGATCTGTTGCAGTTCACCGTAATCCGCAATCAAGTTAGCGGCCTTTTTTGGGCCCACACCTGCCACCCCAGCAATCCCTAGAGAGTGATTACCTACCAACGCAAAATAACTCACCAGATAACGGGATTCAACACCGTACCTTTGCCTACAGAATGCCTCGTCAAGTCGTTGACTACCAAAATGGTCGTACACCTGCAATAATGGATTGAGCAATTGACATAACAAACGATCAGTAGACAGGATAATGACCTGCCCACCCCGGGAAACTACACCCTGGGCCAGTGTGGCGATAATATCATCCGCTTCAAAACCATCCACAGCGATCTCTCTGACGCCGATTTCCGCGATAGACTGCACCAGATCCGGCAGCCCTTTTCGAAGTGAGGTCGGCATACCAGGCCGATCTACTTTGTAGCTGGGCATATATTTACGGCGCCAGTTATGGCGACTGTACTCCATGGCGAGAACCGCATGACTGGGTGAAAATTTACCGAGATTTTTTAGTATGGCCCGTACGCTCTGTTCTGTGACAGCCTCGATTCGGGCCTGCACCCCACCGTCCGGCTGGCCGGCGTAAATCCTGCGGATCAGATTCAAACCATCGATGAGCAGAAGACGCACCACGGCGAACCTCTAGCCAGCCAAACCTGAAAGAAACCACACGCACCCACTTTTTTTTAATTCCTGCATCAAATTACGTTATCATTTGTCACCCGCAACAGAGGCAATCGTATCATAAGCCATTGCGACTGGAGGCAGTATGTCCTGGATTAGTACAACCGCACCCGAATCAGCCAAAGGCACCCTCAAAGGGGTCTATGAACGCATCCTCAACGAAGGCACGCGTCTGTCGAATGTCTTGAAAGTCCACAGTCTGTTCCCAGAAGCCATGCTCAGCAATCTGGAGCTGTATGAGATCTTGATGTATGGCAGTGATGAACTCAGTCGTGCCGACTGTGAGTCACTGGCCGTAGTGGTATCAGCGGCCAATAACTGCCCCTACTGTGTCAGCCACCACGGCAGTGCCCTGTCCTGTTATGAATCCGACAATTCAGTGTTGAAGAAATTACTCGCTGATTTCGAATTCCTCGAAACCACTGGCCGTGAATCAGAGGTCCTGAAATATGCCCTGAAATTAACCCTGGCACCAAACCAGATTACCGAACAGGATATCGCCATCTTGCGTGAAAGTGGATTTACGGATCGCGGAATCCTGGAAATTAATCTGATATCGGCCTATTTTAACATGCTAAACCGGATTACTCTGGGACTTGGGGTAGAGTCTTCCGCGGATGAACCTCAACCGAAAAGCTCGAAAAAACCTTCACTCCAACCCTCATCATCAACGGGAGAATCATGAATTTTGAAAAGGTCTTATTCGCTTTTTTTGTACTGCTGGCGCTGACCCTAAACTTCAGCTTCTTTGTCGGAGAACTGGCAGACCCTAATGTTCACAATGTGTTTGAGTTGTTTGCAGCGATCGTTGTCAGCCTCATAGCCACCATTATGAAATTTGGTGACCGCACCCAGCTCGGGGCCCTGCTGATCGCTTCGAGCCTGGTGGCTGACCTGCAATTGATTACTGCGGCTGTGGTTTGGGGCTATGCCGCAAACATTGCCAACGGTCAGTCGGATCCGAGCACCATAGCCAGCATCGTCTCACTGTCCGGCGGCGCTGTGCTGGCCAATATCGTTTCCGTGGTCCTACTGACTGCCGAGGCACTGACCGCCCGGCGTTGATGGAGGCACACCTCAGATAATATGCTCGCGCTTGCAAGGTAATCTCCGTACGCATGAAAAATATTTTCTTTCTCATTCTGCGCCGCATGCGCAAGCCCCTGATTCTGCTGATCTCGGTCTACGCCATCACAGTTCTGGGATTGGTCCTGATCCCAGGTCAGGATAACCAGGGCCGCCCCTGGTCGATGGATTTTTTTCACGCTTTTTATTTTGTCAGTTTCATGGGTTCAACCATCGGCTTTGGAGAATTGCCCTACCCGTTTACCGATGCCCAGCGAATGTGGACACTGTTCTCGATCTATGCGTCTGTCACAACCTGGCTGTATACCATCGGTAGCCTGCTGTCACTGATCCAGAACCCGGCCTTTCGCCAAGCCACCACCCGTACCGGGTTTGTTCGTGCAGTAAAACGTATTCGTGAACCGTTTTATCTGATTTGCGGCTACGGAGATACTGGCAGCAAGCTGGTCAATGCGCTGGATGAATACGAAACCCGCTCGGTAGTGATTGGTGACGACCAGGAGCGACTGAATGAACTGGAGATCGGAGCCACCCGCTTGTTCGTACCAGCCATCTGTGCGGATGCTAGTGACCCATCCGTTCTGGAAGATGCGGGTCTAAACAATCGATACTGTGCGGGGTTGATTGCGCTGACCAACAATGACGAAGTCAATCTCAAAATTGCCATTACCGGCAAACTGCTGAATACCTCGCTGCCCGTGATCAGCCGTTCAGATGACCACGATACCGGTCAAAACATCGCATCCTTCGGCACCGAGTACATCATCAATCCATTTGAGTCCTTTGCCAACCGTCTGGCCATTGCCCTGCAGTCTCCCGGTATCTACCTCCTTGACCAATGGCTGACCGGGGTACCAGGCAGCACCCTCACCGACCCGGTCTTCCCCCCGCGAGGCAAATGGATACTCTGCGGTTTCGGGCGTTTTGGAAAAGCCGTCTACCGAAAACTGACCGATGAAAATATTGTCGTGCAGGTTGTTGAAGCCGACCCGGGGATTACCCACCCACCCGCTGGCACCATCTTTGCTCGAGGTACCGAGGCAGATACCTTGCAACAGGCAGGAATCCAGGATGCCGTCGGCATTGTTGCCGGAACCGATATCGACGCCAATAACCTGTCGATTATTATCACTGCAAAAATGCTTAATCCGGAGTTGTTCTGTGTTGGCCGACAAAATAACCAGGAAAATCACCCGATTTTTCAGCATGCCGGACTGCAACTCATCACCCAACGCAGTGAAATCATAGCCCGCAAAATTCTTTCTTTACTGCAAAATCCACTACTGGCCGACTTTTTGATTGCAGTTCGACAACAGGAAGAACCCTGGGCCGATCAACTGCTCAGTAAAATTTGTACTGTGACGGACGATCTGGTACCGGTTAACTGGATCGTGACCATTATCGATAGCTCTGCCCCTGCGGTCTGTACCAGGCTTAGAGAAGACAAACCACTGTCTCTTGCCATCTTTTTACAGCATCCACAGCATCGAGAGACCGCGCTGCCCTGCCTGCCCTTGATGCTGAGAAGAAACCATGAAAACATCCTGACTCCAAGTCCGGAAACCGCATTGAAGCTTGGTGATGAAATTCTCTTCTGCGGCCGATCTCTGGCCAGAAAGCAGATGCAGTGGACCCAGAACGTTACTGATTATCTCGACTATGTCATCCATGGAAAAATACCACCGACCATCTGTTTGCCGGCCTGGCTGGGTGGTAAAAAATCCGGTTATTCCTGAGTTCTCTCAGCAACACAGAGCCGGGCAACAGATCCCGTAGGCATGGATTCCAGCATCACAAAGCCCCCAGAATTATGGGTCCGATTACAACAATTTTGAACCGTTCGGCACGGGCTGATCAGGACCTGCCAACACCACTTCACCATCATGGTGGATAAAGCCTGTGACCAGGCATTCGGACATGTACGGCCCGATCTGTTTGGGAGGAAAATTGATCACCGCGATCACCTGCCGTCCCAACAATGCTTCCCGACCATAAAAATGGGTAATCTGGGCACTCGATTTTTTCACCCCGAGGGCCTCACCAAAATCAATCTTGAGCCTCCAGGCCGGTTTTCGAGCTTCGGGAAACGGTTGTACATCAATAATGGTTCCAAGCCGCAAATCTACCTTTGCGAATTCTTCCCAGGAGATGGTCTCTGTCATATTCTTTCCCTGTCACTAAACTAACCAACAAACAATCGGCTTAATCCCAACATTGAGACCAGTCCAAGGACTGCCCCGATGACCCGTTTAAAAGCAACGGCGTCGACACCAAGCAAGTGACGATGTACTTTCAGCCCCAGATAATGGCCCAATGCCGCGCTGGGCAACAACCATAACTGGTGGCTGAGTTGAAAATCAACGTCGGCCACTACAAAGGCAGACACCTTGAACACCACCAGGATGAACCAGAGCACAAAGCAGGTGTTGCGTAACTGCCCTGGAGCCACATGGCGTACAAACACTGCCACAATCAAAGGGGCACCAATCAGTGAGATACCACTGGCATAGGCACCAACGACCAGCAGGAAAAAATCGGTAAATTTATTGCCTCGATGTAACTGTATATTCAACAAATAGACCAGGGCGTAGAACAGGGTCATGCTATTGACCATGACCGCAATCCAGCCGGCCGGCATATTCAACAAGCCCAAAATACCGATAAGTTTGGGCACAAACATAATCGCCAGTGCCTTGCCCAGATAATGCCAGTCGACATTGCAAATATCCTTACCCACCGTCAGACTGGAAAATATCAGCAACTGAACTGCAATCAGCGGTAAAAAGATCAGTGGCTCATTGAGCACCAATAACAACAAGGGCAGGCTGAGTACCGAGCCGCCAAACCCCAGCCCGGAACGAACAAAACCGCTCCAGACAAACAGCAAACCGATAATTCCATATTGCCAGAAGAGCAAATGATCCATAGATATTCACCAGAATGTTTGTAACAATAGAGCGCACTTCCAGACGATCAGGCGCGGTATTATATGCCACAGGAGCACTTCGAAATGGACTCACCATTGCCCTGCCTCATCTTGACCGAACGGGGTGGTTCTGCGTCCAGCAATACCGGTTGCCGGAATACCTGCAGGCTGTCCGAAAATGGAAAAACTGCAGCGATCTGGCCCGGAACCGAACAAACTGTAGCCAACTCCCGGGGTTTCATGGCCAGCGGTCCATGACCGTTCCTGGATGACGAATATCCACATGACTCAGGGCTTGCTATAATCCAGCGAACGGTTTCCCTATCCCTCAACCAACCCCACACGCGCAGGAATGCCTCCTCACTACCCAGAAAACTCCGTCGGCCTGGTGACCCCCTCAACCGCCCATTTTGCCGAGCCACTGCAGCTCAGCAGCGGTGAGGTGTTGCCGTCCTTCGATATGGTTTATGAAACCTACGGCACATTGAATGAGCGTGCCAGCAATGCTGTTCTGGTTTGTCACGCCCTGAGCGGTGACCATCATGCGGCCGGTTTCCACAGTCCCGAAGACAAAAAGCCCGGATGGTGGAATGAAATCATCGGTCCGGGCAAGCCGCTGAACACCGAAAAATTCTTTATCGTCAGTTGCAATAATCTCGGTGGTTGCGCCGGTTCTACCGGCCCAACCACGATCAATCCGAAAACAGGCAAGTGCTACGGTCCAGAATTCCCGATCGTTACGGTCCATGACTGGGTTGCCAGTCAGGCCCGACTGGCTGACCGGCTGGGAATCACACGCTGGCTGGCCGTAGTGGGCGGCAGCCTGGGAGGCATGCAGGCACTGCAATGGACGATCGATTTCCCTGACCAGATCGGGCACGCCATTATTGTCGCTGCAGCGCCGAAATTGACCGCCCAGAATATCGCCTTTAACGAAGTGGCCCGACAAGCCATCCGTACCGACCCGGACTACCATGATGGCTGGTACAATGAACACCGGACCCTACCTGCCAGAGGCTTGCGCCTGGCCCGGATGTTGGGACATATCACCTATCTATCCGATGACATCATGGCCGAGAAATTTGGCCGTGATCTACGCCAGGGCAAAGTCAATTTTGACTTCGGTGTTGATTTTCAGGTGGAAAGTTATCTGCGCTATCAGGCCGACAGCTTCGTCGGCCGCTTCGACGCCAACACCTATCTGCTGATGACCAAATCGCTGGACTATTTTGATCCGGCAGCCGCGGCTGATGGTAGCCTGACCAAAGCAATGGTGGCTGCCAAAGCGGGTTTTCTGGTCATTTCCTTCAGTAGCGACTGGCGTTTTTCCGCAGACCGTTCCAGGGAGATTGTCAAGGCGTTGCATGACAACAATCTCGATGTCAGTTATGCCAACATCACTTCATCGAATGGCCATGACGCTTTTCTGATGCCAAATCCGCATTATTTTGGGGTCGTGAATGCCTATATGAAACATGCGGCGAAAGACCTGTGAAGCGGCTATCAGAAAATCAGGCAACCAGTCAGATCCTGGAGCAACGACCTGACCTGAGCATTATCGCCGACTGGATAAACGCCGATTCCCGGGTCCTGGATCTCGGTTGTGGTGATGGCTTGCTACTGCAATATCTACAGGCAACAAAAAACGTTACCGGGTATGGCGTGGAAATTGATGACTGTCACATTGCTCCCTGCCTGCGCCACGGCGTCAATGTCATCCAAGGCAACCTTGATCAGGGTCTTGCTGAATTTGATAACGATTCATTTGACTATGTGGTGCTTTCACTCACCCTGCAAGCGATGCACAACCCTGCCCCCATTCTCGATGAAATGCTGCGTGTCGGGACGGCCGGTATTGTCACATTTCCCAATTTCGGGCATTGGAAAATCCGCTACAGCCTGGGCATTCATGGCATTCTTCCGGTCACGCCTTCTCTTCCCCACCAATGGTATGACACACCCAATATTCGCTTGTGCACCCTGGGTGATTTTGAAGCGCTATGCCAAAAAAGATCCATTCACGTGCAACAACGCCAGACCATGGACCACCATCACAGCAGTTCGACTATTGCCAAACTGTTCCCCAGCCTGTTCGGTGAACTTGCACTGTACCGCTTTGTCCGCGGTCCTTGCTGAACAGGCGGCTACTCAGGCTCATCCATGACCGCTACTGCAACCCTTTCCTTACCCCTCGATACAATGGCTTCTTGCGATGTCTGACATTACTGCTTTCCTATCCCGGATTGGCACCGATAACAACTGGATTTTTCAGGTTTTTATCATTGTCCTGCTCACCGTGGTCCTGAATACACTCAGCAAGCGTTTTCTTGCTCGTCTGAGCCGTAAATTGGACCAGACCCAAACCCCCTGGGACAACGCAATCGTGGATGCTGCACGCAAGCCACTTACCCTGCTGGTCTGGCTACTTGGCATAAGCTATGCCATTGACATCATTCGGGCTTCGACTAACGCACCCATATTTGCTGCAGTCAGCCAACTGCGTGATGTTGGCGTGATCATCATCTTCAGCCTGTTTCTGCTGAACTTGCTACGTCTCGCAGAGCAAATCTTTATTTCCCGATCAAAAGGAAGTGAACAGCGCTATGACCGCACGACGGTCGAAGCCATTGTCCGTCTGCTCCGGATCTCGGTCATCATCACCTGTGTGCTGGTCACACTGCAGACCTTGGGTTTCAGTGTGTCCGGGGTACTCGCATTCGGTGGCATCGGTGGCATTGCCATCGGTTTTGCCGCCAAGGACCTGCTCGCCAATTTCTTCGGTGCCATCATGATATACCTTGACCGGCCCTTTGCCATAGGTGACTGGATTCGCTCCAATGATCGTGAGATCGAAGGGACAGTGGAAAATATCGGCTGGCGGCTGACCCGTATTCGTACCTTTGACAAACGCCCACTCTATGTGCCCAATTCCGCATTTGCCAGTATTGCAGTGGAAAACCCATCACGGATGCAAAATCGCCGTATCTATGAAACCATCGGTATCCGCTATGCGGATGCTGCGAGCGTTGCCACCATTGTCAGTGAGGTCAAACAAATGCTGCAGCAACACCCAGAAATTGATCAGACACAAACAATGATTGTGAATTTCAATCAATTTGCCCCCTCTTCGCTGGATTTTTTCATCTACACCTTCACCCGCACCACCGACTGGATTTATTACCATGAAATCAAGCAGGATGTACTATTGAAGATTCTTGCTATTATTGAGCAACACGATGCCGAGATTGCCTTCCCGACTTCAACCATCCACCTGTCAGATGACGCGTTGAACCTGCCGGGTAACAAGTGACGGGCATCCATCCGAAACTATGGAAAGCACAGTGACGCAGCAACCCAAAGCCCGAACTGCAATCTTTACCAAAAGGGTACGCGACTATATGCGGGTCGCTCCTGCAATCCTGGACGATACTGCCAGCTGTGAACAGGTGGTGCAGGCCATGGCCAAGCACCACGCCACAGCCACATTGTTGCTGAGCCGGGGCCAGCGAATTTCCGGGATACTGACTGAGCAGGATGTGGTACGACGCCTCAGTTTTCAGGTACCGGGAATGACCCCGATCAGGGAAGTCATGACCAGCACCGTCAAAACCATCAACGCAGACGACTTTCTCTACCAGGCCATCGCCCGGATGCGCCACTTTCATCTTCGCCATATGCCGGTCATCGACCGGGCCGGGCTACCGGTTGGCATATTAAATCTCGATGATGCACTGAACGTGGCTTCTGAGGAAATTCTGCAACCGATCGGACGCCTGTATCACGAAGACACCCGAGACAGTTTGCAGGCCGTCAAGGCGGCGCAAGTTGAACTGGCCGAAGAATTATTTCTGGAAGGTATTTCGGCTCCGGAAATCCAGGCCGTACTGACCAGCACCAACAATGACATCTATCGTCGCCTTACCCGGCTGAACCTGGAGGAAATGATTGCCGAAGACTGGGGCCAACCTGCGGTCGATTTCTGCATCATTGTCATGGGCTCGGGAGGCCGCGGTGAAAGCTTTCTGCACCCCGATCAAGACAACGGCTTTATTCTCGATGACTACCCAGATACCGAACATGACCGTATTGACCGGTATTTTGTCGAATTAGCCAACAGGGTCACTCACGATCTCGATCGGGCCGGTTTCCCGTTTTGCAAAGGTTTCGTCATGGCCAGCAATCCCTTATGGCGGAAAACCATCTCCCAATGGTGCGCTCAAATCACCCTGTGGTGCCGACACCGCAGCACGGTTGCCTTGCGGCTGTCCGATATCTTCTATGATTTTCAACCAGTGTTCGGAGCCGTTGATCTTGCGGCACGATTACGACGCCATGTGATCAGCCAAGTCAGTCAAAGCCCGGTTTTTCTGCAGGCCATGTATGCCGATGACCAGGAACACGGGACTGCACTGGGCTGGTTTGACCGTTTCATCACGGTCAAGAATGTCAAATCACACAAAGGAACCATCAATCTGAAACACACAGGTACCTTACCCCTGGTAGAAGCCGTACGGCTTATGAGTCTAAAACAAGGCCTGGTTGAGACCTCGACCTTAACTCGCCTTCAGGGCCTGCGCGACGCCGGGCAGATCGATGCAGACGAAACCGATTACCTGAGTGGTGCCTTCGAGCATATCACCCACTTGCTACTGCGTTTGCAAATACGCGATTTCAAGGATGGCAAGGAATTGAGCAATTACCTGCAGCCAAGCACCATGACCCACCGCGAGCGTGACCTATTGGTAGATTCCTTCAAGGCCATCAACCGGTTTCGGGATCGGGTGCGTACTGAATTCACCGGCAATGTTTTCTAGCTTCAAAATATTTCCGTATCTCGATCCACAACGGAAGCTCTGAATGCGCACCCGGACGATCCTGGTCATCGTACTGTCCGGTTTGCTGATCGCGACAATCCTGGCGGCTGTTCCGGGCCTGGCCATCCTCTGCGGTTATGCACTCTCACTCCTGCAAGTAAAAAGCATACTGGCCACTGCCTTGTTGCTCGGTCTGGTCAGTGTGAGCACTGGATTCATGTACTGCCGTCAGCATTTTACCAGTTTGCGTAACTTGCAGGATCGTGTCGTCCTGTCCCTGACCGATGAGACCCACTCCCTGCCACCTTTGGTCCGGGATGAAACACCTGAAGAAATCATGGATCTACATGCTGTCATCAACCATCTGATTGAACACAGGTTGCAGCGGATCAGTCGCCCAAGTGCACGCTTGACGGCCATCCTGCGCTCAATATCCGAAGCCATCGTGGTGGTCACTGCCACCGGCCAGGTCAGCCTGGTCAACACGGCAGCGAAACGGCTACTGGGGGCCGAAAGACTGGCAATCGGTACCAGTGTGTATGCGGCACTGTCCCGACATTTGGTAGAAGCGGCGATCGAACAAGCCCAGACCGAGGGAAAAACAATAGCGGTCAATTTGCAGACAGTTGAACAGCTTACCCTGTCGGTCAGGGTCACCGTTTTGGGTGAGATCGGTGGTGCGGTTTTCAGTTTCAGCGGTGCTCATCCGGAGCACTCAGATCACCGAATCGAGCACGATTTAACCCTGCACGATGCCGCACCGATACCACATGCCTTTGATAAGAATACACCACTGACGGAATTGCCGGTGTTTGTATTTGACTGTGAGACCACGGGTCTGGATGTCAGACAAGATGCCATTGTATCGATCGGCGGCGTACGCATGCTGGGAGCACAAATCTTTCGTAGTGCTACCATTGACCGGCTGGTGAACCCGCAGCGACCTATTCCGGAACGTTCGACCCGGATCCATGGTATTACCGATGCCATGGTCAAAAATGCCGCTCCTTTTTCTGAAGTCTGGTCCATCCTGGAGCCGGTGATCCGTGGCTGTGTTCTGGTTGGGCATAATA
The DNA here is from genome assembly GCA_964415515.1 of uncultured Gammaproteobacteria bacterium. Lineage (GTDB taxonomy): Bacteria > Pseudomonadota > Gammaproteobacteria > Arenicellales > DRJH01 > DRJH01. Next base: position 22,878 of record CAYQAP010000019.1, on the reverse strand, counting down.
TTGCTTTCGATGTAGCCCAGCTGCGTAGCGCCACGCATCGTGCAGGCATCCTCTGGAGTCCCCCGCCGACCCTGGACACGCTGTTACTGGCTGCCGTGCTGGAACCGGATGAAACCAAATTTACCCTGGAAAAAATTGCTGCCCGCCTGGGCGTCAACACCCGGGGCCGCCACACCGCTCTGGGTGACAGCCTGGTTACCGCGGAAATCTATGCCCGTATTCTGTTATGGCTGCAAGCATTGGGGATTTCTACTTTCGGGGAGGCGCAAACCTGCGCCGGTCGCGCCACTGCGATCCTCGAACAGCAGCGTAACGCAGGGTGGTTTGATAAAACCTGAATGGGTAGGAAAGTCCTGCAATGCTGATTTCCACAACTGCAAGAGCATGTCAGTACCGAAAAATTCCGGCAAATAATACTTGCATCCAAAGCCATATCCTTATAATCTGCGTGGATCGACACCGTCTGATCTAGTCGGTATAATGAGTAAGAAGACTAATGGCCCAGGCGACGTGCCCGCATTCAGGCATTACGAACAAACAAGGAGGCTGATGTATCGGGCTGTATCAACTTGCTTTTTCAGCAACAGGTTCGCTGGCCCAATTTATCATTAACCAGCGAGAGTTCAACCTTAAATTTCTACATACCCATAAATTTCTACATACCAGGAGAATCTCAATTATGACTGCGAAAGTCTATTGGCTCTTTGCCTTTGTTGGCTTGTACTGGACTTACTGTATTAGCATGGGCTTCAAGGGTGCCCGAATGGCCAACACGGCCAGCGACTATTTTATCGCCGGGCGCAAGCTCTCACTGTGGGTATTCGTACTCGCTGCCACCGCCACCTCATTTTCCGGCTGGACCTTCATGGGTCACCCCGGCCTGGTCTATCGTGATGGTTTTCAGTATGCCTATGCTTCCTTTTACACCATCACCATTCCCTTCACCGGCGTGCTGTTCCTGAAACGCGAATGGATGCTCGGCAAACGCTTCGGCTATGTCACCCCGGGCGAAATGCTGGCCGACTACTTCCAGGGTGATGCCATCCGCATCCTTACCGTCTGCGTTGCCCTGCTGTTTTCGATCCCCTATCTGGGTGTGCAATTGGGTGCCTCGGGCTTTCTCTTTAATGTCTTAACCACCACCGATGCCTATCCCAACGGCTTGCTTTCTGTCAACGAAGGCATGTGGCTGCTGTCCACTGTGGTGTTCGTCTATGTCGCCTCCGGCGGCCTGCGCGCTGTGGCCTATGTGGATACCGTACAATGCATCCTGCTGGGACTAGGTATTGTGATTACAGGAATAATCGCCCTCAATGCCATCGGCGGCTGGGATGCCATCAATGCCGGCTTTGCCGCATTGGGTAAAAATCCGGATGTTGGCAAATGGGGAGCAACACCAGATGGATACAACTCCTATCTGGCCATACCCGGGGTAATTCAGTTTACCGCAGGGCTGGGCAAGGAGACTCCGGTGGGTGGTTTGTGGACCGGGGTCATGGTCTTGACCTACATGTTCGCACTGATGGGAATTCAGTCCGCCCCGGCCTTTACCATGTGGGCCTTTGGTAACAAGTCACCGGAGCCTTTCGCACCACAACAGGTTTGGGCATCATCCCTGTGCATTGGCGGCATTCTGTTTTTCTTCACCGCCTTTCAGGGTATGGGTGCACATCTGCTGGGTGCCAACAAACTGGTCAATGCAGCAGGTTTGAATCTCAATGAAACCCTGATTGGGATGGTGGGGGCAAAACCGGATTCGATCGTACCGCACTATTTCAATCTTATCGCCGAGTCCACGCCCTGGTTAGTCGGTTTGCTGGCGGTTTGTGCCCTGGCGGCGATGCAGTCAACCGGCGCTGCCTATATGTCGACGGCGGGCGGCATGCTGACCCGTGACCTGTACAAGCGCTATCTGAACCCAGGCGCCAGCCACCTCACCCAGAAACTGTTTGGCCGCATTGGAGTTGGCATTATCGTATTGTCAGCGCTGGTGGTCGCCACCTACTCTCGGGACGCTTTAGTGCTGCTCGGTGGCTTGGCTGTGGCTTTCGGTTTTCAGATGTGGCCGTCACTGGCCTCCGTATGCTGGATGCCCTGGATTACCCGCCAGGGTGCAACCTGGGGACTGGCTGCTGGACTTTTGGGGGTAATCTTCACCGAAACATTCGGAAGAACCATTGCCAGCTCTGTGGGTATCGACCTCCCCTGGGGACGCTGGCCCTGGACCATGCATTCGGCTTTCTGGGGTATGTTCGCCAACCTTCTGGTACTGATTCCAGTATCAGCCATGACCCAGAATAGCGCAGAGCGTGCACATCGCATGAAATATCACAATTTCCTGCATGAGCATGCTGGACTGTCACCCGAAAAAAAGGGTCTGGTGCCCGTAGCCTGGATTATTACCCTGGCCTGGTTGTTTTTTGGAATCGGCCCTGGTGCCGTCATTGGCAACACCATTTTCGGGGCACCGGATGCTGGTGTGGAAGGCTGGACCTTCGGCATGCCTTCCATCTGGGCCTGGCAAATCCTGTTCTGGATTCTGGGTGTAGGCATGATGTGGTTCCTGGCCTACAAAATGGAAATGTCGACCTTGCCCAATAAGGAAGTTGAGGCACTGGTGGAGGATATCGGTGATGCGACAGTCCAGCAGGGTTGATGGATAAACCATTGTAAACTATGGTTGCTCACTTCGGGGAGGGTCGCTCTGGCCTTCCCCGATTATCATACCCATTACCGGCAACCTTCCAGGCCCCGTTATGATGCCAACACTCAGGCTGGACGGTGAGGACCTAGAATCACGGTGAATGCTCTTTTTGATCCGAATTTGCAGTACCTTTGGGCCCTGCTGCTGGCACTGCTGTTGTTTTATCCGGTCCGACAGCTGATCTGGGCGCTGTATGTACGCCGTGCCGGCCAAGCAGGCCATGTGGGCAAAGAAACCAGCTTGCGCCTGAAAAAGCGCTCAACCGTAACAGCCATTCTGCTCTGCATTATTTTTTCTGTACTTTATACCGCACACTTGTTCAGGATCTAGTATGAATCCGGCCGTTCTCAGACGCTTCATTATCCTGCTGGCGATGCTGACCGTGGTGTTGGTTATCGGCAGCAGTGCGCTAGATGGCTTTTTCTCGCGCCCACCCGGGGATCTGGAAACCGAAACCGGCACCCTGCGCCTGGAGGACGGACGCTTTGATCAGGCCTTGATACAATACGACAAGGCGCTGCAACTGTCCCCGAACCATCGTGGTGCCCTGATGGGACGTGCCCTGGTATTTTTAAACACCGGAAAATATCAGCAAGCCATCTCTGAACTGGACTATCTGATCAATTACCTGCGCGCCAATCTACCAGTCGATGACCGCACCGGGCGGGCTGCTCTGGCTGCGGCTTTTGCCAACAAGGGCATTGCCCTGGACCGTCTTGGTCAATACCAAAAGGCCTTCGATGCCTACGTGCAAGCTCTGAAGGCGGATCCGGAAACAGTCGCAGGACCGGGAACCATACACAAAATTCTCTATGGATCCGAGCGGGTTTCAACGGTGCGGGAACGGGCAATATACCTGTATAAACAGCTGCAACTGCCCCCCGAAAAAAGACTGATGCGGATTCCCGAACTGGATAACAAGCAGCGCATGTACCAGCCCTGAATCCAGCAAACGTACCGATCTCAGGCAAACGTAGCGATCTCAGCGCGCAGGCTGTTACCCAAAGGTGGTTACTTTCAGAACATCCTGAAAAAGCACCAGAAAGAAAAATGTAGCGGCAATGCTACCGAACAGCAGCCGTACAAAATCCATCTCTCCCTCCGCATTGCGGTAACGCAAGCCGTGAATCGCGATCACGGCTGTAATCAGCAGGAAAAGATAGTTAACGGGTTGTTCCCATTCACCGGTGATTTCAAACATAAGCTTTCCAACCCGTTTTGCCGGAATCTGCATGTGCAGCGCTGTGCGCCTGCACCGGTCCGGCATCAATCAATACAATAGCGCTTATCTACCCTCACGCTGCATTTTCTCCAATCTGGCTTTGGCTGCGATCGCCACACGACTTTCAGGAAATCGGGTCAACACATCCTGCAGCGTCAACCGGGCCCGATCATAGGCCCCCATTTCATACTGGATATAGCCAACTTTCAATAACGCCTCTGGTGCCTTGGCACTGTTCGGGTAACGTGCGATGACTGTATTGAAACCCAGTAGTGCCTGCTCAAAATCCAGAATAACACGATACGATTCGGCCAACCAGAACTGGGCATCATCGGTGATGCTGCTGCCCGGATAATCCTGCACCACCTTGTGTAGAGCCACAATCGCATCCTTATAGCGGCTTTTACGCAGCAGCTCGAAGGCATGGTCATACGCTGCCTGGGCACGGGCCTCATCTTCCGGGGATAAATCAGGGACAGGCTCCAGCGGCTTGATCACCGGCCCTGCAGTGGCTGGTGCGGCAGTGGCCGTAGCCTCCTCCTGCCCAAGCTGAGGTGATTCAGTCGCCCCTCGAGCTGGCACAGCAGCGGCTGTTCCCCGAGTCGATTGATTCGCCGGTGCTAGCGGCAAAGAGGGATTGGCTGAAGTGGCCGCCGTGGCAACCGAACCGGTAACAGAGGGTGGTACGGGAGCACGGCGACTCTGCGGCTGTGCTCCACCCTCCAGTACTCGCAAACGTCGATCCAGGTCATCATACAACTGGCGCTGGCGTCGATTACTGTTCTGTTGTTCATATTGTTGCAAGTCAACCGCATTTCTGAGCTGACGCAGCGTCTCCTGAATATCATCAATCTGGGTCAGCACCTTGAGGGCGTCTGCTGAAATCTGCGGTCGAGGTGGCTGGGTAACGACAGGTTTTTTAACCACCACAGGGGTGGGGGCTGGCGTGGCACAGGCGCTGGCAAGCAGTGACTCTGCAATCACCAGTGCGATACCGGCTTGTCTCCTCCTCACGGCAGCCACCGAATCAGTTGCCGTAAATAATTTCAACTCGTCTATTCTGAGAATAGGAAGTCTCATCCTGACCCAGTGCAACCGGTCGTTCCTCACCATAGGACACTGTCTGAATATTGCTGGAACTAACCCCCAGTGCCTGCATCATTTTTGCCACAGCTTTGGCACGCCGTTCGCCCAAGGCGAGATTGTATTCCCGGGTACCCCGCTCATCGGTATTGCCTTCCAGCATCACCGTAATGCCTGGGTTATTGACTAAATATGCCGCATGTGCCTCAATAATCTGCTGTGAGACCTCGGTAATCGCACTGCTGTCATATTCAAAATAAACCTGACGATTACTGAGCGGATCTCCGGCAGTTCCCGAGGTGGCACCCGCTCCCTCAACGCCGAGGTCGGCACCCTGTGCCGCAGAGACATCACTGACCCCGCTGGTACTGCCGTCGCCACTACCGGACATGGCATCTTGTACCGGTGGCACACTCTCCTGTACATTTTTGGTACCACCGCACGCCACCAGGGTCGCACTAAGCAGAACGACCAGGCCTACTGAATAAAGTTTTTTCATCATAGTTTCCTCTTTTGATAGTTAAAACAAGTCCTGCCACAGATCAATAATTCGGCTGAAAAGGTGACCAGGCCGGCTCCCTGACATCACCCTGTTGCGATGTCAGGGCCTGCGTTACCCTGCCATCGGCCGAGACCTCATGCAGCACACCGCGACGTCCGGATCGTGCAGCATACAAAATCATCGCCCCATTGGGCGCAAATGAAGGAGATTCATCGAGTCTGCCTTCGGTCAATATTGTAAGAGCTTTTGTTGCCAGATCCAAAGTCGCAATCTGATAGCCTGCACCTTGTCCCTGATCAGTGACCATAACCAGCTTCTTGCCATCTGGTGACCATGATGCACGGGCATTGTAGCGCCCCTGAAAGGTAACCCGCCGAACCTGTCCGCCAGCAGCTGCAATCCGGTAAATCTGTGGTTTGCCGCCTCGGTCCGAAGTGAATATGATGCTGCGTCCATCCGGTGACCAGGCAGGTTCGGTATCGATTGCAGTATTTCGGGTCAGCCGCTGCAGGCGCCGATGCTTGAGCATCAGCACATAGACCTCGGTATTGCCATCCCGAGACAGGGTCATAGCCAAACGTTTGCCGTCTGGCGACCAGGCCGGGGCACCATTAATACCCGGGTAACTGGCGGCCTCGACACGCTTGCCGTCACTGATTCGTTGAATAAATAACGTGGCATGGCCGTTTTCAAAAGACACATAGGCCAACTGTCTGCCATCAGGGGACCAGGCCGGAGACAGAATCGGCGAACTGGAGCGTTTCATGACCTGGGGCCTGTAACCATCCGAGTCCGCGATACTGAGCAAATATTGCCGTGTACCCGATGACAATTGCCGAACAGTGACATAAACGATACGGGTATCAAAGGCACCACGCTCTCCCACCAGTTTTTCATAGATATAATCACTGATCTGATGTGCCAGTCGGCGCAGCTGCGCCAGCGAAACCCGATAGCGCCGCCCTCCCAGCTGGCGCCCGGAAAAGACATCAAAAAGCTGAAACTGAACGGTATAGTAGCCTTTGCCCGCCTGCAGAATCCGCCCCACAACCAATGCCTCCGCCTTGATCAAGCGCCAATCCTTGAAACGTACCTGGGTGTGATCGGATGGCCGCCCCAGAAAATCGGTTCGGGCGATGGGATCGAAACGGCCACTGTGATGCAAATCCGACTCAACAATATCACTCACCGCAAACGGAGGGGGCTCAGAACCACGAAACTCAAAGGGAACAATGGCGATTGGCACACCGGTTCCTGCCCCTTTGGTAATCTCGATAGTGAGTACTGCATTTGCCTCCAGCGACAGAAATGCCCCCAACAATCCTACGAACAAGATAGTTTGTTTGAAATATTTTGATAGCAACATGCTGTTCCTGAAACGGGTCAACTGACTGCGTTAATATTACCTAAATCTGGCATTAAACGTGCTAATAAATTCCAGATATCTGGGGTCGGAAGGAAACGGCAATGGTGAAGCTTTTTTTACTGCCGCCTCAATGGATCGATCGAACAAAGAATCGCCACTGCTGTTGATAATTTTGACTGACAAGACGATACCCCCAGCGCCTACATGCAACTGGACTTCTGCGGAGATTCCCTCCTTGGCACGGACCGGCCGGACCCAGTTGTTCTCGACTTTTTGTTTGATCGCCGCGGTCAACCGACTGAGTGCCGAGGCGGCAGCACCTTGTACCTGTCGGCGCTGGGCCAGCTTGCGCCGAGCCTCGGCAGCCAGCTGAGCCTTTAACTCGGCCTCACGCCGCTGTTTGGCCTCCAGCTTGCGTTTACGCTCTTTGGCCAGGCGTTGTTGTTGACGTTTCTTTTTCAACAATTCCTGTTGCCGTTGTTTCGCTAGTCGTTGCTTTTTTGCTGCTGCCTTGCGCTTACGTTCAGCCCGCTGTTGCCGCTTCCTGTCTGCTGCTTTTTTCTTCGCCAATCGTTTTTTCTCTGCCAGCCGTTTGGCCTTTTTCCGGGACAGCTCCTTGCGCGCCAGTTGTTTTGCCCGGTCGGCTTTGCGACGTTTCTCGGCCACCTTTTGGGCCCTCTTTTCCTCCCTCAGGCGCTTCTTTTCCGCCAATCGGGTTTGTGCTTCTTCCTGTTGTCGGCGCTTTTGAGCCTGCTTTATCTTCTGTTCCTGTACTCGCAGTTTCTTTTTTGCTGCCCGGGTTTTTTTCTGCAGCTGCAACAATTGCCGTTCACGGTTTTTTTGCTGATCCAGTTTTTTTTGGTCTGACTGTTTAAGCTTGTTGATCTCCCGCTGCACAGCCTGCTGATCGAGTGAGATCGCCTGCACCGGAGCCGGTGATGACACCGGGGTAATAACCGGATTGGACTGAAAGCCCAACACCAGCAACAGCACCAGAACCACATGCACCAACACCGCCAATAAAAATGATCGTATCGTCCAGCCACCACAGGAACTGGCTGCTAAAGACCGTACCCGCAGGTTCGTATCTGGATGCTGATTATTTCGCATTGGGATCGGTTACCAAACCCACACTGGGAACCCCGGCTTTTTGCAGGCTAACCATCGCCTGCACAATCGCCCGATACGCAACCCTGCGGTCGCCGCGAATCAGAAAGGGGGTTTTCGGCTGTCGGCGCAGTACCGCGGCTGCCATGGCATACATCCGCTGCAGATCCACCGGGGTTTTGTTGTCATCATTGATAAAATACAGCCCACTGGCATCGACCTGCACCACAAACGGCTCGGCATCCGGGCTCAGCACCGGTTGCGCATCCGCTTTGGGCAACTCAAGTTTCACGCCTTCAGTCAATAACGGTGTCGTTACCATAAAAATAACCAACAGCACCAGCATGACATCAATATAGGGCACCACATTGATCTCCCCCATGAGTTTTTTCCGGGGTCGTTTACGGAAGCTAGAGTACATGCGCTAAGAGTCTCAGTTCAGGCCTTTGGCAGCCTGGCGGGTTCGCAAGGTTTGGCGATTTACAATAGCCAGGAATTCTTCCATAAAGATCTCATAGCGATTACTGAGATGCTCTGCGCTATTGGAAAAGCGGTTATAGGCGATTACCGCAGGGATGGCGGCAAACAAACCCATCGCCGTTGCAATCAGCGCCTCGGCGATACCGGGTGCAACCGTCGAAATACTGGCCTGTTTCATCACCCCCAGAGAGCGAAAGGAGTTCATGATGCCCCAGACGGTACCAAACAGGCCTACATAAGGGCTGGTGGAACCCACCGTGGCCAAAAATGACAAATGCATTTCCAGAACATCCATTTCCCGGGACAGTGCAACGCGCATGGCCCGATGCACACCATCGACCAGCTCCGCCCTGTCCAAACCATTCTGTGTAGACAAACGCCTGTATTCACTGTATCCGGCCACAAAAATGTTACAAATTCCCTGGGCGTTGCTACGACTGCTGGACCATTGCTGAAACAATCGTTCAAGATCACCACCTGACCAGAATGCCTCCTCAAATGTGTCTGCGGTTTGTGTTAAAGAACGTAGAGCAAACCATTTTCGAAAGATCATGGTCCAGGAAATCAGCGATGCCAGCAGCAACATCAACATTACAAATTTCACCAACAGGCTCGCATCACTGACCATCTGCAGGATCGAAATCCCGTCTTGTGAAGCAGTCACATTCATTATTTTTTCCATTGTTTCAATCGGCTGTATAATACGGCTGGTATTCGTTTTGGTGACAGATCAGTTGCATCCAGACTGGCGAGTCGAATCTGACCCGTGCACAACAGCTGCCGGTCGCGGAGAATCTGCTGCTCGAGAACCAGGCTGGCATACCCAAGATGGACGAGAGCAGCGGATACTGACAAATAATCATTCAGGCGAGCTGGCAATAAATAGTCGAGTTGTACCGATCGTACTGCCAGCAATAATCGCTGTTGCGCCACCAGATCACTGATTTCAAAACCCGACTGCCGCAGCCGCTCGGTCCGTGCTCGTTCCATAAATCGTAAATAGTTGGCGTAATAAACAATGCCAGCAGCATCGGTATCTTCATAATAGACCCGAACATTGAATGCAAACAGTAGATCGACCATCATCCCCTTCTCCCGGACAAGCGGACTGCAGCACCGCGTAGTCGCAGCAGTGGCTATTTTGAGTCAGTAGTTGTTGACATAAAGTGGTAATCAAAGGTTATATTTCAGGTATCTAACATATCTTGTTGCACGCCTATACCTGTGGGAGCAGTGGGTGGCTGAAGATGAAAATAGAACCAGGCAGAGCGGGTCGCCATCCTGCCCCGTGGCGTTCGCATCAACAGGCCCTGTTGAATCAAATAAGGCTCGATGACATCTTCCAGCGTGCCGCGTTCTTCGCCCAGTGCCGCAGCGATATTGTCGAGGCCTACCGGCCCGCCGTCAAATTTTTCCAGCACTGCACGCAACAACTTTCGATCCAGTACATCCAATCCTCCGGCATCGATATCGAGCATCGCCAATGCCTGAGCAGAAATATCGGCGGTAAGCCTGCCATCCCCTTTGACCTGGGCAAAATCACGAACCCGACGCAACAGGCGGTTGGCAATTCGGGGTGTTCCTCGTGAACGATGGGCAATACAAGAAATGCCTTCCGGGTCCGCTGGCAATCCCAGAATGGCTGCAGATCGGGCCACGATTGATTCGAGTTCTTCGGGCTGATAAAACTCCAAACGCTGGACGATGCCAAAACGATCGCGCAATGGCGAAGTCAGCAATCCGGCCCGGGTGGTCGCACCGACCAGGGTAAAGGGTGGCAGCTCGAGCTTGATCGAGCGTGCAGCTGGCCCCTCACCGATCATGATATCCAATCGATAATCCTCCATCGCCGGATACAAAATTTCTTCAACGGCTGGATTAAGGCGGTGTATTTCATCGACGAATAACACATCGTTTGGTTCCAGATTGGTCAACATCGCGGCCAAATCACCGGCACGCTCCAGCACCGGGCCTGAAGTCTGGCGCAGTTTGGCCCCCAGTTCACTGGCCACGATATTTGCCAACGTGGTCTTGCCCAGTCCAGGTGGACCGAACAACAACAAATGGTCCAATGCTTCACCCCGAGTGCGCGCTGCTTCAATAAAGATCGCCAGTTGATTGCGCAGTTTCTGCTGACCCACAAAGTCAGACAACAGTACCGGCCGCAGACTTCGATCCACCACTCTTTCTGCAGCGGAATCCGACTCACATACCGGGGAAACAAGACGTTCAGTGCGGTCCATTCTTCCTTCTCATCCTCTTTCCTGTCGCATGCCCTGCAATGCAGCACGCAGCAGTTCGGCATCCGTCAAATCCTGTTTGGGCACAGCCTGTACAGCGTGTTCAGCTTCTGCACGCGAGTAGCCCAGTACTTGCAGGGCCTGCACCGCTTCACTACGGGCCGTTGTGGGTGGAGCACGACCTCCAAACTGTTGTGAACTCAGATCAGCCAGTTTACCCTTGAGGTCCACAATCAGGCGCTGGGCGGTCTTGTTACCCAGCCCGGGAACCCGGGTCAACATGGCCACGTTCTCGCGATCGAGACAATCGAGCAGATCGGTGGCCGTCATGGTCGAGAGAATGGCCAGCGCAACCTTGGGTCCAACCCCATTGACCTTCAGCAAGCGACGAAATATATCGCGTTCGTCAAGCCCGGAAAACGCATACAGCAGCTGGGCATCCTGGCGCACCACAAAATGGGTATAGAGGGTGATTTCCACCCCACTTTCAGGCAACCGGGCAAAACAACTCATCGGTGCTTCCATTTCATAACCAACACCCGATACCTCAAGAATCAACCAGGGTGGCTGCTTGGAAAGCACAAAACCTCGTAATTGGCCAATCATCCTCTGGCAATACCGAGCTTTGATATTTGCCGCTGGCCCTGCAGATGATGCAAGTGGCAAACAGCACAGGCCAGCGCATCCGAGGCATCGATGCCCAGCGCATCAGGGTAATCAAGAATCACTTTCACCATATGCTGCACCTGCTCCTTGCCTGCATGGCCTTTGCCAACCAGTGCTTTCTTGATCTCGGTGGCCGCATATTCAGCGATTTCAAGGTCATGCCGAACCCCCGCGCAAATCGCTGCCCCCCGGGCATGGCCCAGGGTTAATGCGGACTGCGGGTTGCGTGCCATAAAGACTTTTTCAATTGCCATCGTGGTTGGCGCATTGCGCAGGATAACCACCTCGAGTTCATGCAGAATCCTGCCAAGTCGCTTGGGCAGTGGTTCGTTGCTGTTTCGTATGCAACCCACATCAAGCACACACAACCTGCCAGCGACTTCCTCGACCACCCCAAAACCACAGGCTCTGGAACCCGGATCGATACCCAGTACTCTCACCCCTGGATCACCTCATTCCGACGACTGAATCGTGAATCATGCTTCTTCCAGATCATCCGGGAATGAAGCATTCGTGTACACGTTCTGTACATCATCCAGATCATCCAGGGCATCGAGAAATCGCAGCACTTTCTCTGCATCTTCATCGTTCAGTTCCACATCCACCGAAGCACGCTGTTCAATTTCAGCACTTTCCGGCTGCAGCTCAGCCTTCTTCAAGGTCGCCAGAATTTCATGAAAGTCGTCCGGGGAGGTAATGACCTCCAACATGCCATCCGCCGTATTGCTGACGTCCTCAGCCCCGGCCTCAATGGCAACTTCCATTACCTGATCTTCATCGATATCCGCGGAAAAACAGATGCTTCCCAAGCGGGTAAACAAATAGGAGACAGAGCCATCGGTACCCAGATTGCCCCCATATTTACTGAAAGCATGACGGACTTCACTCACCGTCCGATTGCGATTATCGGTGGTACATTCCACCAACACTGCCACACCACTGCTGGCATAACCTTCGTAGCGCAGTTCCTCATAATCCACACCGTCAAGATCACCGGCACCTCGACTGATGGCGCGCTTGACCGTATCCCGCGTCATATTCGAAGACAAGGCTTTATCGACTGCTGCACGCAGCCGTGGATTGGCATCCGGGTCACCGCCACCCATGCGTGCCGCAACGGTAATTTCCTTAATCAGTTTGGTAAACAGTTTGCCACGTTTAGCATCCTGCGCGGCCTTGCGAAACTTGATATTTGCCCATTTACTGTGGCCCGCCATTTCCTGCTCCCTGAGACTGAAACCATCATTGCCAACGTCTGCAGCCACAACTAACGAGTCGCAACGGTATGCAGCAATCCGTATTCGATGCAACCCTGGATGTGCCCCTTCAGCAACTCCCGGCAGCCGCAATGATTGCGACACACCCGCTGCAAAGTCTTGCCCTGCTCCGGGTGATTCTACCATTCACCGGCCACTACCGCTAACTGTAGTGAACAAACCCCAGTCAGTTATCGGCGGTCTGTTGCGGCTTGTCGACCGCCACCGTCTTGTGCAAACGAATGCCCAGATCGCGCAATTGGGACGCATCAACCACAGCCGGAGCCTGGGTCAGCGGACAAAGTGCCTTCTGGGTTTTGGGAAAGGCGATGACTTCCCGGATTGAATCGGCACCCACCATCATGCTGACGATGCGATCAAGCCCGAAGGCAATGCCTCCATGTGGCGGAGCCCCATAGCGCAAGGCGTTGAGCAGGAAACCAAATTTCTCCTCGGCCTCCTCTTCAGGAATGGCCAGTGCCGAAAAAACACTTTTCTGCACTTGTGACTGATGTATGCGAATGGAACCACCTCCAATCTCGGATCCATTGAGAACCATATCATAAGCCCTCGATAAAACCTTGCCAGGAGCAGTCGCCAAGGTCGCCATCTGCTCTTGTTTGGGTGCGGTAAAAGGATGGTGCAACGATGTCCAGCGCCCGGCCTGTACGTCATAACCAAACATCGGGAAATCAACCACCCACAGGGGCCGCCAAACCCCCTGCAGCAGACCAAGGTCATGGCCAAGTCGCACCCGCAGCGCACCCATGGCGTCGTTGACAACAACCGCAGTATCAGCACCGAAGAAAATCAGATCTCCGTCACTGGCACCTGAGCGTTCCAGCACCGTCTGCAAGACCTCATCCGGGAGAAATTTGACAATCGGAGACTGCAGCCCGGCACGTCCTTGCGCCACCGTATTGACCTTAATATAAGCCAGGCCTCGTGCTCCAAACTGGCCTACATACGCGGTGTACTGGTCAATCACCTGACGGGTTAATGTTCCTCCACCGGGTACACGCAAGGCCACAACCCGCCCCGCTGCCTGATTGGCCGGGCCAGAAAAGACTTTAAATGCCACATCCTGCATTACATCCTTGAGTTCGACCAGCTCCAATGGCACACGCAAATCAGGGCGATCGCTGCCAAAGCGGTCCATCGCCTGCTGATAACTGATGCGTGGAAAAGGACTGGGCAACCCAACCCCGAGGACTTCCTTGAACAGTCCGATGACCATGGCCTCCATCAACTGCATGATGTCCTCTTCATTGATGAAAGACATTTCAACATCAAGCTGGGTAAATTCCGGCTGACGGTCTGCACGCAGGTCCTCATCCCGAAAACAGCGGGCCAGCTGATAGTAGCGATCACAACCGGACATCATCAGCAGCTGTTTGAAGAGTTGTGGTGATTGCGGCAGTGCAAAAAACTGTCCTGGCTGGGTACGGCTTGGCACCAGATAATCCCGGGCTCCCTCGGGTGTGGATTTGGTCAGAATCGGTGTTTCTACTTCAATGAAGTCCTGATCATCCAGGTAGTTGCGCAGAAAACGATACACCCGATGACGGATGCGCAATGTTGCCTGCATGCATTCGCGGCGCAAATCCAGATAACGATATTTCAAGCGAGTGGCTTCTCCAACATCGTTCTCATCGAGTTGAAAGGGCAATACATCCGACCGATTCAACACCTCAATTTCGCGGCCCACAATCTCTACCGCCCCCGTCGCCAGGCTGTCATTCACCGTGCCCTGCGGACGTGGCCTTACCCGGCCAGTCACTCGCAGCACAAATTCATTTCGGGCTTCATCGGCAACTGCGAATGCCGTATCCAGATCCGGATCAGCAACGACCTGGACCCAACCCGTGTAATCGCGCAAATCAATAAAGATCACACCCCCGTGATCACGTCGATGATGTACCCAACCACAAACGGCAACCTCCTCTCCGATCAGATCACCGGTCACTCGACCACAATAGTGTGTACGCATACTGAACGGACTCCGAAAAATCTCAGGTTAGATACAGGAGGTTACGCAACAGTCAGGCGGTCGTTTCAGCAACCGTGTTGCTGCTCGCTTTTGCGCTCTTGGCAACAGCATGGCTGTCGGGGGAGGATTTGGTAGACTTTTTATCCGTTTCCTGGTCCGAAGTACTGGCCGTGGATACAGATTTATTGTCTTTTTTCCCATTGTTCTTGAAATCAGTCTCATACCAACCGGTTCCCTTGAGTCGAAATGCCGCTGCCGTCATCTGTTTTTTCATCTTTTCCTCTGCACAAACCGGACATTTCGTCAGCGCCGGAGCAGAGAGCTTTTGCAGCACATCCATCTTGTGGCCACAAGCCTGGCAACGATACACATAAATCGGCATTTCAGAACACACTCCATCGAAATATAGAATGCCACGCAGATGGGGGCAAAAGAACAAAAAATCAAGGTCCATTATACCGTCTTCAAGCACATTCCACAGAGAATATACCTGCAGATGCTCAATCCAGATGGCGCTGCTCAAAGCTGCAGAATTTTGAACCTCGGGCCTGAAGTGGTGTAAAATCTCCCGCTTCGGGGCGGTAGCTCAGCTGGGAGAGCATCGCGTTCGCAATGCGAAGGTCGGGAGTTCGATCCTCCTCCGCTCCACCATCACCGCTTGCCAGGCCATCTTGAGATGGTTTATTTATTCCATTTCTATCATCAGCTTATAGCTATTCCTGTCCGAATGGGCTGTCAAATCAAGTCAAAACACAGGCACGCCAAAACCAAGTCAAGACACCGGCCTCAGGATAGAACGGGGC
Organism: uncultured Gammaproteobacteria bacterium; assembly: GCA_964415515.1. GTDB lineage: Bacteria > Pseudomonadota > Gammaproteobacteria > Arenicellales > DRJH01 > DRJH01. Next base: position 7,459 of record CAYQAP010000019.1, on the reverse strand, counting down.
GCAGGGCAACGGAAGAAGCGGTAAATTGGAAGCTACCGTCCTGGAACACGTTCTCGCAAGCCTCCACCACCTGGCCGTCGTAGTCACTGCCACTGCCGCGCCGAATCTCGGCCAGAGCTTGTTCCCGGGCCAGTGCAGGTCGGTACGGGCGGTGTGACATCATGGCCTCCATTACATCGGCCACACCTATGATACGTGCTTCCAGGCAGATCGCTTCACCCTTGAGGCCCTGTGGGTAACCGGAACCATTCATGCGCTCATGATGCTGAAATGCGATATCTGCGATGGGCCAGGGAAATACGACGTCTTTGAGAATATCATAACCGACCTGACAATGGGTCTTGACCAGTTCGTATTCCATGGAATTCAGTCTTGAAGGCTTATTGAGTATTTCTGCGGGTAAATAGATTTTCCCGATATCATGAATCATCGCACCCATACGCAAACCATCGACCTGTTTGGGCGGCAACTGCAACTGCTGGGCGATTTCTCTGGCCAGTTGTGAAACCCGTTTCTGATGTCCGGCAGTAAACGGATCACGCACTCCCACGGTCCGGGAAAATGCCACGACCGTACCGATCAGGGAGGTCCGCAGTGCCTGCTCACTTTCCAGCAGTGAGGATTCGATTGCACTGCGCCTGCCCACTTCCGCACGTAGTTTCTGAATCGTCTTGGTCAGCTTGCTGACCAAAATATCGGTATGGACATAGGCCAGCGTCAACGCATCATTTTGCGAAGACTCTGTTGACTGTGAGGGCGATAGCAGGTTTTCGATCGCCTGCAGAAAGTGGTCCGGTTCCTGCGGTTTGCGGATAAACGCAGAGGCACCCAGCGCGATGGCCAGTTGTTCGTGTTCCGGCTGCAAGTAAGTACCGGTATAAACAACGAAATCAATCTGTTGCAGACTGGGGTCGCGGCGGATTTCATGGCAGAGGGTAAAACCATCCATTTGCGGCATCAACAGATCAGAAATCACCAGATCCGGCAGATTATTCCGAATCTTTTGCAGTGCATCCTTGCCATTGACTGCCACCTCAACCACGTGCTGCTGACTGGCCATAAGGGTTCGCAGAAACTCCCTGGCATCGGCATCATCATCTACGATCAGCACCTTCATCGCGACTTCCTTGCCTCGATTACCGCCTGAATCTGTGCCATCACCGTGTATGGCTCGATCGGCTTTTCGATATACCCATCACAGCCAGCCTCGATGAACCGCAAATCGTCTCCGCTCAGCGCATAGGACGTCATCGCAACAATCGGCACATCGGCATTAGTCCGGGCTGCACGGATAGCCCGCAATACCTCCAGGCCATTCATATCCGGCAGCTGGATATCCAGCAACACAAAATCCGGCCTCCCGGAAGCGGCCTGTTCGACACCACTCCTGCCATCATAGGCCAGCAGGGTCTGATAACCGTTGTGTTCCAGAATCAGCTGAATCAACACCCGGTTGTCGTCGTTGTCTTCGATAATCAGAGCCAGTTGCTTCATGGCCGCGCCCCGGCCTCTACAGGCCCGATATTGAGGGGCACACAGAGGCGAAAAGTACTGCCTTGTCCATAGGTACTGTCGAATGATACCTGGCCTTGCAGGACTTCCCCAGCGAGCTTTTTGGTCAGATACAAACCCAAACCGGTACCTGACGTACTGCGTACCCGCGATGAATCAATCCGGGTGAACTGGGTGAATAATTTTTCCCAGTCCTGCTCTCGGATACCGATCCCACTGTCCCTTACCTCCAATACCAGACTGCCATCCTGGACACCGGCGATAATGGCAATAGTACCCGCATCGGTAAATTTCACCGCATTGCTCAAATAATTCAGCACGCACTGCAGCAAACGCCGTCGATCGCTGAATAGGGTCAGGGGTGGTATTTCCTGTTTGAGCACCAGGCCTTTGTTGGTAATCGCTTCCCGGAGGCTGTCAACCGCTTCGGTCACCACATCCTCCAGCAGAAATTCTGCAGGCACCGCTTGCATTTGGCCGGTCCCGATCTTGGAAAGATCAATAACATCGGTAATCAGATTCAGTAAATGCCGGGCCGCACGCTGCACCCGGCCCATGTGATCGGCCTGCAGGGTATTGAGTTCACCATCCAGGCCCTGCAACAGGATTCCGGCAAAGCCGATAATGGAATTCAGTGGGGTACGTAATTCATGGCTCATGGAAGCGATGAACAAAGACTTGAGCTGGTCCAGTTCCTGCAGCCGTACATTGGCACTGGCCAGTTCCCGGGTGCGCTCTTCAACCAGCGCTTCCATGTGGTTTCGATGTGTTTCCAGCTCCTGTTCCAGTGCCTTGCGCTCTGTAATATCGACCGCAATGCCCTGATAATGAGTGATTTCACCCACCGCATTAAACGAAGCAATAAAACGCCAGTGCAGCCAGCACAAGCGGCCATCCGGAAGTGATAATTCATGCTCCATTTCCGTCACCGGATGATCCCGGGTACAGCAAGCCAGCCGGGTCAATATAGCCGCCCGTTTTGACTCGGAAAATACCCCAATCCAGCGCTCCCCGATCAGTGACTCTCTGCTACGGCCCCAGAATTTCGCATAGGTGCTATTCACAAAAGTGCGGGTGGTGTCCGGCAAAAAACTGGTGACCATGGCCGCCTGATTCTCTGCCAGTGCACAATAGCGATGTTCGCTTTCCCGCAGTGCCTGAGTGCGTTGCTCAACCTGCTGGCTGAGCCGTTCCTGCGATTGATCCAGAACCCGGTTGGCCGCGGACAACCCCTTTTTGGACCGATCCACTTCGTAAATCGTCCGGGTCAGAAGAGCGGACTTGACCTCCGAATAATAGCCCAGTGCACGCATATGCAAAGCCTTTTCAATCAGGTTGCGGCTGACATTGCGGGTTGTCTGCAGGTGCTCCACGGTGGCATTTTTGAGTCGCCGGTTCACCTCAGCAGGCCCCATCCCGGTCCGTGCCACATAGGTCCGTGCCACATAGGTCAGTGCCACAGGGCAGGCCCTTCAAGAAGGCGAATGCAGTCGCGACATCATCCCCTTCAATGATGGAACCATGCTGGGGCAGAATACGCTGAATCTGCCAGCGCTGCTCAAGCGCATCCAGGCATTTCCTCAAGGTCTGATTATTCACCATGTAGGCCTGGTGAAAGGGCGCCATGCGTTCACAGAAATCCTCACCGGCAAACAGATTCCAGCCCTCCGCATTAATGGCGCCGAAGATATCGCTGCTGAACAGGCTGCGGGTCTTTACATCATAGGTTACGATCGCCCCCGGTGAATGCAGAAACGGGGTGTGCATGAATTCCAGAACACGGCCGCTGTTGAGCGTAAGCCGGAAGTCCTCGTCATCAACCGAATAAAATTTCGAACTCGGATCCAGATGGCGAATCAGACGCACGGTATTGCGATGCGCGACAATACGCAGATCATCCCGATCGATCACATCCTCGACCACTGCCAGATTCCCGCAAACATCGGGGTCCTGGTGCGAGATAATCAGCTGGCTGATGGCGCCCGGGTCGGTAACATCAATGACCTTACGCATGATAACGGGAAAATCCGGAATTGAGCCCGGATCGATCAGGACCGCTTCTTCCTGATCCAGCAATAGATAAGGATTGCAATGCAAGCCGGCCTGTTCATCGTTACATCCAACCCAGTGGATTTCGTGGGTAACAGCAACCGCCTCTTCGTAGTTCAACCGTCTCATGGATACACCCCCCAATGCAGCGGGTCGTCCGATGTGGTTTCCGGTAGATCCCTCAGAACAGATTCAAATGTAAATCTGTAGTCGTCTCAGGATAACACCGTGTCAATGCGCAACAGCTAGCGTTGGCCCCCAATTCGCACACATCACCTAGCCCGCTTACCCGGTAACTATCCTACACCCCGAACCAGCTTATCACAAGTTGGATTGCGGCAGCACTGCCCTACCGCATACCACGTAAGGCGTTAACAGGCCATTGGAAAACGCTCTTGAAGCGGTGGTCGAACGGTGTCGGCCGTCATCAACCGGAAAGACCGCGGTAATAGTCCACCAGGATAGCCGCCACTTGCGGGCGTGAAAATTCCGGTGGCGGGGCGATGCCCTGGCCCAACATTTGCCGCACTTTGGTACCAGAGAGCAGAACAAAATCCTCGCGGCTGTGATCGGGTGCATCACGCATCATCACCACTTTTTTGAGTTTCTTCGACCAGGCGGTGTGATCCGCGCGAAAGATTTCAATCTCCAACGCATCAGCGGGCACGCGCTCATCGAAAATAGTCTGGGCCTCAAAAGCACCATAAAAATCACCGACACCGGCATGATCACGGCCGATGATAAAGTCCGAGGCACCCATGTTCTGCCGGAAAACCGCATGCAGAACGGCCTCACGTGGCCCGGCGTAGAGCATGTCAAAACCATAACCGGTAATCATGACGCTGTTGGGTGGAAAGTATTCTTCCACCATGGTGTGGATGGCCGCATCCCGAACATTGGCGGGAATATCACCAGGCTTGAGTTTGCCCAGCAGCATGTGAATCACCAGACCATCCGCAGCCGTTGCGTGCATGGCCATTTTGCAGAGCTCCTCATGGGCCCGATGCATGGGGTTTCGGGTCTGAAAAGCCACCACTTTCTGCCAACCACGCTCGGCGATTTCGTCACGAATTTGTACGGCGGTACGAAAAGTGCCGGAAAACTCCGTGGCAAAGTAACTAAAATTCAACACTTCGATGGAACCGGCGACCACGGTATGCCCCAGAGACAGGAACGTCGCCACACCCGGATGCTCCGAGTCGGTGGTGCCGTAAACTTGTTGCGCGATTTGCTGCAGCTCCTGCTCACTGAAAGTCTCGACAGAGGACACCTGCTGGATGGCAAGTACCGGGTTTCCGGGTACATTGGGATCCAGCAATGCAATTCGCTGGCCTGCTTCAATAGCGCCTGCGTCCTGGGTCAAATTCAGGATCGGGACCGGCCAGAACAAACCCGCCGGAGTTCGCATCTCGATTGCCACACTGAGGGCCTGGGCCCGGTTCATAAACCCGGGCAACGGATTAAAATAACCCCCACCCAACATCACAGCATTGGCAGCCGAAGCCGAATTCAGGAGCAGCGACGGGAGATTTTTTGCTTCCTCCAACAATCCTGCACGGCGGGCTGCATCGGCAATATAAAGCGGTCGCAGCGTAGCAGAACCATAGGGCTTGATCATTTCATTCTCCTTGTTCCAACAGTGTCAGGGATAAAGGCGAATCAAAAATACCTCCTTTGACGCTACAGGAAAAGGGGAAACATTGGTAATAGCACTGAAATATTTTATTCAGGCATAAAGTAAATCAAACTGCTACCGGGAAACGGCGTTATTATCGGGCCGCTGCCGCTGGTACACGCTGACGGCGCCGCTCAACGGCTGCAGCCAGTTGCCCCAACAGCAGGTCGGTGTCATCCCAGCCCAGGCATGCATCGGTAATGCTCTGTCCATAGGTCAGTGCCTGACCGGGTATCACTTTCTGACTGCCTGCACAAAGGTGACTTTCAATCATGACACCGAAAATCTGCTCGTTACCGGCCCCAATCTGGCTCGCCACATCCGTGCCGACCACAAGCTGACGTTGGTACTGCTTACTGCTGTTAGCATGACTGAAATCGATCATCACTCGTGGCGACTGCCCGGCCCGGGTCAATTCTGTCACCGCCCGGGCGACATCTGCAGCGAAATAATTTGGCTCCACACCACCGCGCAAAATGATATGACAGTCACGATTGCCCCGTGTATTGAAAATAGCCGCGCTGCCCTTGTAGGTCACACCGAGGAAACTGTGGGGCTGGGACACAGCACCGATGGCATCGATCGCGATTTTCAGTGAACCAGCAGTACCGTTCTTCAACCCTACGGGGCAGGACAAGCCCGACACCAGTTCACGGTGTACCTGACTCTCGGTGGTGCGGGCCCCAATGGCGCCCCAGCTGACCAGGTCAGAGATATATTGTGGCGAAATCGGGTCCAGGTATTCGGTTCCGGCAGGCACCCCCAGTTCGTAGATATCCAGCAACAGGCGGCGGGCGACATACAGACCCTTATCGATATTGAAGGTACCGTTCAGATCAGGATCATTGATCAAACCTTTCCAACCGACGGTGGTGCGTGGTTTTTCAAAATAGGTGCGCATCACCAGCAACAGCTGATCCCGGTATTGGTGCGCAACCCGGGCCAGTTTGTCCGCATATTCCAGCGCTGCCTGCGGATCATGGATGGAACAGGGCCCGACCACGGTCAGCAGCCGGTCATCCTCACCTTGCAGAATTCGGTGAATGGCCTGACGGGTGCGGGTCACCAGATCCACCGTACGCCCGGATATGGGCAGTTGCTGATGCAGCACCAATGGCGCAATCACTTCCTTGAGAGAAGCAATACGCAGGTTATCGGTCTTGACATAGTCCATGGGTAACTCGAAATGATAAGGCGCAGAGGTCGCGCATTGTACCCGGCTGCGGGTCAATTCCCAAATTCAGTTCCTGCATGGCTTGATGACAACACCGCAATGCCGAGCCAAAGACTCAATCGGCTGCAGAACGCAACAATGCTGGCAAGCCTTCAAGGGTCATCAACTGTGTGACCGGGCTTCCGGGCAAGCGCTCGGGAGGTTGACCAAAGCGATTGACGTGCACGGCCTGAAAACCAAAACTGGCTGCACCACATACATCCCAGGTATTCGATGACATGAAAAGAATCTCTGCCGGCTGCAGGTGCAGCGCCTGGCAGGCCAGCGCATAGACCCGTGGGTCCGGTTTGTAGATGCCAATGCCGTCGACAGACAGGACCGCCTGCAGTTGATCGTCGATACCGGAGTTTTGTACCGCAGCTGCCAGCATGGTTGGGCTGCCATTGGACAGAATCGCACACTGTTGTCCTGCTGTGTTCAAGGCGCGCAGGGCTGCCGGCACTTCGCTAAAACAGGCCAGGCTCAGGTAGGCCGACATCAAGGTGTCGGCGATGCCATCGCCATCAACCTGCTCCTGCTCCAGCGCAAAGTCCAATCCATCCCTGGTGATCTGCCAGAAATCGACATAGTGTCCCATCAAGCTGCGCAACCAGGTGTATTGCAGCTGTTTCAGCCGCCAGCAGGCGGAAATAGCATCGGCTTTCTCCCCCAGCAGGGAACGATGTGCTGCTGCAGCCGAGTGCACATCAAACAAGGTGCCATAGGCATCAAAAACACAGGCTTTGGGAACTCGTTGCAAACGCTTCATTGATTTCTCCTGCCGATTTCAGCGGCTCGCTCTAACCGGCAAATAGCGTGGATTGAAGGGACGAACCCATCTTACAACACTTCCACCTGCAGCGCTGAGCAAGCGCTATTACCGCGCAACAAAGCGGCAGTGTTTACCGTCAATGATGATTTGTCATTCGTGAACGCGTCACCACCACCCTTTACATAGTCAGCCCTTAAAAACAACATACACAATTGAAATATAAAGAAATAACATATAA
>CAYQAP010000018.1:12452-35491 GCA_964415515.1 uncultured Gammaproteobacteria bacterium | reverse complement strand
CGGCGGCGGCGGACTGGTTCTACAAGGCGGGACTATCTTATCTAAAGCGAGGAAAACGAGACGATGCACTTCGATCTGTTGAACGGATCAAAAGCTTACAAACTGTACTGCACTTGACCGTACCCAACGCGTTCCTGGCTAACAAATTGCTAGCGCGCATTTATGGTGGAAACGGGGCAACGCAAGCCGCACCCTAGGTAAAAAAGAAGAAGGCTGCAAAGGTGGTCTCTGGCACTGGCTGGCCGGTGGTGGGTGGGTATATTGTTACCAATCATCATGTGGTGGCCGGACATCTTCTGCGTATAGGGATTCAGAACAGGAAATCTCCAAGTTGCTGGAGACCTTGGCCGATGCTTGCCGGGGAGCTGTGCGTGTTCCCTGCCTTTACTGCCGATGCCTTCGTGCAGGTTTTACTGGCCGGGATGGCTGCAAAGCTAAACCTGCGCTGGGGGAATCGCTGGATGACTGGATTTAAACAAAAAGGGGGACTAATTGGGGGACTATGACTAAATAAAAAAATAAAAAACAAATTAAATCATTGGTTTGATGTTTCTAATTGGCGGAGAGGGAGGGATTCGAACCCCCGGAGGCTCGCGCCTCAACGGTTTTCAAGACCGCCGCTTTCGACCACTCAGCCACCTCTCCATTGTGCAGTTATCGTTGCTCAGGAAGCGGCGCCATTCTAGCGTATGAATCAGTTCCCGGCATATCACATAAGGAAATATATTATAAATCCGCTTCGATTGCATTACGGACAGCATCCATCGCAGGTGGCCAATTTTTTAAGGGTAACGATAATCTGCTCGTCGGAGAATTCCCTACCATCCTCAAATTCCCCTCAATCTGGATGACTCTGGCTCCGTGCATGCTGGCCTGGGCGTTTATCCGGGGAACTCCATCCCCATCAAGTCGTGGCAATACTTAGCAAAGCAACCTGAAAATGTGAAATTACCAATTCACTGGGCTTCATCTGTTACTTTTCTGTTAGCGGGATACGTTGTAACATCGTACAATGACTGATCATAATTGTGTACGCTGACACTTTGCTGATCACAAAAAGTCAGGCAACCTGGAGATTAAGAATGGCTAAAGATCGTCATGCACTGGTGTGGATGGACCTGGAGATGACCGGCCTGGATCCTGATAATGATCGTATTATTGAAATGGCAACTATTATCACCGATGCTGATCTGAATATTGTCAGCGAGGGACCGGTACTGGCGATTCACCAGGAGGATAGCATCCTTGAAGCCATGGATGAGTGGAATACCCGTACTCATACCGCTTCCGGGCTGGTTGAACGGGTACGTACTTCCGGATATGCAGAGACGGATGCTGAACTGTTAACTCTGGAATTTATACGCCAGCATATCCCCAAGAATCGTTCTCCGCTCTGTGGGAATTCGATTTGCCAAGATCGGAGGTTTTTACACCGAAACATGCCCAGGCTTGAGTCCTACCTGCATTACCGAAATCTTGATGTGAGCAGCATAAAAGAGCTGATTGTCCGCTGGCGACCCGGGTTAAGTAATGGATTTCATAAAAATAACACCCATCAAGCCCTCGATGATATTCGAGAATCCATCGATGAATTGCGCTATTATCGGGAATATTTTTTCCGCCTGGATTGAGGTAAGAGACCATCAACAAGACAAAGGTAACCCGTTCCCTACTACTGCCTGGTATCGTATGGGTGGCTGGCAACTTGCTGTTTACGCAGGTGCTGGCCCAGACGGGTTCCACTTCACCGACCTCTGCAGTGGCCACCACTGCTCCACCCACCAGGGTAGCAGACACTGGCTTGGCAGTGATTGAGGCCGCGTTAAAAGGCGATTTAAACGCGTTAAGAACATTGCTGGGTCGTGGCAGAGACCCCGATGAAGTGAATGCCAAGGGCCGTACCGCATTGCATGTGGCCGCATTTTTCGGCAATCTACGTACTGCTCGACTGTTACTGGCGGCGGGAGCAGATGTCAATATCGTGGACAGCCGGAAAATTACGCCCCTGATTCTGGCAGCGACCAATGGTCAGCTTGAAATGGTTAAGCTGTTACTGGCTCAGGGTGCCGATGCGACGTTACAGGATAAAACGGGTAGAACCGCACAGGCAGCGGCTGCCAGGGGTGGTTTTAAGGCGGTTGAGGAGGTCATAAAGAATCTGGCTCCCACGGGCACATAGAAGAAAACTGGATAAATCAGCAAGATTCTTGCAGAACAAACCGATGCCTGACTTCGTTTCAGAATACAACTATTTCATTGAATCACAGGGGAACATTGATGAAGCTCGTAACAGCAATACTGAAACCATTTAAGCTTGATGATGTCAGGGATGCCCTGCATGATGTGGGGATTCGGGGTATGACCGTCACTGAAGTCAAGGGTTTCGGTCGGCAGAAAGGGCATACCGAGTTGTATCGTGGTGCCGAATATGTGGTTGATTTTGTACCCAAGATTAAAATCGAAATTGGGGTCCGGGAGGATTTGCTGGAGCAGGTTGTGGAAGCAATAACCGCTGCTGCCCATACCGGAAAAATCGGTGATGGCAAGATCTTTGTCCAGAGTATCGATCAGGTATTGCGTATCCGCACCGGTGAGGTCGATGAGGATGCACTGTGAGCTATTGCTTGCGATTACGCGGTCATTGCAAAGCCCGGCATGCTGGGACTGCCTGGTTTGTGCTGGTAGCAGCTCTTTTTCCGATAACATCTTTTGCATCGGTTCCAGATAGCGGTGATACGGCATGGGTCTTAACTTCAACGGCTCTGGTGTTGTTTATGACCATTCCTGCGCTGGCCCTGTTTTACGGAGGGCTGGTCCGGGTCAAGAATGTTTTGTCGTTGTTGATGCACTGTTTTGTGATCGTCTGTGCAGCCTCGGTTATTTGGTTTATTGGTGGCTATTCTCTGGTCTTTACCGATGGTGGGTCTCAACAAGCCTGGATCGGTGGCTTTAGCCGGTTTTTTCTGCGTGATCTCACGGCCCAAAGTCAAAGTGGCAAGTTGCCGGAAGCTGTTTTTATCATGTTTCAGCTGATTTTTGCAGCCATTGCTCCGGCCTTGATCGTCGGGGCCTTTGCAGAACGTATGCGTTTTTCCGCCATGTTGCTGTTCAGTATGGGTTGGTTGCTGTTCGCGTATGTACCGGTTGCCCACTGGGTATGGGGAAATGGTTGGTTGATGCAGCTGGGGGTACTGGATTTTGCCGGGGGTATTGTGGTTCACGTCAATGCCGGCGTTGCTTCCCTGGTTGCAGCGCTGGTAATAGGGTGTCGTCGGGGTTTTCCACAAAAACCGATGCCACCTCACAGTCTGGTAATGGCTTATTCGGGTGCTGCCATGTTGTGGGTTGGCTGGTTCGGCTTTAATGCAGGCAGTGCCCTGGCTGCAAATGGCAGCGCAGCTATGGCAATGCTGACCACCCATCTGGCGGCGGCCAGTGGTGCACTGGTGTGGATGGCTATCGAATGGCTCAAGTTTGGCAAGCCCAGTGTGCTGGGTATTGTTACCGGTATGGTAGCAGGGCTAGGGACCATCACCGCAGCGGCAGGATATGTTGGCCCGGCTGCAGCCGTAGGGATCGGCAGCGTAGCCGGAGCCAGTTGTTTCTGGGCCACACAATACATTAAAAATATTCTGCACATAGATGATTCTTTGGATGTGTTTTCAGTGCATGGCATAGGTGGGACAGTGGGTTCTCTGTTGACCGGAGTCCTGGTTGCAAGCCAATTCGGAGGTGTTGGACTGACCGCAGGATCTACCATAGGAAGTCAAGTTATGGTGCAGGCACTGGCTATTGTGGTAACCGCTCTCTGGAGTGGTTTGGTGACTCTGGGTCTGCTCAAACTTGTGGATCGTCTGGTCGGCTTGCGGGTCAATGCCGAAGAAGAAACAGAAGGTCTGGATATCGTATTCCATGAGGAGCGAGGTTATAACTTGTAACAACCACATAAAGCGAGCCGGCAGCAGGGTTGGAAGCCGTAATCTGCAAGCCAGTCTTGTTCTTTGGCTGTATTTATTCGTATTTCTGAGCGGATTGACAACCACTGCTCATGCCTCCATAGAGGCAGATTTTCAGGCAGGTGTTAAAGCCTATCTAAAGGGCAGTTATGCGGCAGCTTTTGGTCTTTGGCAGCCACTGGCGGAACAAGGCGATGCGCCCACCCAGTTCAATCTTGGGGTGCTTTATGCCCAGGGTCTGGGAGTAAAGAAAGATCAGATCCTGGCGGTAAAGTGGTACCAGCGTGCGGCTGCAAAAGGCTACACTCCGGCCCAGTTTAATCTTGGCGAAGCCTATTTCACCGGGACAGGTGTGACTGCAGATGTGCGCAAAGCGATCCATTGGTGGAGGACGGCGGCAAAACATCAGCATGTTAAATCACAGTACAATCTCGGTTATCTCTATCTATTCGGTAACGGAGTAACAAAAGATCGCGAACAGGCGATTTTCTGGTTTCAGCAAGCGGCAGCACAATCTGACCCCTATGCCATTAAAATGCTTAATTCACTGGGGATCAAGCCTGTCAGTGTTTCCTCTTCAGCAAAAAAAGTGCCTGTCAATAAAGCCGGGCTGTCCACTGTACGAGCCAGCGCTACAGAGGCTGCCAAGCCCAATGCAGATGCAGGAACTCTGCCGAAGAAAAAAGCCAAATCACCACAGAAAAGCGTACAGCAGAGGGTTCCGACTCATGTCAGTGCCAAACAATCTGTGGCCTCCCAAGTTGGCAACCAGAAGTCTGCCGCAAAGGGTGCGCTTGCGCAGGGGGCAAAGAATGCGAAATGGCTGCAGCAGCAGCTAGCTAAATACTTTACCGTTCAGTTATTGGCTGACCGCTCCCGAAGCAAGATAACGGCATTTTATCAACACTATCGCTGGGATCGCCCTGTTGCGGTCTTTAAGACTTCAAAAGCAGGAAAAACCTGGTATAAACTGGTCTATGGGATTTTCGAAAATCGTACACTGGCAGAGCAGATCGTAGCTGCGATGCCCGCTGCTTTGCAGAACAATCATCCCTGGATTCGTTCTCTGACTTCTGTACAGAAAGAAATTGCCAGCTTTCAGAAAACAGCAGCTGTTCCAGTTGGTGGTTCGTCGGTAGCGACCACAAGGAAAACACCACCTCCGCTCAGAGCGAGTCAGGCACCCAAGGCAAGCACTAACGACTCCAGCACTGCTGTGAAACCCAAAAAACAACCGGTTGTGGTGAATAAAAAAGACCAGAGCACAGAAAAAAAACCAATAAAGCACACATCGGTCACTGCATCTTCAGCACCGAAATCGTTGAAGAGCAAAAACTCCCGGGTAGCCCAATTGCAGAATCCTATCGATGCCAATCTACCACCACTGCAACGTGCCCGTAGGTATTTTACCCAAAAAAACTATCAAAAGGCCTATCAGACATGGTTGCCACTTGCTGAGGCCGGTGTGGAGGAGGCACAGTACAACATAGGGTTTCTGTACGAGACCGGGTGGGGGGTAAAGGCAAATTTCGCTACAGCCGCAGCCTGGTACCAGCGTGCTGCACAAAGCGGGCATGCCAAGGCTCAGTTCAATCTGGCTTTACTGTACCTGCAGGGTAACGGTGTTGAAACCGACACCAATCTGGCAAATTATTGGTTGCAAAGCGCTGCTGATGGTGGCGATCGTCGTGCGGAGCTCTACCTCAATGATGCTAGAAAAAAACCCGCCGAGCCGTCTAGCCAGTAACGAAGTTCATGGCATTCTGGTTCATCGCCTGCGCCAGATAGTATTCCATTAAATTAAATGGTGCACTGGACCCCTGTGCCGATTGTCCCGGTGCTGTATTTTGATTGAGTGCGATGGACTTTGGAGGGGTACTGGTATCTACGGTCAGACTGTGTAGGCTCAGACCACGATTTCCGAGAGATTGTTGCATTTGTGATTTCAATCCGGACAGCCAGTCTGCCAGCTGCTGATTATCGGTTTGCAATGTGAGGTCGACGTCCCCTGTTGCCCCAATTTTAAGGTCGACTCCTACCGGACCGTATGCTGGATTATCCACCGTCAAGGCTACATCGGTCACCCCCTGCTTGGCGAGTTGCTCTATTCGCCTGGCAAATTTATCGGCAATTTCTTGTGGCTGTGTTGCTGCACCAGGCTGTAGAGCGGCCAAGAAGGGGGAGGTTGAAGTGGCTGTGGTTGACTGCTTGGAAGTGACAGGCGCGCTCGGGCTGTTGGCTAAATCAGGATTCAGAATACGTAAAATATCACCGATAGTGGCACCACTATAATTTTCCGGCACACCACCGAACATGCTTCTTTGTAGCGAAAAACTGGATGCGGTTATGGTAGACATGGGCATTACAGGCGGCAAAATCATGCCGTATAGTTGCGGTGAATAACTGCCCATCGCTGTCGGAGACAGTGCCGGAGTCCCCTTGCTTGACCCCAGAAGCGCCTGGCTCTGCATTTGCTGACGATATAGCGACAAAAAAGCTCTGTCCTGACCGGAATTCAAGAACATTTTCTGTGGATTCGACTGGGCATATGCACCATTACCGAATAATAAGGGAGCTAAAGAATTCATTGTGACCTCCGGCTGCATCGGGTATAGACAGAATACAGCTTCTGAATAAGCAATACTTATGCCACAGAATTGCATACTGCAGAGTACCCTGCAGGTTCAGCTCACTCCCAGAACACAGAAAAATCCCCGTGCTTATTATTATTGGCAGGAAACCCGTAGTTTGGCTATTGTATAAACCGTCCTGCAGAGGGAGTTTATGTTGTCTTGATGGGTATCCCGGCGATTTTTTTCTGCCAATATTCTGGTCCGCTTTGATGGATCGAGTTTCCCTTATGATCTACGGCTACAGTGACCGGCATGTTGACTACTGTGAAAGCGTAGATCGCCTCCATGCCAAGGTCCTCAAATGCCACCACCCGGGCCGCTTTAATCGCTCGCGACACCAGGTAGGCCGCACCACCGGTGGCGATCAGGTATACCGCCTGGTGGCGTTTGATGGCTTCAATAGCGATCGGGCCACGTTCCGCCTTACCAACCATACCGAGTAGGCCGGTGCTCGAAAGCATGGTCTCAGTGAATTGATCCATGCGTGATGAGGTGGTTGGACCGGCCGGGCCAACGACTTCATTGCCAACCGGATCAACCGGGCCGACGTAATAGATAAGCCGGTTGTGAAAATCGACGCCATCAGGCAGGGGCTGACCCTGCTCCAGTAATTCAATCAGGCGTTTATGCGCGGCATCACGCCCGGTCAGAAAGGTTCCACTCAATAGCAATGCTTCACCCGGCCGCCAGTCCCGGATATCGGCTTTGGTGAGGGTGTCGAGGTTGACATGCCGGATGTCGGTGGCGGGCGACCAAGTCACATCAGGCCAGTCAGAGGGACTCGGAGGAACCAAGTCAACAGGACCGGAACCATCCAGCTCAAAATGGACATGGCGAGTCGCCGCACAGTTCGGGATCAAAGCGACAGGCAGTGAAGCGGCATGGGTTGGATAATGTTGAATCTTGACATCCAGTGCTGTCGTCATTCCCCCCAGGCCCTGAGCACCAATCCCAAGTTCGTTGACCCTGCGATAGATTTCAAGGCGCAGTTTCTCGGTGGCAGACTTGTGTTCTTTGGCATCGATCTCTTGAATGTCAATCGGGTCCAGCAATGATTCTTTGGCCAGAAGCATGGCTTTTTCGGCAGTGCCACCGATGCCGACACCGAGTATTCCCGGTGGGCACCAGCCTGCTCCCATCGTTTTGACCGTTTCCACTACCCAGTCGGCAACACTGTCACTAGGGTTGAGAATGGCAAAATGG
Organism: uncultured Gammaproteobacteria bacterium; assembly: GCA_964415515.1. Taxonomy (GTDB): domain Bacteria; phylum Pseudomonadota; class Gammaproteobacteria; order Arenicellales; family DRJH01; genus DRJH01. The sequence goes on along the minus strand of CAYQAP010000018.1, from coordinate 27,699 downwards.
GATTTATTTTCTGAGCCACCACCTTTCGCAGCCAGGGTAATCGACAGCGTATTACCCGGCACGAGTGTGGTGTGAATGACTGCCGGGGTATTGTCTCGGCTGTTGATACGCTGGCCGAATGGGGGTGAGACCACGGAGGCCCGCAAGGGGTTGTCCGGATTGGTATAGGCTTTGTGTACGCCGGTATTGACCAGGGTGGCGATATCGGCTCCCTCTTCAAAACGAATATTCATACCTATGCGCAGAAAAACCACCACAATTCCAGTGTCCTGGCACAGCGGGCGATGTCCCTGGGCAGCCATACGTGAATTGGTCAGAATTTGGGCGATCGCATCACGTGCCGCAGGTGAGCGTTCGCGCTCATGGGCTCTGGCCATGGCGGCAATAAAATCCGCAGAATGATAACAGGAAATATATTGAAGTGCTGATTCGATGCTGTCGATGAAGTCCTGAGAGCGGATCAGTGGCATGGTAAGCTCCAGCTGCTAGCGTGGTAGGAATAATTTATCAAATAGGTATTGTACCGCAGCAGCTCCCGCCAGCCGTGAAAGTTGTGAGGCTTTTGTCATTTCGTATAACCATGAATGGCCACCTGTTTTGAAGACGTCATCGAGTTCGCTCGATAGTATTTCGGTAAACCGAGCCACTGAATTGTGTCGTTTGGCCATGGCAGAAAGGCCTGAGTTCTGGCACAATCGAGGTGCAGAGTTGACTGTATTCCCAGCAGGCAGCCGGTACACGACATGTCAATTATTACACCGACTGAGGGTATTTTACTAACTTTTCGAATCAGCCGCACGATTGTGGTTTTGGTTTCGTAGCACGATGACAAACTTGAGGTAGCAGTGCTGGGAAATACCGAAATCGTACAGTCAAAGAGAGGGTCGCCGCGCAGGCCTCTGTGCTCGTTGACACTACTTGTAATCGCGGTTTTTTTGTTGTCACTGCTGCCACAACAGCAGAGCATGGCCGGTGTACTGGCCCTGGGTTGCAGCAAAACCTTTCCATGTACTCCGGAGGTACGCCAGCGTGCCTTGTTCTGGGTGCAGGTTTTCTCGCGCTGGAACAACAACCAGGTGATATTGCATGACTCAGCGTATCCACAGCGAGTGTATGCCGTAATCCGCAGTAAACACGGTTGCGGTCGCAGCAGCACACCCCGGCATGTTGAAAAAAAACGCAAGAAAATTCGCCGGCAATTACTGCTGTTGGCGGCAAAAGGCAACACTAGCAGGTTTGCCAGCAGTTCTGCGGGGCGGCGCTTGCAAAAACTCTTCTCAACACCTTCACGCAAGCAGCTGCGAGCGGCAGCTGGTAGAATTCGATGTCAACAGGGCAATAAGGATCGTTTTCGTAAGGCATTGCAGCGCTTTGGACGTTACCGGAAAATGGTCGAAAGGGTTATGCGAAATGCCCGCTTGCCTGTGGACCTGAAGTATCTGCCGTTTGTTGAGTCAGCCTACAACCCGGCAGCCTATTCCCGTGTTGGTGCTGCCGGTTTATGGCAAATCATGCCGCGCACCGCCAGAGGTCTGGGATTGCAAATCGGGGTCGCAGTGGACGAGCGCCTGGACCCGGAACAGGCAACTTTGGCAGCGGCACGTTTTTTTCGCAATAGCAAAAATCGGCTGCTCATTCAGGCTCGGCAACATCGACCCGGAATCAAGGCCACCGAACTGATGCCATTTATCGTGACTTCCTACAATTACGGAATCAATGGTATGCGTCGCGCGGTGAAAAAAATGGGGCCTGATTTTGGCAAGGTATTGGCAAACTATCGCTCCTCCTATTTTCAGACGGCGGTAAAGAATTTTTATGCCAGCTTTTTGGCGGTACGGTACATCGCCAGGCATAGTAAACACTACTTTCCAGGGGTTGTCGCCGATCGGCCGCCAGGCTATACGGCTGTCAGTTTGCGACGGGCAGCCTCTGCAAAAAGGCTGGCCAGGGTATTTTCAGTATCACAGGTCCGCCTAAGAAAACTTAATCCAGCTTTGGCATCGACGGTCTGGAAGAACTGGCAATTGATCCCCGCAGGGTATCGGTTACGACTGCCACCCGGGATTCGGGGTAAAAAAACCAAACTCAAACGCCTGTCTCGACTTCCGGCGGAAACCCTTGTTGCGATTCGTTATCGGGTTCGTCGGGGCGACACGGTCTGTGGGATTGCCGCTCGCTTTGCAGTCAGTTGCCGACGGTTGCTGGCCCTGAATCGGCTTACCCGGCGCAGCCTGATTCGCTCCGGGCAGAAATTGAATGTGCCATCACGTCGTCAACTCGGTGCAGTACGACAGGTGCGCAACAAAAAGAACCTGCGGCTGGCCAAGTCTGCGAAAACCTCACGTAGCAAACAACCGGCCCGTATGACTGAATACTATATTGTCAAACGTGGTGACTCTGTATGTCGAATTGCACAGCGCTTGCCGATCAGTTGCCAGCAGTTATTGAGAATCAACGGTTTGACCAAGCGCAGTGTGTTAAGACCCGGGAAGAAACTCGTTACTGTGACAGCGAGTGTGACGGGATACTATATTGTCAAACGTGGTGACTCTGTATGTCGAATTGCACAGCGCTTGCCGATCAGTTGCCAGCAGTTATTGAGAATCAACGGTTTGACCAAGCGCAGTGTGTTAAGACCCGGGAAGAAACTCGTTACTGTGACAGCGAGTGTGACGGGAACTGTTGCCTCGAAAGCCAAAGTACAGCAGCGGACCGTCATCCAAAAGGGCTCAGCCCAAGCAGTGGCGTTTCGAAAATTGATCAAACCTCCTGATGCTGAACTGGACATTCAGGTGCATGTCCGGGAGACCCGTTCCGGGAAAACCTATCGAATCCGGGTACAGCCGGAAGAAACCTTGGGTCACTATGCTGATTGGTTGGCTCTGGGGTCAACCAGGACACTCAAGCGCCGCAATCACTTGAATCGCAAACACTCACTGCGAGTCGGTCAATGGTTTCAGCTGCCTGCGTTAGGGCAGCCGGCCATTGATTCTTTCGAACACCAGCGTGCAGGTTTTCATGCCCTGCTAGTGGATGAATTTCGCAGTAATTTTCGTCTGCAACGAGTTTCTCGCTATCGACTCAAGCGGGGCGATAGCGCCTGGAAATTGAGCCAGCGTTTTCAGGTGCCCTGGTGGCTCATGACCCGGATGAATCCGAAGTTATTGGAGCAGTCGTTACAGATTGGACAAATAATCCGGGTTCCCGTCATCCAGGCCAGGTGATCACCACCCAAGTCGTCTTGATATTGATTTGTGGGGTGATGATTGCTGAAATTGCAGTCCGCTTAGCCAACTTTGCTCTGAATGATGCGCTAATCGGCTGGCCCGGGTACAGGTCTGCAAACTAAGCATTGGGATGGATCATGAATGACTGGACAGAATCAAGCAATCGTATGCACCATAAATTTCAATACTGGCAATGGATATTCGGTATTTTGGCCCTGGTTGCGGTACTGATTGCCGGGGGGCTCAGTTTGCCTTCAGAGGCATTGGCCACAGCAACTCGAAGTTGGTTGGCAGCGGGATTGTTGGTAAATATACTGGTGCTTTGGTTGTTGGTGTGGCAGCAACTGCTGTGGCCTATTCACCGCATGCAATGTTGGGCCGCCAGGATTCGTGCCGGGAACTTCGGGGTACAGATTAAGCAGCCCCGTCATGCTTTCTGTACGCCTTTAATTCATCACTTGAATTGTCTGGCCGAAGAATATCAGAAACTTTCCAGCAATCTCCAGGGAGAGGCAAGCCGACAACTTAGCGAGCTGAATGAAAAGAACCGTACTTTGGAGTTGATGTATGACATCGCAGCGAGCCTGCATGTGGCGGAGAATCTACAGGCTCTAATGCAGAGTTTTCTGGAATCTATCGAAATTCACTTGCAGTCATCGGCAGCTGCGATACGTTTACTGGGTGATGACGGCAAGAGTTTGCAGCTTGCTGCAGAGCTGGGTTTCTCGCCTTCAACGAACGTCAGTGCGGCTTTGGAGACGCTGGAATCGGGTTATCTGGAAGCACTGAAAAATGGCGAAATTCAAACTTGCGATGCAGCTCATGAACGCTTGTCTGAGGCTGGCATCCATTTGCACACCTCCAGCCCGTTGCAGCTGGTTAGTGTGCCGATATCCAGTCATTCCAGTATGGTGGGAGTGTTCTCCATGTTTTTGGGACCAGAACAGGCCAATTTTGTACTAAACAATTGTGAATTGCTCTATACCTCAGGACGTCATTTAGGCATAGCTGTAGAAAAGGCGGGCCTGGAGGAGGAGTCCCGGCATCTGTCGAGGCTGGAGGAGCGGGCCCAGTTGGCGAATGAGTTGCATGATTCACTGGCTCAAACCCTGGTTAGCCTGGGTCTTCAGGTACGTGTGCTGGATGAGACATTGCAGCAGGACAACCAGTTAGCGATCTGGCAACAGATGGAACGTGTGGAAAACAGCCTGGATGAGGCGCATCAAGAAATTCGTGAGTTGATGGCTTACTTCAGGGCGCCTGTGGATCAAGGAGGTGTTGTGGCAGCGATTGAACGATTAATCAGCCAGTTTCACCGAGAATCACAGATTCAGATTTATTTCCAGAATCAGTGGCAGGAGGTTACGCTACCTGCCAGCAGGCAGGTTCAGGTGATCCATATTATCAGGGAGTCACTCAATAATATTCGCAAACACAGTCAGGCGGATTATGTCAGAATATGGCTGCACCATACGGGAGATTCCCAACTATCGGTTTTGATTGAAGATGACGGTCAGGGTTTTGATCAACCCCGGCTTACTGATCATCCGGGAGAACACATTGGACTTTCCATCATGCAGGAACGAGCCCAGCGGCTCGGTGGTAGCCTGCGGATTGAGAGTGAACAGGGGGAGGGAGTGAGGCTGATATTAACGTTTGCTGCCGGAGATGCAACCGATGACTGATGGTTATTTTTTTGCTCTTAGCAGGCTGCTGAACAAGTCTCTGGTGCGTACTAGACAAGGCAATAAGCGGCGAAAAAGTGCCGTGCACAGGTGTGTACATGTGTACTGAGTGGCTTAATAAGGCCAAATTGTGCCGCATGAGCTTTTTTCTACGGCCCGTCAGCTTGTCCTGAGCAATCGCTATGCGTGTTTTGATTATCGATGACCATGCGCTGTTTCGGGTGGGCTTGGCAGGCTTGCTGGAACGAAGGGGGATCGAGGTGGTTGCCTCAGTGGGGGATGCCCGTGAAGGTTTGCGGTTGCTGAAGGCCCTGCTGCCGGATATTTTGTTGCTGGATGTACGTATGCCTGGTTTGAATGGCCTGGAGGCCTTGCGTCAATTGACAGAAAGCCGACTTTCTACCCAAGTGGTGATGCTGACTACCAGCGACGAGCAACAGGATCTCGCAGCAGCACTGCGCAACGGTGCCAGCGGCTATTTGCTCAAGGATATGGCCCCGGATGACCTTCTGGTGGCTTTGCGCTCGATTCGTTCCGGTAAAACGGTAATCGCACCTGAACTCACGGCTGTGTTGGCGAAACTGGTACAGTCGAGAGATGATAGTGAGCTTGAAGCCGAACATTCATTATTCGAAAAACTGACCCCCAGAGAACAGGAGATCCTCTGTCATTTGACTGAAGGTCAGAGTAACAAGGTGATCGCCAGGCATCTGGATATTTCTGATGGTACGGTTAAGTTGCATGTCAAGGCAGTTCTGCGAAAGTTACGGGTGCATTCGAGAGTCGAAGCCGCAGTAATGGCCGTAGAACAGGGGTTTTTCAACCGAGGTTCCTAATGCCGGCTGGCGTTTCTACCATGATCCACAACGGTAAGTCCGCTCGAGTCTGATATTCTTTGAGCTCATCGACGAAGTTTGGGTGCAGAGCGCAGAGTCATCGCTAGCGCGCATTCACAAGCATTCTTCGAGCCGCTGCGGGGTGATCGATGAATGGATTGCGCACTCCCTCGAGTCTTTCAATCAAGGCGTTGCGGCGCTGCTCATTGCGGTCAGGAGGATCCTGCACATGCCACTTTAACAGTAGATTCTTCTGTTTGCGGTACAGGGGCAGGCGGTAGGTATAGCTCATGTAAAAAACAGCCCGAGCGATATTGCCTCTGACAGCAGGACGAGGCTCAACAATACGTTTGAATTCGTTAACTTCGAAGTCACAGCGTTGAAAACGACGCTTTTCCCCTGCAACCATGGCGAAGGGAAAACTGCTACGGGCCTTGTTGATGCGGATCAGAGCGGGATAGAGGTTGTGCAAATCGGCTTCGATGTGGTTGAACAGCTGATTTCGATTGCGGCACTGGCTGCGGTTACCACAACGCAAGGACCTGGTGACCCAGGACATCGGAAAGACATGCTCAATATTCATACCCCGATGACGGCGGTTCTTCATCTGCTGCCCACAATACAGCGACGTCCCTGCATTTTTGTACAGCTGTCGCCAGAAAATGCCTCGAGCGGTTTCATAATCCGGTATTTTCTGTTGTCCGGCAGCCAGCACCAGGGAACTCACCGCCAACATCGCCCATGCAACCAGCAAATAACCGCCGGTGAGGACAATCTTGCGTCTCTGTGGTTTGCCGTGTCCGAGAGGCTGCCCGAGCACAGGAATCGACCGGTTCGTTGTTCCAGCATTCATTACAGGGAATGAATTACGCTGTCAGAGGTCCTGTGGTTTCGTTGATGCAGTCCTGCTGGTCTGGTTTGTTTCCGGATTTTGCCCATCTGTCTGATCCTGAGTGGGGTCTGTGACCTCGATAGTTGAGGCTGTTTTCAAAGCGGTTGCAGCGTTCGATTCTGTATGCTGTGCGGTCGTATCTGCATCTTCAACAACCGCGGTTGGAGAGTCCGTGGGGGTCACTGATTTTTGTTCTGACTGCGGGCTATCTGTAACTGCTGCTGCGGAAGCTGTTGGCGCAGTTTCTTCCACGTTGGTTTGCGCTTTCTCTGGCAACAGATTGGTGGCATCGAACTGCAGCACCGCAGTGTCCGGTATTTCCGGACACAGTTCGCTGGCACTTTCCGCCATATAATTGTAGAGCGTACGATAATTGTGGCCCAAATCCTGAAACAGGCTGGCCGTGGTGGAAAAATGTTCTTGCACCTGTTGTTTGTACTCTTGCAATGAAGTTTCCAGTTCAGTGATCCGGGCTTTATCCTTGCAGTTGTCGTTTTTTTTGCCGGATAGCCAGTAGCCGAGCAGAATGCCCAGCAGACAGGCAAGAACCAGACTGCCGATAAGGAAGGAAGTGGTCATGATCATGGTGAATAAGCGTCTCCAGAGTTATCGCTAGAAGTCAAGTGTACTGTGCTTGTGGTTGTGGGCAGCGGATACCCGTGCTGGTATGCACGCAATAGCCCTGTGGATTCTTCAGTAGATATTGTTGATGGTAAGGCTCGGCATAGAAGAACTCACTGGCTGTCTTGATCTCGGTGGTGATGTCAGGATAGTGAGCCTGATTTAGTGCCCGGGCGTAGTCTTGCCGACTTTGTAGCGCACGTTGTTGCTGCGGTGCATCGTAGGTAAAAATTGCTGAACGGTATTGGCTGCCGACGTCATGGCCTTGGCGGTTGCCCTGGGTGGGATCGTGATTTTCCCAGAACACGGTCAATAGCTCGCGAAAAGAAATATCACCAGGGTCGAACACCACCAGCACAACTTCAGCGTGTCCGGTTTCACCGGCACACACTTGCGGATAATCCGGTTGAGGTGCCGTTCCTCCACTGTAGCCAGCAGCAGTGACATAGACTTCTGGCAGGGACCAGAAAATTCTTTCCGCACCCCAGAAACAACCCATACCAAACATCACCTGTTGCAAGTGTTGAGGGAACGGTGGGCGAATAGAAACACCTTTGTACGGGTGCAGCATCAACTATTGCTCAGGTTTTGCAGTGGTCACAAGGCAACTCAGTGCGTTTGCTGGATGCGTTTCAGAAACGAAATAATATCCCGGGATTCCGGTATCCACTGTTGTTTGCCGTCCTCATCAATGACCAGCAACACCGGGACAGTCTGGCGCCCACAGGCCTCAAGCAGCTGCTGGCGATACTCGTTCGATTCCCAGATATCACGCTGCTCGATCTCAATCCCGAGTTTGTTGATAACCCGTTGCACTCGCCAGCAGAACAAACAGCCGGTATAGTGGTAGAGATAAAGTTTTTTGGAAAATGCCATAGCCGGCGGGGTTGCAAGTTCGGAGTTGTTCTGATTCACGTTGGATCCCTGATAAATAAGAGTTGCTGGAAGTAGACCGGTCGATATGACCTGCCTTACATGCCAGATCCGGATTCTGCCCGGATGATGAACGAATCCAGGCGATGGTAGCACGCCTCAAGCAAACAGGTACAATAGCAGACGGATTTCATCGCCACAATCGGTATTGAACACAGGAATAATCAGAACTTGCCAGGGGGCAGGAATCTGAACAGTATGATGAGTCACTTTATTGCAGACTCATTAGCGCTCATGCGCGTAATCTGGGGGGCATTTCTACAGAGGGGGTAGCAGACGCAATAATGGATAAGCTGAGTGATCGGGAATTGCGTTCACGGGTAAAACTCCTCGGTAGATTGCTGGGAGAAGTGCTCGAAGAACAAGCAGGGCTAGATGTACTGGCGGCAGTAGAAAAACTGCGCCGTGGTTTTATTAATCTGCGTAAACACGAAAACCCACAAAGCCGCAAACGTCTGATGCGTTTTATCGAGCGCCAGGATCCTGCGACATTGACCCATATATTACGGGCCTTCAATACCTATTTTAGCCTCGTCAATCTGGCTGAAGAAACCTTCAACCACCGTCAGCGTCGAATCCTGGCCCTCGGTCAAGAGCCCTTGTGGCTGGGATCATTTGATGAATGTATCCGTACATTTGCGCAACAAGGTGTAACTGCCGGGCAAGTGCAGGAACTCCTCAATCAATTGGAGTTCTATCCGGTTTTTACGGCCCATCCCACCGAGGCCAAACGCCGCACCGTGTTGCAGATATTTCGGCGCATGTTTCTGACCTGTAATGCCCTGGATAATCCGCAGTATCAGAGTGCATCTCGAGATGAGTTGATTGCAGACCTAAAGTCGCAGATTCAGTCGTTATGGAAAACCGATGAAGTGCGTGCCTTGAGACCAACACCTGACCAGGAAATCAAGACCGGACTTTATTATTTTCGATCCTCGATTTTTCGTGCCCTGCCACGCATGTACCGGAATCTTGAACGTACGCTCAGCGAAGTCTATGGCACAGAATTTGAGATACCGAATTTGGTACGATTCGGCTCCTGGATAGGTGGTGACCGTGATGGCAATCCCTACGTCACCCCGGCGGTCACCCGACAGGCATCGCGCATGCAGGTGAGGGAAATCTTACGTGAATACCTGCGACGGATTGAAGCCCTGATTCAGGTTTTGACCCATTCCAGCCAGCTGATCAAGGTCTCTGAAGAATTCCATAGCAGCCTTGAGCAGCAGCGGGTCCTGGCCCGTTATGTATTTCGTGACGATCCAGATGCTTTCCATCAGGAACCGTACCGTCGAAAATTGGCCATGATAGCCTATCGCCTGGATTGCAGCTTACGCAAAATAGAGCAGCGTCTGGCCGGTTATCTTGATGGTGAAGTTGATTTCGCTTATCCGCACTCGCAAGTCTTTCTCGAAGATTTGCGGCTGATCTATCGATCCTTGTGCAGTCACGGTGATGTTGCCATGGCACGCGGGGAGCTGCTGGATCTGATTCGCTTGGTGCGCTGCTTCGGGTTTCATCTGGCACGGCTTGATATTCGTGAAGAATCGAGCCGACATTCTCAGACTGTGGCCGAGATTCTGCAATTAAGCGGCCAGCGGTCTGATTATCTGACACAGAACGAAGCGTCCCGTATCATGACGCTACAGCAGCAGCTCGATCACGGGCAAGCGCTTAATTTCGAAGAACGCAAGTTGAGTCAGGATAGCGCCCGGGTGCTGGAAGTATTTCATGTAATTCGTGAAATCAGGGAGGAAATCAGCCCACGTGCCATTGGCAGTTATGTGGTTTCAATGACACATCAGGTCAGTCATGTGCTGGAAGTGCTATTTTTGGGTCTGCAGACGAGTCTGGTGGGCCGTACCCCTGGGGGGCAGCGGTACTGTCATTTATTGGTCTCCCCTCTGTTTGAGACCATCGAGGATCTTGGCCGGATTCAGGGAGTGCTCGGTACGCTGTTCGCCGATCCTTTGTATCAGGAATACCTGGCGGCTGGCGGCAATCTACAGGAAGTGATGCTGGGGTATTCGGATTCCTGCAAGGACGGCGGTATCCTCGCCTCCTCCTGGGGACTGTACCAGGCCCAGCAACAGGTGAAGACATTGGCCGATCGCCATGGATTGCAGGTTCGGCTGTTTCATGGTCGTGGCGGCACTGTGGGACGTGGCGGTGGACCGACACATGAAGCGATTCTATCGCAGCCGCAAGGGACGGTCGGTGGTCGGATTAAATTTACCGAGCAGGGTGAGGTGCTTTCATTTCGTTACCAGCATCCGGAAACCGCGATCTACGAACTGACAATGGGTTGTACCGGACTGATGAAAGCCAGTCTCAGTTTGTTGATGCCGATACAGGATGCGGGAAAACCCTATGATGACTGCATGCATACCATGGCAGAGCAAGCCGAATCACACTACCGGGCTTTGACCGATACAGCACCACAGCTGATCGATTATTTTTATGATTCCACACCGGTAGATGAAATTTCTTTGCTGAATATTGGCTCGAGACCCTCCCATCGACACAAACAGGATCGTTCTAAATCGTCGATCCGGGCGATCTCCTGGGTGTTCGGCTGGGCGCAGTCACGGCAGACACTTCCCGGCTGGTATGGTTTGGGAACGGCCCTGGCTGAATTTTGCAATACCCAGCCCGATGGCATGCGAACTCTGCGACAAATGTATACCAGCTGGCCCTATTTCCGTGCACTTTTAAGCAATACCCAGATGGCGTTAACGAAAAGTCAAATGGATATCGCTCACGAATATGCCGGGCTTTGCAAACAAGTCGTCACCGCAGAACAAATTTATCCGAAAATTCTCGACGAATACCAGCGAACATGCCGTATGATTCTGCAGATCACCCAGATTGATGCTCTGCTGGATGAAACGCCCAGCCTCAAGTTATCGCTGTCGCGACGTGACCCCTACCTCGACCCCATCAACCACATCCAGGTACATCTGCTGCGCTGCAGTCGTGCCGCCAAAAGCACCCAGCATCAGGATCAATGGTTGCTGCCATTACTGCGCAGCATCAATGCCATCGCTACCGGCATGCGTAACACCGGTTAGACAGGCTGTTTTCGAACAGCTCTCTGGCAGATGATCCCGATTTCTGTGGAGGATCGAACACCCATCCAGTATACTGTGGCGAGAACATGAGGGGCTGAGGCTATGAGGTTGCAGCATTATCGTTACAGTTTGGCTGGGCTGATCATGGTGGTATTCCTGAGCCATGCAGTGACTCAGAACGCGTATGCTGCCACGGCTTTTACCTTCGGTTATGGTAATAAATCCTGCAAGTTTTTTTTGCAGGCTGAGCAGCGTGGCGAAAAGGATCAGGAATATCTGTTAATGGTCAGCTGGATTCAGGGTTACATGTCCAGTTATAGCATGGTCGATAGTCTGACCCGCTCCAACCCGGTGGATGTTATGAATGATATCTCCATCAACAGCGTGATTGGCTGGGTTCACGATACCTGCGTCTCGGACTCCAGGATATTCGTTGGCAATGCCATGGCCAGTTTTATTCTTAAATTGCTCAAGGCAGAGCTTGTTAATGGTAGCAATTCTCATCACTACAACCAGTAAACAGCAGCCTGCAAAGGCATGACAAGGCAAAAGATTCTGGCATGGCGCCAGCGCCCTGAGGTCATGCTAATGTGCCTGGCCGCAGCAATCCCCTTCAGTTTCGCCACCTGGCAGGCTCTGCTGAATAATTTTGCCATTGAACGCGCTGCGTTTACCGGGGCGAATATGGGTTTGCTGCAAAGTATTCGGGAAATCCCCGGTTTTCTTGCTTTTGGCGTGATCCTGGTATTGTTGCTGGTTCGTGAACAACAGCTTTTTTATTGGATGATTGTATTGCTTGCAGCCGGTACCGCTGCCACCGGCTTCTTTCCTTCCGTGCTGGGTCTGTATGTCACTACGGTGCTGATGTCTCTGGGATTTCATTATCAAGAGACGCTGCAGTCCTCACTGTCCCTGCAGTGGTTGCCGAGAAACAAGGCGCCGGAAATACTGGGTCGAATCATTGCTACCCGTTCGATCGCTGCGATACTCAGTTTCGGGCTGGTCTGGGTATTATCCGAGGAACTGCAGCTAGATTATCACTGGATTTATGTTGCTGGAGGTGGCGTTACGCTACTTATTGTGCTGGGCACTGCGGCCATTTTTCCGCACTTTCGTGCCCATGTTGAACAGAACAAGAAGCTCGTACTACGCCGGCGCTACTGGCTTTATTACGCTTTGACCTTCGTCGCCGGTGCGCGGCGACAGATATTTGTGGTGTTTGCAGGTTTTTTGATGGTACAGAAATTTGGCCTCAGTGTAGGAACGATTTCATTATTGTTTTTACTCAATGCTACCCTCAATATTTTTCTGGCACCGAAGATTGGGCGGATGATTATGCGCTGGGGTGAGCGTCGCGCCTTGATCTGTGAATACTTCGGCCTGATCATTGTGTTCTACGCCTATGCGGTGGTTGAAACCACTTGGGTGGCGATGATTCTGTATGTGCTGGATCACCTGTTTTTTGCCATGGCGATCAGTATCAAAACCTATTTTCAGAAAATAGCTGATCCATCCGATATTGCCTCGACTGCAGGTGTCGCTTTCTCAATCAATCATGTTGCAGCTGTGATTCTGCCGGCGCTGCTGGGTGTGGTATGGATGGTTTCACCTGCTGCAGTTTTCCTGACCGGCACAGGCATTGCAGTGATCTCCCTGCTACTGGCATTCAACATACCGTCCCAGCCGATGCCTGGACATGAAGTGGTATTCGGTCGTCGTTTTGTTGGCACTGCGATCACTCTCAAACCATGACTGCGTTATTTTGTTCTCTCACTGATTCATGAAGTCGCCCATATTGTCAGGGTTGATCGTGGTTTTGATCATCGCCGGCACTGTCTACGCCCTGTTTGATTTGAGCTTTTCGGTGCAGGCGCTGGAAACCAAAATTCTGGAACTGCATGCCTGGGGTGTGGCTGGCTCAATCGGCCTGATGGTATTGCACACCTTTGTACCGTTCCCGGCCGAGTTGTTAACCATAGCCAATGGTATGGTATATGGCCCAATCTGGGGTGCAGTTATTTCCTGGGTGGGTGCCATGCTCGGTGCAGCGCTGGCGTTTGCTCTGGTGCGCTGGCTGGGGCGACCTTTTGCCGAAAAAATGATCGCCCGCAAGAATTGGCATCAGCTCGATGCCTGGATTTCGGAGCAAGGCTTCCGCTTTGTTTTGATCAGTCGTTTCGTCCCCATTATTGCATTTAATTTGATTAACTATCTGGCCGGTCTCACAGCCATCAGTTGGGGTAAATTCTTGCTCGCAACCGGTATTGGCATTTTGCCGGTACTGATTATTCTGGTGTTGTTTGGTCATCATATCGAACATGTGAGCTGGCCATTGTGGCTGCTTTTTTTGATCGCTGCCGTGCTGATGTGGTTCGTATTTCGTGATCGCCTGCAGCAGTTTCGGTTGCCTGATGATGATACTGATGGATCGCCCGAGACCTCAAAAGATATTGACAGCAGGGACTGATCGAAGTAGCGTACTAAGCATAAATCAGTGTCCGCACTATGCTGCGGGCATCCTTTGAATCGTTTCAACAAGGCCTGTAATGATGCTCAGCCAACCCCCCAGCAATGCTTCTTTACTTGAGAGTCGCAAACGGCATTTCCTGCCTACCGCACATCTCTACCACGACATCCCCCTGCATTTGGTTAAAGCCAGCGGAGTGTATGTATGGGATGACGTGGGCACCCGATATCTGGATGCTATCGGCGGCATTATCTGTGTCTCCGCCGGCCACAATCATCCCCGCATCAAACAGAAAATAATTGAAATGATTGAGTCTGACCAGATCCAGCACACGACCCTGCTGTATTTGAGTCAGTTTCCGGTTGAGCTGGCCGAGGCGCTACTGGCCGAAGCACCGGAGGGCATCGATCGCATCTCGTTCACTAATTCTGGCTCCGAGGCTAATGAATTGGCTTTTATGACTGCCCGTCACACTACTGGTGAAACGATCGTGGTCAATTTACGCCACAGCTACCACGGTGGCACCTCCGGCACTTTGGCACAATGTGGCCATCAAAACTGGCGATTTCGAGCCCAGCCAAGTGCTGGCACCAGCAGCGCACTGGAACCTTATTGTTACCGCTGCCCCTTCAAGCAAAAACCGGAAAGCTGCGAACTGGAATGTGCCAAGAATGTTGAAACCACCATTCAAACCAGTACGCATGGGCGTATTGCTGCCATGATCGTGGAACCAGTCATGGGGGTGGGTGGTTTCATTACGCCACCGGCGGCGTACTTCACCGCAGTCACCCGGATTGTTCATAACTACGGGGGTAAGTACATCAGTGATGAAGTACAAACCGGGGCTGGACGTTGTGGAGGCAGTTATCTGTTAACTCGCGAACTCGGTATCAATGCCGATATGATTACCATGGCCAAAGGTTTGGGCAATGGGGCCGCCATTGGTGCCGCGCTAATGAAAACTGCAGATGTTGAGCCTTTGGATGGTAAATTGTATTTCAATACTTTTGGCGGCGATCCGTATCAGACCATGCAGGCCAAGCTAACGCTTGACATCATTAAGGAAGAAAAACTGATCGCGAATGCACGGGCCATGGGCCAGCGGGTAGTGGATGGTTTACAGCAGATGAAAAAACACCATGCCTTGATTGGTGATATTCGCGGTCGTGGTTTGCTGCTGGGTATGGAACTGGTTGAAGACAGAAAATCCAAGGTCCATGCAATCAAGGAAACGGTGGCGTTAATGGATCGCTGCAGAGAAAAAGGCTTGCTACTCGGTCGTGGTGGCCTGTATGGGAACGTCTTGCGGATTGCGCCACCCTTGTCGATTACGGCCGATCAGGTCGACCAGATGCTGGAGATCATCGATCGCTCCCTGTTTGAAGTACAGCCCGACAGGCCAGTGCTGGTTGAAAAGTCTGCCTGAATAATTGACCTTGTCGGTGCTATCCCAAGTAATGGGCTTGAAAATTTGCAACACTGACAAGGTTCAGTTGCATGCCTCAACAGGCCTGA
>CAYQAP010000018.1:0-12352 GCA_964415515.1 uncultured Gammaproteobacteria bacterium | reverse complement strand
GGCTTGAAAATTTGCAACACTGACAAGGTTCAGTTGCATGCCTCAACAGGCCTGAGCCAGTTCACAAACTTGCACACAGTAAGCAGCCTGCTCAGGCTAAGGGAAGTGTGAGCAATGCCATTTATCATATCAGCTTGAATCCCGAAGAAACTGGAATTACTCTGACCCGGCAAACCATGACTTCATACCGATTTACTGGTCTAGGCAAAACCAGTGAACTGGTACTATTCTCTTTTTTCTCAATCCTCTACCTTCCATCGTAATGATCCTGAATCCTGCCAATCAGCCAAAAGATCTACAGCTTGCCCTGTTTAAACGCATAGTCAATTACCTAAGAACACCATTCTGTCGTGAAGCAACACCTGTAACGTTGTCTTTCCGACCCCATCTGAACCATTAAGGAATAGATCCCATGAAAATGACACCGAGTGAAGCCTTTGTAGAAACCATGGTGGCCAATGGAGTAACCGAAATGTTCGGGATCATGGGTTCGGCGTTCATGGATGCCATGGACATCTTCGAACCGGCCGGAATTCGCCTGATCCCGGTGGTCCATGAACAGGGGGCAGCACATATGGCCGATGGCTATTCCCGGGTCAGTGGACGGCATGGTCTGGTCATCGGCCAGAACGGCCCCGGCATCAGCAACTGTGTCACCGCCATCGCGGCCGCGTACTGGGCTCACAGTCCGGTAGTCATAGTGACTCCGGAAACCGGCACCATGGGCATAGGCCTGGGTGGTTTTCAGGAAGCCAATCAACTGCCGATGTTCCAGGAATTTACCAAGTATCAGGGCCACGTCAACAACCCCAACCGCATGGCCGAAATTACCGGGCGTTGCTTTGATCGGGCCATGTCGGAAATGGCCCCGGCCCAATTAAATATCCCGCGTGATTATTTCTATGGTGAAATTGACGTCGATATCCCCCAACCCATGCGGCTGGACCGGGGTCCAGGCGGTGAGAATAGCCTCAATGAGGCCGCCGCACTCCTGGCCAAAGCCGAGTTCCCGGTCATCATCTCCGGCGGTGGCGTGGTCATGGGCAATGCGGTCGATGCCTGCAAATCCTTGGCAGAATGTCTCGGTGCACCGGTGGTCAACAGTTATCTGCATAATGATTCCTTCCCGGCCAGCCACCCGCTGTGGTGTGGCCCATTGGGTTACCAAGGCTCCAAAGCGGCCATGAAGCTGCTGTCACGGGCGGATGTCGTGCTGGCATTGGGCACCCGGCTGGGCCCCTTCGGCACCCTGCCCCAGCATGGCCTGGACTACTGGCCGGATAATGCCAAAATCATCCAGGTCGATGCCGATCATAAAATGCTCGGATTGGTAAAAAAGATTTCGGTGGGTATCTGTGGTGATGCCGGGGCGGCTGCCAAGGCACTGACTTCCCGACTGCAGCAACTGTCACCTGTTTGCCATAGCAACCGTGAACATCGAGCGACGCAGATCCAGGAGGAAAAGACCTCCTGGGAGCAAGAGCTCGACAACTGGACCCATGAGCGGGATGATTTCAGCCTAAAAATGATTGCCAAACAGCAACAGGAGGCTGGCAACTGGCTCCACCCACGGCAGGTGTTACGGGAGCTGGAGCAATCCATGCCGGAAAATGCCATGGTTTCCACCGACATCGGCAACATCAATTCCATTGCCAACAGTTATCTGCGTTTTGAACAGCCACGCAGCTTCTTCGCTGCCATGAGTTTTGGCAACTGTGGTTATGCTTTCCCAACCATCATCGGAGCCAAGGTCGCGGCCCCCGATCGTCCTGCGATCTCCTATGCGGGTGATGGGGCCTGGGGAATGAGCATGTCCGAAACCATGACCTGTGTGCGGCACAATATTCCGGTAACTGCGGTGGTGTTCCATAACCGCCAGTGGGGCGCAGAGAAGAAAAACCAGGTGGATTTCTACAACCATCGCTTCGTTGCCGACGAGCTGGAGAACCAGAGCTGGGCCGGTATTGGCCAAGCCATGGGAGCTGAAGGTATTGTGGTAGACCGCCTCGAGGACGTCGGCAAAGCCATGGACAAGGCCATCGACATGCAGATGAACCAGGGCAAGACCACCATTGTAGAAATCATGTGTACCCGTGAGCTCGGTGACCCTTTCCGCCGTGATGCCCTAAGTACACCGGTACGGTTCCTGGAAAAGTATAAGGACTATGTGTAGCTACCCCTGCTGATGGCGTGGTTCAAGGTATCAAACCTTGAACCACGATTTGCAGAACCGCTCTATCCATCGAACAGCACAATACTGAAGACTCCGATGCTACGGAATCAGAATCTAGCAAGCGTCAGTCAGATTTCCTGACATGATATTTGATGGTATTGTTTTTCTCACGAAACGATATCAATTCATTGCCTGTCCGCACACACCAGATACGCGGACGATATCAGACCCGGATGTACTGAAGTAGCCCTGCTTTCTGAAGAGATGGATGGCAGTCTTCTGTATTTTACCAGGGGTATTAAGGCTCGATTTTTCCGCAACTGCTAGCATTAGCTGGTACTAGAACGAACATGCGTTCTAGTCAAGCAATAGCTTCCATCTCTGGCTCTAGCAGACTGATGAAAAGTCTCAAGTGCGTGCGAAGCTGCGTAATAATCCGTGAAATAGCACAACCGGTCGACGCCTGTATCTTTATTCAGCACTATCCAGGGTCAATGTGAATGGGCCATCGTTGATCAGGGAAATCTGCATATTGGCCCCGAATACCCCGCTTGAGACCGCTACAGTACTGTGCGCACGAAGTTCGAAGACGAATTGATTAAACAGCACCTTGGCCTCAATGGGTGCCATCGCAGCGGTGAAATCCGGACGGCGGCCTTTGTGCAATCCGGCATAGAGCGTAAATTGCGGTACCACCAGAACCGCACCCTGTGTCTGGACAACATCATTTTGCAAGCGGTCATCAGTGTCACTGAAAACTCGCAGCCGGAAGATCTTCTTAGCCATGGGTTCCAGCGTCGCTGCACAGTCACCATTACCAAACCCGGTCAACAGCAATAAACCCCTGCCGATGGTTGCCACGGTCTGCCCTGCGATATCTACTCTGGCTTCCAGAACACGTTGCAATACAACACGCATTCTGTAATCCTCACTGATAACCAGGCTGGAACAATGCCCGACCCTGAACCATTACCATACCAACGATGCTCGCAATAGCAGGCCTCAGTTTTCAACCAGTGCCTTGATGGACAGACGAATACGACCTTGTTTGTCGACTTCGAGTACCTTGACCTTGATCACTTCGCCTTCCTTGAGTTTATCGGAAACCTTTTCAACCCGTTCATTGGATATTTGCGAAATGTGCACCAGGCCGTCCTTACCCGGTAAAATATTCACGAAAGCACCAAAATCCATCAGCTTGACGACCTTGCCTTCATAGACCATACCGACTTCCACATCTGCCGTGATCTGCTCAATCCGCCGTTGCGCATCTCGCCCACCATCAGCATCTACTGAAGCAATCTTGATGGTCCCGTCATCGGAAATATCGATTGTGGCACCGGTCTCTTCGGAAAGCATACGGATGGTGGCTCCCCCCTTACCGATCACATCACGAATTTTGTCTGGATTGATCTTGATGGTCAAAATCCGTGGGGCATAGTCCGACATGGACTCTCTGGGAGCATCAATCACCTTGGCCATTTCACCAAGAATATACAAGCGGCCTTCTCTGGCCTGGGCCAGAGCCAACTCCATAATCTGTGCGGTGATACCGTCGATTTTGATGTCCATCTGCAGCGCGGTTATCCCTTCTGCAGTACCCGCCACCTTAAAGTCCATATCACCGAGGTGGTCTTCGTCACCCAGAATATCGGTCAGGATAGCAAATTTGTTGTCTTCCTTGATCAAACCCATTGCCACACCGGCTACCGGAGCCTTAATGCCGACACCAGCGTCCATCAGCGACAGACTGGTGCCGCAGACGGTGGCCATGGAGCTTGAACCATTTGATTCTGTGATCTCGGAAACCACCCGCAGTACATAGGGATACTCTTCCATGTCCGGCAACACCGCACTGATGCTGCGCTTGGCCAGTTTACCGTGGCCAATTTCACGACGCTTGGGCGAACCTACCCGACCGGTTTCGCCGACACAATAGGGTGGAAAATTGTAGTGCAACATAAAGTGATCGCGGTATTCACCTTCCAATGCATCGATAATCTGGGCATCTCTGGGAGTACCCAGCGTGGTCACTACCAGCGCCTGGGTTTCTCCCCGGGTAAAGAGTGCTGAGCCATGTGTTCTTGGCAAAACACCCAACTCCACCGAAATCGGTCGTACCGACCGGGTATCACGGCCATCGATACGCGACTCACCGGCGAGAATCCGCCCCCGAACGACTTTTTTCTGTAAAGCCTTGATGCCGGACACCACCGCCTCAAGCACATCCGGGGCTGTCGTTTCGTCAATCAAGGCCGCTTTCACCTGCTCACTGGCTGCAGCCACGGCTTCCTGGCGAGTAATTTTATCCGCGATCTGAAAGGCCGCTGTGAACTGACTTTCGCCCAATTCAATAACCCGTTGTGTGATGCTCTCATCGACTGCAGGTGCCTGCCAATCCCAATGGTTGATCTCGCAGTCAGCAGCCAGTGCATGGATAGTCTGGATCGCTATTTGCATTTGCTCATGGCCAAACAGTACGGCACCAAGCATTTTCTCCTCACTGAGAACCTTGGCTTCAGACTCCACCATCAATACCGCATTTTCGGTCCCGGCCACAATCAAATCCAGGCTGGACGTTTCCTTCAACACTGTAGACGAAGGATTTAATACATAATTGCCATCGACATAACCAACTCTTGCGGCTGCGATCGGACCATTGAATGGCAGCCCAGAAATCGCCAGTGCCGCCGAAGCACCAACCATGGACACGATATCCGGGTTGATCTCGGGGTCGACGGAAAGCACCGTCACGACAATCTGAATTTCATTGCAAAAACCTTTGGGGAACAGCGGGCGAACCGGCCGGTCGATCAAACGACAGGTCAGGATGGCCTTCTCAGAAGGCCGGCCCTCACGCTTGAAAAAACCGCCGGGGATCTTGCCGGCGGCATAGCTGCGCTCTTCATAATCTACCGTCAACGGTAGAAAATCACGCGGTGCAGAATTGGGGTTACCCACAACAGACACCATGACTACGGTATCACCCAGACTGGCGATGACTGCCGCTGACGCCTGTTTGGCAATACGTCCGGTTTCCAGGCGAAATCGGTTTTCGCCAAAATCAAATTCTTTAACAACCTGTTTCATTATCTTGTTCCTCAAAGGGAGTCACCATCTATATTATTTGCGCAAACCGAGCTTTGCGATCAGTTCACGGTAACGCCCAGCATCTTTTTTGCGTAAATAATCCAGTAGTTTCCTGCGCTTGTTAACCATCCGCAGCAGCCCTTGCCGAGAATGATGATCATGAATATGCATTTTAAAATGAGGAGTAAGATCCTGAATTCGTGCAGTCAGCAACGCAACCTGTACTTCCGGTGAACCCGTATCGCCCGCCACTCGCTGATATACTGATACAATCTGTTCTTTCTGTTCCGCCATTAACGCCATAATAACCTCTCTGTTGTCTACACAGTGGCGATCTTGCCACTACCCTGTGAACCACCCGCTCTGAAACCGTCGCATTCTACTCGTATGCACTAGCCACCACAACAACATTTCATGACTTCCCACCGTTTCGACTCACTGTGAGTTTTTCGAGCCTCCTTGCTAAGAAGTTCGAAGCCACTTACGGCCAGGAAACCGTGACCAAAATATCCCATTTTCTCTGTAGTTTAGAAACGGCCTGAAGCCTCATTTTCCTGCGGTAGTGAACAAACGCTTGGGCGTAACCAACCCACTATCCGTCACTTCACCGAGCCCCAAAAACCCGGATTGACTGCCGTATAACCGAACATAACCCGAAGATGGCAACCCCACTGCACGTACCGTCTGTCCACGACAGAGGTAAAACACCGCATTGCTGGTCAATTGAACGGCCGGGTACGCACGTACACCTGCTTCCGGCGGCAACAGATACCGCAAACGCTCTGAGTGATCTGAACATTCCTGCAAAGCATCCAGGCTGACTGCTTCATCGATACTCAGATCTCCTACTGCAGTACGCCGAAGTTGTTCTATATGTGCACCACAACCCAACACCTGGCCGAGATCATCAGCCAGCGTGCGGACGTAGAATCCACGGCTACAGCGGATCACAAGTTCCAAAGTGTCCTGTTCACAGGACAAGATTTCTAACCCGTAAACAGTCACTGGACGGGGTTTTCGTTCAATTTCAATCCCCTCCCGAGCCAGCTTGTATAAAGGCTTGCCCTTGTATTTGAGCGCCGAGTACATGGGCGGAATCTGTTCGAAATCACCTCGAAATTTACCCAACGCCTGTTCAAGGTCATGTCGGGTAAATGAGACTGGAGATTCAGCGATAATTGCCCCTTCCGAATCGCCGGTATTGGTGCGTTGCCCCATCCGCAGCCGGGTAACATAACGTTTGTCCGAATCAATCAGAAATTGTGAAAGCTTGGTAGCTTCACCGAAACACAACGGCAACAGACCGGTTGCGATAGGGTCGAGACTACCGGTATGACCAGCCTTGCGAGCATTAAACAGGCGCTTTGCCTGCTGCAAAGCACCGTTGGAAGTAATCCCGGCTGGTTTGTCCAACAATAACAAACCATCGATCACTTTACCACGCTGCTTTTGTCTTCGAGCCATCCTGATCATCCCACAATATTTTTGTCTACGGTCCTGTCGGCACCGGAGTGTGGATACCAGTTACCTACATAACCAGCAGCCAGGGTGTGAGGCGAACCATATAATTTTGAGACACAAGATGATGATTGGGTCATGATCGATAAACTGGTCTCAAAATGGCTTCCCTTCACGACGGCCTCCATGGATGGTGAAAGTGCCGGTTTTATAGGAGCAACAAACCGGTTGATTCCTGTTCCCTGACAGACTCCTGATATGTCTAGCGCTGCAAGTCATCGATCAACCGCGAAAGAGCCATACCTTTTTCCACCGAGTCATCATAGTAAAAATGCAGGTTGGGAACTACCTTAAGGTGCAATCGGCGCCCCAATTGAACACGGATCCAGCCACTGGCTCTATCCAGTGAAGAGATCATGGCCTGCCGTTGCAATGTGTCATCCATGCTGGTTATGCCGATATCTGCATTTTTGTGGTCGCGTGACAAATCAACTCGTGTCACGGTCAACATACTGAGTCTTTGATCACGCATTTCACGGGACAAAACTTCAGTGACTTCTCGTTGGACCAATACGGCAATCCGACGTCCACGATCAAATTCGGCAGGCATGGCAGCTTGTGTGTTCGATTCAGACCTTAAACGATGTCAGATTTTTCTGGCAATCTCAAGTAACTCATAAATTTCCAGTTGGTCACCAACCTTTATATTATTATAGTTTTTAACCCCAATACCACATTCCATGCCCTGGCCCAGCTCGGCAACATCATCCTTGAAGCGGCGCAGAGAGTCAATATGACCATCAAAGATCACGATTTGATCTCGCAGAACCCGAACCTTTGCATTCCGACTGACTTTGCCTTCACTGATATAGCAGCCGGCAGCAAAACCATATTTTGGTACCGGGAAGACATCACGCACTTCAGCCAAACCAAGGCGATTTTCCTTGATTTCCGGCTTTAGCATACCCGATATTGCCGCTTTGACATCGTCGACGACATCATAAATGACATCGTAATAACGCACATCGATACCAATATTATCGATCGCTTTGCGGGCCACGGCATCAGCCCGGACGTTGAATGCGATAATAATAGCATTGGCAGCCGAGGCCAGCTGCACGTCCGTTTCATTGATACCACCCACCATTCCATGTACGATTTTTACTGGTACTTCATCGACCGACAAAGCCACCAAAGCCTCACTGATCGCTTCGACGGAGCCTTGCACATCAGCTTTCACCAGAATATTTAAGTCATGGGCTTCGCCTTCCGTCATTTTCTCAAACAGCCCATCCAGATTGGCCTGGCGCTGTTTGGCCAAATACTGGTTCTTGGATTTGCTATGTCGAAATAACGCGATTTCCCGGGCCTTGCGTTCATCCTTGAGAACCACAAATTCATCTCCAGCCTCAGGCACACCGGACAAACCCGATACTTCCACCGGCGTTGAAGGTCCAGCTTTTTTAATCGCCTTACCCGCAGCACTGAGTAGTACTCGAACCCGACCACTGTGTTGTCCCGCCAGCAGAATATCGCCCTTTGTCAAGCTGCCAGTTTGCACCAACAAGGTGGCAATGACGCCACGACCACGATCAAGTCGGCCCTCAACGACCACACCACGGGCGGGACTGTCTACCACCGCGGTCAAATCCAGTAACTCAGCCTGCAACAGCACTGTTTCCAGTAAATCATCAATCCCTTCCCCGGTCTTTGCAGAAACAGCCACCATCAGCACGTCACCACCCCATTCTTCAGGGATAACCTCATGCTGTGCCAATTCCTGTTTAACCCGATCCAGATCGGCCTGAGGTTTGTCTATTTTGTTGATCGCAACGACCATGGGTACTTTTGCATCGTGGGCATGATGAATTGCCTCTATAGTTTGAGGCTTGACACCGTCGTCAGCGGCCACGACCAAAATCACGATATCAGTCGCCTGGGCACCGCGTGCGCGCATGGAAGAAAAGGCGGCATGCCCCGGGGTATCCAAAAAAGTAATATGCCCACGATCTGCCAGGACCTGATAGGCTCCGATGTGCTGGGTGATACTGCCAGCTTCCCCGGCTGCCACCTTGCTGGAACGCATATAATCCAGCAAGGAGGTCTTGCCGTGGTCGACATGACCCATCACGGTGACGACCGGTGAGCGCGGCATTCGCTCCCCTTCAGTTTGCCCCCCATCCAGCAGCAGTGCTTCAGGATCATCGGGTGCGGCAACCTTGGCGATATGGCCCATTTCCTCAACCACAATCATGGCGGTGTCCTGATCGATGACTTGATTGATGGTGGCCATCGTGCCCATATTCATTAATGTGACAATAATTTCTGCTGCTTTCACGGCCATGGCCTGAGCCAGTTCAGCAACTGTAATCGTCTCCGGTACGACCACATCACGAACCACCGGTGTGGTCGGTTTGGCAAACCCGTGCTGTTCGGTCATACTGGTCTTGACTCTTCCGGACTGTGCCTTGGGAGCTACCCTGGTTTTCCGGCGCTTGCGGGATTTGCCCGCAACATGCAGCTCGGCCCGCGAAGCATCAGGGCTGGCCTTGGTACGTCCGCGTTTAGGCCTGGGTTTGGTCTTGGTTTTGCGTTCCTCCTTGACTGCTGCAGGCTTTTCTTCTACCGCTTTAGGTACAAATTCCGCCATGCGCCGGCGATTTTCGCGCAATAACTTCATATCCTCTGAAAGCATTGCCTCATCGGCAACAGCCTTCTGTGGATCCTTGGACACATTTTTCTTGGCACTCATTGCCGAGCTGGCAACTTTAGTCGGATCGGTTTTTTGCTCTGACACATCTGCAGTTTCAGGAAGATTCTCTGTGGCCTGGTCCACCGATTCCACTGCATTCTCGTCGGCTTGCTGACCTGTTACTGTTGCTGTTGCTACAGGCTCAGCCATCACAGTTTGCGCCTGCTCCTCGGCAGTAATTGCTTGTTTAGCAGGCAGATCTGCTGTAGTCGGTGTCTGGGCACTGGTTTCCTTATCGACAGAGCCTGTGACAGCAGTTGACTCCGCAGAAGGGGTCGTCGTGGCTTCAGTGGATGTGGATTCTTCAATCGCTGCTGTTTCGGGCGCTGCTGTTTCGGGCGCTGCTGTTTCGGGCGCTGCTGCATCGGGCGCAACCCGGGGTTTATTCAACACCCGTTTCTTTTTTACTTCCACCCGAACCGTTCTGCTGCCGCCTCCACGGGATGACTTGCGTATTTCAGTCGTGGTCTTGTGATTGCGATCCTGTGAAATTTTTCTGCTTACCCCCAGCTTAACTGAGGAACTGCTCTTGCTGCCCTGTTTTAAAAATGTCAACAGCTGCAGCTTCTCCTGACCCGTCAGAGTATCCCTGGCTGTTTTTCCACTGACCCCGGCTGCGATCAATTGCTCCAACAGAGCATCGGGAGACAATCTGATTTTCTCAGCAAACTTAAGTATGCTCTCATCTGACATGGCTTAGCCCTCTACCACCACTACTCACTTTCATCATCGGCAAACCAGGGCGCGCGTGCGGCCATAATCAGGGCACTCGCTTGTCCGGCATCTATTCCATCTACTTCTTCAAGCAGCTCATCTACCGCATATTCCGCCAGCGTTTCACTGTCCTTGATCCCCTTGGCGGTCAACTTTCTTGCGGTCTCCTGATCCATCCCCTCAAGCTCAAGTAAACTGGCTTCCGGGATTTGTCCACTATCTAACTCTGCCTGGACAATAGCCTGGGTCAACATGGCATCTTCCGCTCTGCGGCGCAATTCGTCGACCAAGCCTTCGTCAAACTCTTCAATATTTAACAAGGTTTCACGAGGTAGGCCGACAACTTCCTCGATCGTGGTAATTTCTTCCTGCACCAGTATTGAGGCCACATTCTCGTCAACATCGAGTTCTTGCATGAGTGCCTCACTCAGGCGTGACGATTCCTGCTCGGCCTTCTCACCGGCATCTTCCTCGGTCATGATGTTGAGTTCCCAGCCTGTCAACTGTGAAGCCAGATGAACATTCTGCCCCCCACGACCAATCGCCCGTGACAATTCATCCGAGTGAACGACTACATCCATGGCGTGGGCATCTTCATCGACTACAATTGACAGCACCTCGGCTGGTGCCAAGGCCTGAAGGACAAATTCGGCCGGTTCATTGGACCATTTGATGATATCAACCCGCTCGCCACAGATTTCATTGGAGACACTTTGCACCCGCGAACCACGCATGCCCACACAAGCTCCAACCGGGTCCAATCGGCCATCATGTGAATACACCGCAATTTTGGCCCGCAATCCTGAATCACGGGCTGCACCCTTAATTTCAATCAGCCCCTCACCAGCCTCTGGCACTTCGAGCTTAAACAACTCGATCAGTAATGTCGGACTGGTCCGGTTCAAAAATAATTGTGGCCCACGCGGGGTCGATCGCACATCTTCCAAGATAGCACGGATTCTATCGCCCGGTCTCAGACCTTCCCGCGGAATCATCTTGCTTCGAGGTAGCAACGCTTCAGCACCGCCGAGATTGACGATGGTATCGCCACGTTCCATCCGCCTGACCAGACCCGTCAGCATTTCGCCAATCCGGTCCTGGTATTCACTAACAACCTGCGCCCGCTCAGCTTCGCGGACTTTCTGCATAATGACTTGCTTGGCCGCCTGAGCCGCGATTCGACCAAAATTAACGGGTTCCAAAGGGGTTTCGACCGTTCCTCCGACCTCAGCCGTGGCTGACATCTGCAGCGCCTGGTGTAAAGGCAGCTGTTTGTCAGTAACCACCTCTTCGGTAGCATCGTCGACCACTTCCCAAACCCGAAATGTTGCATAATCGCCGGTCGTTCGATCGATCACAACCCGGGCGGTGATGTCTTCCATAGAGCGTTTCTGCGTCGCTATGGCCAATGCTGATTCAATAGCAGAGAATATGACTTCTTTGTCGAGATTTTTTTCTCTCGACACCACGTCTGCCATCAACAAGATGTCATTATTGATCATGAAACAGCCTCCGCACTTAAATTTCCGCGACTAGGCGGGCCCGACGAATATCCTCATAGGGAATCTCATAGAGCTCACCATCGACTTCCAGCACAATTTTCTCATCATCGGCCACCATCAACTGGCCTTGAAAACGCTTCCTTCCCAATTGATAGGAATAGGTGTCCAGCTTGACCCGTTTACCGAGTACACTCTGGAAATGAGCCGGGACCACCAGCGGTCGATCCAGACCCGGTGAAGACACCTCCAATACATACCGACCCTGCAGTGGATCTTCTACCTCCAGTAAGCCACTGAGCTGCCAACTGACTGCAGCACAATCGTCCACAGTAACTCCATTCGGACCATCAATATAA
The DNA here is from genome assembly GCA_964415515.1 of uncultured Gammaproteobacteria bacterium. GTDB lineage: Bacteria > Pseudomonadota > Gammaproteobacteria > Arenicellales > DRJH01 > DRJH01. The sequence continues at coordinate 307 of CAYQAP010000018.1, read as the reverse complement.
ACCCGAAGTACCGCACTACCTTCCTGTTGAACATAATCTACAGCCCAGATATCGAAGCCGACAGCTTGTGCTCCCGGTTCCAACAATACCTGCAGTTTGTCTGTCATCTTTTGGACTGTCATCATTCAATAAAAAAGTGCACGCGAGCAGCTGCCGCTGTGCACTCGGTAAAACCTAAACAGAAAACCCCGCGAGCAGCGGGGTCCAAATCGGTCAATTCATAACCTATAAATGGTAGCGGGGGCAGGATTTGAACCTACGACCTTCGGGTTATGAGCCCGACGAGCTGCCTGACTGCTCCACCCCG
>CAYQAP010000017.1:34076-35991 GCA_964415515.1 uncultured Gammaproteobacteria bacterium | reverse complement strand
GTCAGCAGGGCAGGATGGCTTGGTATTTTATGATTATTTTCAGGATAAGATATAAGTTCTGCTTGACAGATTTTTGTATTTTATAAGCTATCATCTTTGATATTTGATGCAGTTACCTTTTTCGAGATATTTGCAGCATTGGGTACTGCTGATAGGTCGAGCCCTTTTCTTATGCAGGCATCATAATATAAGGATTCCAGTTGTCGGGTAAATTGTTGTGGTTGCCCGGTAATTGAACAGCGTAACAACAAGGGCAGTGTCTTACGTAAAATATCCAACCCATCTGTATTTCCAGCCAACTGTACGGCTTTATCAATATATTCATCAAATGTGTGTGTAATGGTTTCTTCAAATCCGATATTCTTTAAAATAGAGTAGCTTACCCGCTGTGCATGAAGTGGGCCGACCAGTGTGACGACAGGGACACCCATAATAAGCGCTTCACAGGTGGTTGTGGTGCCCCCATACGGAAATGTATCCAATGCAATATCAATGAGATTATAGTGTTCAAGATGGCTGTCGTATTCAGTGACGACGGGCAAAAATACCAGACGTTTATCACTGATGCCATGTTTTGAAAATTCATGTAGAATATTGTTGTGCACCACATCACTGTCCCAGCGGGCTTTAAGTGCAAGCTGTGCACCGGGGATACGGTTCAGGATTCGGCTCCAAATTTTAATCTCGGTTGGATTAATTTTATGAGTAGCACAGAAGGCTCCGAATGTAATATGCCCTGTTTCCCTCGAGGCTGCGACATCCAGGCGATGACATTCCGGGTGGATTCCAAAACAGAGAAATGACTCAGGCATATAGAGCAGTTCCTCCGTATATCGGCTGCCATTGCTGCTCTCGGCATGTTGGTCTGTGATGCGAAAATCAGCGCCAGGAAAAGCCGTGGTACCTGGATAGCCCAAATAGGTGATTTGAACGGGAGCAGCTCGATGTCCAAAAGTCTGGAGACGAGAATATTGGGTATGACCAGCAAGCTCGACGAGCACTTGAATTCCATCACGACGAATTCTTTTTGCCAGGTCATCATTTGAATAATTGGTAATATCGATAAAGTGGTCTGCTACCTGGCTAATTGTTTCAGTAACGATATCCTTTTCTACCAGATGAGCGTAACAGTATATCTCATAGTGGGTTTTATCATGGGCATACAGTACTGGGTAAATGAAATAACTGACAGGATGACGTCTAAAATCAGGAGATAAATAAGCTATTCTAATACGCTTTTTAGGAGCATATTGCGCAGGATCTAAGTCACCAGAGGACTTTTCTTCCACCAGAATCTCGGCAGTTTGTTGCAGTTTAAAGAGTAGTTCATGATTTATATTGTTTAATCCATTTAAATACAATAAGAATGCTGGCAAATAGGCTCTTATTCCAGGATTGCGCTTGAGTACGGCCTGAAAAGTACGTTGCTTGATATGTTCGGCCTTTTCCCAGCTGCAAGTATTAGTGAAGAGATTGTAGATAACAATAAGCAAAGCGTCGTCATGTAATGAAGGTAGAAACTTTTCCACCATTTTGAATGCTTTGTCAGTTTGTTTGCTATCGATGTAGGTAGCCAGTAGCGTTTTTTTACATTCAATTTCCTCCGGAAAGAGCTCGAGTGAACGTTCCAGTAAGGTAGCCGCTTCTTGCCAGCGACGTTGGAAATATCTGATGTTGCCCAGCAAAAATAAAATACCCGGATTTTTTGGGTGGCTGGAACGCAATGACAAACACTGTTTTTCTGCCAAAGGTAGCTTTCCACGATTGATTAACCCTGCTATTTTCTCCAGAGCTTGATCAATATTCTTGCCTGTAGCCTGCGACATAGTATGTTTTCCGCAACGTTTACGTGTGTTGATACGTGCGTTGAAGTATCCCGTGAGAGCAGCTAGATAGCAAGTTTGATGAGTGAGAT
>CAYQAP010000017.1:32355-33976 GCA_964415515.1 uncultured Gammaproteobacteria bacterium | reverse complement strand
GGAACGCAGTCAGTGATCGGGACCTGAATGGACGGACCGTGGGGCATGATGTGTCATCATCGTTGTTGGCAAGCTGAGTTCCAAAAAAAAAGCGAAAAAATGTTAAAGATAATTTTCTGTGAGTCGTTAACAGGGCTGGAGGCGGTAAATGCTGTACGTTCGAGCATGTCCGCCACGGTGAAAACCATCTTCCGGAGATTTCGTATGAATCCCAACTTGACGAAATCAGCAAAAACCGGGGGACTACAGAGGAAGTAAAATCATGTCTATAGTCATCAATACCAATATTATGGCACTGACAGCCCAGCGGCACCTGTCTTCAACCAACGATGCGTTAAGAACTTCCATGGAGCGTCTGTCATCTGGTCTGCGCATCAACAGTGCCAAGGATGATGCGGCCGGGTTGGCAATTTCCGATCGCATGTCAGCACAGATCAGTGGTTTGAATCAGGCGGTTCGCAATGCCAGTGACGGTATCTCACTGGCGCAGACCGGTGAAGGCGCATTGAAGGAAATGACCAACATCCTGCAACGTGTTCGCGAACTGGCAGTACAGGGCGCTAATGGCACCAATACGGCAACAGATCGTCAGAAGATCGGTGATGAAATTACCCAGTTGCAGCAGGAGCTGGCCCGGGTTGCCGACACTTCCCAGTTCAATGGCAGGACCTTGTTCAACGGTACCTTTGGTACCGCCTCCTTTCATATTGGTGCCAATGCCAATCAGACTCTGCAAGTTAACATGGGAAATCTGACTACCTCGAAATATGGTGATTATCAAGTCAATCATGGCAACGTCTCTACGTTGGGTGCTACTGCGGTATCAACTTCAGTGGTGTCGAAATCTACCGGTGGAAGCGTTGTTGTTGCAGGCTACATTGGTAGCAGCACCGTGACCACCACCACAGCAGATACGGCCAAGAGCATTGCTGCGAATGTTAATAGTGTGTCGGATCAAACGGGCGTTACAGCAGACGCAAATAATGTGATTTCGCTGGCATTTGGCGCTGCAGGAAGTTATACCCTCACCATCGCATCCGACAACTCCACCGCAAAAACCGTCAGCTTCACCACGACCGGCACCTCCAACAGTGATCTTGATGCCGCGATGAAGGCATTCAACGATGCGTCGGGTTCGACCGGGGTAACGGCATCTTTGTCTAAAGATGGTCTGTCGTTGGTCTTGAGAAATTCTTCTGGTAATGACATTACGATCAATGACACCACAACTGCAAATGCAGGAGCTGTCACTGTTGACACCGTGACCCAAAGTACTGGCAATGCTACGGGTTCCGCAGCGGTAGCCCTGGCAGCCGATACAACAGCCCAAGGTGTTGCCGTAGCGGGTTATGTAACCTTTGACTCCGCCCATACCTTTAAGACCACCGATACTTCGGGTATCGGTACCTCATCGACGGCTGGACTGCAGAGCGTTGGCTCAATCTCTGTCAGTACTTCTGCGAATGCTGAGTTAGCGATCAAGATAGCGGATGCTGCCATTGAGGTTGTCGACACCCAGCGTTCTGCTTTGGGTTCAATCCAAAATCGAATGCAATCGACAATTGCCAATCTGACCAATATCTCGCAGAATCTCAGTGATGCCAGATCCACAATCAGAGAT
>CAYQAP010000017.1:28346-32255 GCA_964415515.1 uncultured Gammaproteobacteria bacterium | reverse complement strand
CCAATGTGCAACAGGTGACGCCAGAGCTGAAACCTGCACCACGTGGGCCCGATGCACGGATCACGAGCAGTGCTCAGGCAGTTCAGGGCGCTGGTCAAAGCACCGGTATCGCTGCCGCACGATCGACCCAGGCCTCGGCAAAGAGTACGCAGGCAGCTGGGAAAAATCCGCCCAGATCCACTGCCAAATCCACTGTCAAATCCACTGGGATAGACCCGGCAATTGTTGATAGAATTGCCCAGTTTGCGCAAAGTGTTCAGCGTGATCTGCAGTTCAGTATTGACAAGTCTGTTGGCAAAACAGTGATCAAGGTTGTCGACTCCACTACCCAGGAAGTCATACGACAGATTCCGTCTGATGAAGCGTTGGCGATAACCCGCCACCTCAAGGAACGGGGAATTCTGTTCAACAGTAAGGCCTGACCACAAATGAGCGGGTTTGCAGGTTTGTAGACCTGCTCATATTGGTTCCGGTATGGAAAGGCCCTGGCTGATGGATAGGCACTAATTCAGGTATAATTGACGCAGGTATAATTGACGCAGGAGGCCAGAATGATTACTGCAACCGGTATTGGTTCCGGACTGGATGTCAATTCCCTGGTCAGCAAGCTGGTCGCGGCCGAAAGAGATCCCGTTACTGCACGCCTGAATCAGCAGGAGGGCACACTGCAGGCCAAGATTTCGGCCTATGGCACCCTGAAAGGTGCCATGTCTTCACTGCAGAACAGTCTTGCCGGTTTAAAAAATGGCAACAGCTTTGATGGTCGATCTGTGGCGGTTGCTGATTCCACCAAGTACACAGCCAGTGTGACTTCCAGTGCTGTACTCGGCAGCCACAGCGTCAATATTACCCAGTTGGCACAGAGTCATAGCCTAAGTACCACGTCTTCATTTTCCGGATTGACCGATGTTGTGGGAACTGGAACCCTGACCTTTAATTTCGGGACCACGGTTTACGATCCGGCTGGTGACACCTATACCAGTTTTACCGCCAATACCAGCAAGTCCCAGCAGCAGGTTACGATAACTGATGGCAGTTTGCAGGGTATTCGTGACGCGATCAATGCGGCTGGGATTGGCGTTACCGCCAGTACGATTTACGATGGCTCAGGCTATCGACTGGTATTGCAGAGTACAACCGGTGTGGCCAACAGTCTGGAAATCATGGTTGCTGAAGCTGGAGGGACGCCAACCAATACCGATAACAGCGGCCTGTCACAACTGGCATTTAACAGCAGCGCCACGCAGATGACCCAGAATCAGGCCGGTCTGGATGCGACCTTGACGGTAGACGGTCTGGCGGTAACCGGTTCAAGCAATACCATCGACAAGGCCATCAATGGTGTAAGCTTGAATTTATTAGCCACAACCTCGACGGCAGTAGATTTTACGGTTTCCCAGGACAACAGTTCAATATCTTCTGCGGTTGGCAGCTTCGTCACCGCCTATAACGACCTGGTTGGCACCCTTGATCAGCTGTCTGGTTATAACAGCACGACCAAGCAGTCTGGTATATTGCTGGGAGATTTCACCGTTCGCCAGGTTGGAAATGAAATGCGCCGTTTACTGTCCGAGGCGGGACGCCACCTGACCGGACAATACCGTAGCCTCGTCTCGATCGGTATCACCACGCAGGCAACCAGTAGCACTGATAGCAGTGGAAAAACTCTGGCAGCCGGCAGCTTACAGTTCGACTCCAGTAAACTTTCTGCTGCATTGGCAAGCAGTCCACAAGCTGTCTCGCTACTCTTTTCCTCATTTGGAACAGCCACTGATTCTGGAATTTCCTTTGACAGTGCAACCAGCTCGACGAAAAACGGTACCTATGGTATCGACATTACCACGTTGGCCACCCAGGGTGACTATGTCGGGACATCGGGGATTACCAATATCACTCTGAGCAGCTCCAACAACAGCTTTGCATTGAATGTGGACGGGGTGGCGACAGGCACCATAACTTTGACTGCTGGCACCTACAGTTCTACGACTACATTGGCACAGCTAGCCACCGAAATGCAGACCAATATCAATGCGGATGCCAATATGTTGTCTGCCGGACTCGGAGTGTCGGTAGCTTATGATTCTGCAGCGGGCAAGTTTACGATTACATCCAACAGTTACGGCAGTGGTTCGAGCATTACCACCGCTTCCAGTAATACCACACTGGGGTTATTTTCCGGTACTGCAACCACGGGTGTGGATGTGGTTGGAACCATCGGTGGAGCCAGTGCGACTGGCAGTGGTCAGATTCTCACTGGCACCAGTGATGCCGCTGGTCTGGCAGTCAAGATCTCCGGAACCACGCTGAATTCACGTGGCACCATTACCTACAACCGCGGCTTTGCCTACCTGGCAGACAAGTCCTTATCTGCATTGCTCGACACAGCTACCGGTGCTGTCAGTAATAGCATCAGTGGTTCACAGACCAGTATTGACCGGATTACCAAGCAAAGGGCTGACTTAAACAAGCGTATTGCTGCTAGCGAGGAACGCTACCGTAGACAATTCGCACAGCTGGATACGCTGGTCAGTCAACTGCAGGCGACGGGAAACTTCCTAACCAGCGCACTCGCCTCCTTGCCCAGCGGAACGAGTTGAAGCCGCTAGGAAAATCTGTAATTTATCTGCTCATATCACTAAAGAATCTTGTACATTCGCCGATAACTCGTTTAAAGAATGAAGTCGTGGATCCATCAAATAATCGGACGGAGAAAAGCCAGCTATGAACGCATACGCCAGTGCTGCAGCTCGTAAATATCAACAAATCAATACCACCAGTAGCGTTCCCAGTGCCGATCCCCATCGATTGGTTTTAATGTTGCTGGATGGTGCTATTTCAAGAATAGCGGCTGCCAAAGGTCATATGCAGCGTCATGAGATGGCCAATAAAGGGGAAGTAATTGGCAAGGCTATGGATATTATTCAGGGACTTAAGGCTAGCCTGGATATGGAATATGGGGGAGAAATATCCAGTAATCTGAATAGGTTGTATGATTATATCTTGCGTCAATTGTTACTTGGTCACGCCAATAATGACCCGGTTCTCCTTGATGAATCGACAAACTTGTTAGGTCAGATTCGTGATGGCTGGAGCGGGATTGAGCAGCAAGTCAAAGAGCTGGGGCTCTAGATTCCAATTTTACTGAAAACGTTGCAATCTCTGGTCGAGGTTGGAGAGCAGATGCTCGCGGCCAGTAATCTGGAGCATTGGGACGAATTGGCAGAGCTGGATCGACAACGCAGGGGCTTGCTCGAACAATTCTCAAGCCTTACTCAAGAACACCTAACTGATCAGCAGAAAATCAATCACCTGGAAATCAACCGCCTGGCTGAGCGACTGCGTTTACAAGACCGACAACTGCAACAAGCCGTAAGCAGTGCCCACAGCGCTATACTCAAAGTACTTCACAACATCCGATCTGGTAGATCAGCGCGTAAGGCCTATATCAACGAGCCTTCCTCTATTTGATCAGCTGCTCCAACAGTACCGCTAGTTTTGATCCGCATAACTGCTTGGCAGACTTGAAGACAGACAGTCGCCTATGTACTGTCACCTATCTGGCGAAATCGGCAGCTTCTTGTCAGGCAGCATTTTCATGATCTGACTCGAACCCATTCATGCATTGATTCCTTTTTTCTATAACTTATATTCGGAAATGGCTTGATAGGGATCATGGCAGGCAGTTTGGCTTGCAGGTAGGTGATCGCGATCATGTTCTGGGTATACAGCATCCTGGGTTTTTGTCCTTGACACCCCGAATCATGGAATCAGTCGAGCGCTGCAGAACTACATTGACTGTTACAATACACAAGTAGCGCGACTACGAATCTTATGGCTCCTAGAAACCTGTGCCAGGATCGACCAAATTTATACAAACTGAAAGGCGGCTAAAAAATGCATCTAATGTAT
>CAYQAP010000017.1:22889-28246 GCA_964415515.1 uncultured Gammaproteobacteria bacterium | reverse complement strand
ATGGAAAAATCATTCATATCTATGGTGCATCAACCAAAGGTAACACCATCCTGCAATGGTGTGACATAGGGAATACCATTATTGATTATGCAGCAGATCGCAACCCGGAGAAATTCGGAGCAATGACATTGGGTACTGATATCCCAATAATAAGTGAAGAAAAATCTCGAGCCATGAATCCGGATTATTATCTTGTTTTGCCGTGGCATTTTCGCGAAGAATTTCTTGAAAGAGAAAAAGAGATGTTGAATCGAGGTGTGGGATTTATTTTTCCGTTGCCAAGTATTGAGGTTGTGAAGCATTGAGTGAAATTCTTCAACAGTTGCAGATTCTGACTCAAAAACTCCGCGCTAGCTGTGATCCGGATGTAGTAGAAAAGCTACGGTTATTACGACACAATGCTGCAGGTGTTTGGCTGGATACTGATGAAGATATGTTCCCGCTGCTAATGGCGGATAAATTTGGTCAAGCGCATCATTCACTTCTTACCTCAGGTCTGACTGGACTGCCAATCTTGCCAGATGAAGATATTCTTCTTGAGCCCTTATTAAAAATTATTGAAACAACATGGCCATCATCTGAGGCTCTCGGCTCGTTATTGGCTGCGATGCTCTATCTAGGGCCACATGAAATGCCACTCAAGCACGATCTTTTGGCTGTGCCAGCATGGTTCCTTGATGAGTACCTAACGTTTTTGCTAAACCCACCTGTCATCTTCAAATATCCAGGTGAGAAAGAGAAGTATTTTAAATATATGGAAGGTTTGATGGATTCCATGCAACAGCTTGTAACCGGGCCGCAAGCCTCAAGTCTGGGCAACCTTCCGGAAATATTTCTTGGCCGGTTAAACTTAATTCAAATATATTTCAATGAGGCCAATCTGAATCGACTCATGTCAGCTCGGTCTGATATTGCTGAATTCTTTCTGTATGGCAGAGGAGGTCAACTTGACACAGTATTTCCACTAAGGAATTTTGAAAAAGGCCGTATTCGGGTTGGGTTTTTGATCGAGGCATTGACTGACCATACGGAGAGTTTCTTTGCTTTAGCGCATATTGAGGGTTTGCCGCGCAAGTCGATACACATCTCTCTTTATACCCTGAATGAAACTAAACACCCGGTAGAAAACCATGCCAAATCGATTGTGGATCGATTTGTTAGTCTCGAAGGGCTACAGCTCGGTGCCCAAGTCGGGCATATTCGCAATGATAAACTGGATGTGCTGGTTTTCCTGACAAATGCAACTGCAGTCACTAATCCAGTATTTTATCTGTCTATGCTCAGGATGGCACCAGTACAAGTTGCAAACGTGGCCTCACCGATAACAACTGGTATCCGAAACATGGATTTATTTCTTTCAGCTCAAGACAATGAACCCGAGATACAGGCACAATCATTGTACACTGAGAAACTTATCCGGGTTCCTGGTTCGCTGAACTCGTTTTCTTATGGCTGTCATCGAACACAAGCTACTCTTCATGTTAGTCGATCAAGTATTGGTCTGCCCGACAATGCCGTAGTGTTGTTTTCGGGAGCTAATTTTTACAAGATTGTGCCCGAACTGTCTCAGGCATGGGTTGAGATACTGATCCAGGCACCAGACGCTATCCTGATGCTGATGCCGTTCAATCCCAACTGGAGTAATCTGTATCCGCAAAGTGTCTTTACGGACCGCTTGCTGTCAGAATTCACTGCAGCCGGGGTAGACCAATGCCGCCTGCTCATTATCAACCCGGTTCCGAGCAGAGCCGATGTACTTGAAGTAGTAAAGATGGCCGATGTGTATTTGGATGGCTTTCCTTTTGCTGGTTCCTGTTCCATTTTTGACCCCTTATCTATCGGTTGTCCTGTCGTAGTCAGAGCTGGAAATACTGCCAGATCCAGGCATGGTGCTGCTGTCCTGAGCATGTTTGGTATGAAAGATATGGTCACAAACAGTGAGTTGGAGTATATCAATCTGGGTGTTCGACTTGCCACAGACGTAGTAGCCAGACAGAACATGCGAGACAGAATTAACCAGTGTCTGCAAACTGGAAACCCGATGCTCAATACGAAATCACTTGGCCAGCGCGTCGGAGTTGTCTTGTGTTCAGCTGTAGATGATTATCGCACTGAGCAAAATCGCTTACAGTCCTTGGATGTTGACACACTGGCTTTAGAAATTGATACCTTGGCGAAGGGGATTACCATCCAGCGCTCTTTTGCTGCCGGTATAACAGACACGATGCTGATCAAAATGCTGATTCTGCCCTATTTTCAGAATGAGAGAATACATTCTGATGTTCCACATTTGGTAGATGTTGGTGCCTGTTATGGTGAAATTGCCAAGCCTTTCCTGGAAGATGGGTGGTCAGCAGATCTTTTTGAACCAGATCCAGATTGTATGGCTCGAGTAAAGAAGAATCTGCAAATTTTCTCTAATTCAATTCGATTTCATGCTATCGCTGTAGGACCTGAGCAACAGGAGAGTGTGACCTTTTATAAGGCGGAGTGCGATGGGCTGTCGGGTTTGAGTGAAAGCCCTTATGGTCAAACCCGCCTACAAATTTCTGTTCCCAGCGTTAGGCTGGGAGACTGCCTTTCAAAGTTGGGTATCAGCCGGGTCGATATGCTTAAAATTGACACTGAAGGCTGGGATCTTGAGGTTCTCATGACACATGATTTTAAAAAATTGCCTCCACGACTGGTTTTTATCGAAGTCAATACAGATTTTGAAAAACAGACTCTACCACAGATTCAGGAAGCCATAAGCTGGATGTCTACAATGGGTTACACAGCGCTGACTTTCCAGTTTAAGGATGATGGTAACTTTAAAAAGGGTATCTGGAGTTCTCGACTCGCTGCGTTGATCCAAGGAGAAAAACTCGCAGTTGAAGATGACAGCCTTATGGCCAATATTTTATTCTATCGCAAGAATGATACCGTGTTTATGGCCCTGCTAGTTACCCTTTTGCGTACACTATCACCTAATATTGCATCCTTTCCCTGTACGTGATCCCGGGTTGAGAAGCGGAACTGGTCTAAATAATAATCAAAAGGTTGAGTGTTCTTAAGTAGTTACGATCAAGTAAAAAAGACTTACCCAACTCTGGTGCTGCTATATTCCCAGTGCCCACAGAATCAGTGCCCTGGACCCTCCCATCACCAATGGCCCAATCAACACCTGTAACCAGCCTGGAATCAACAGGGCAACAATAATCAGAAAGCCATAAGGCTCGAGACGAGACAGCTGGTAGGCCAGACGGCTCGGTAATATGCCGATTGCCACCCGCCCACCATCCAGTGGCGGCAAGGGCAATAGGTTGAAGATACACAGGACCAGGTTGATGATAATTGAAGCCTGAGCCATTAAGGCCACGGGTTCGACAACCCATCCCATGCTTGTGGGAAGCTTTGCAGCAAGCAATAGCAGCAAAGTGGATGCCAAAGCCAGCAGCAGATTTGTGACGGGCCCAGCCAGAGCGACCCAGACCATGTCTTGGCGAGGTCGCCTGAGTTTGTTGAAGTTAATCGGAACGGGTTTGGCATAACCGAACAGAAACGGTGAACCGATGACAATCAGCAGCAGTGGGATTCCGATCGTGCCAATGGGATCAATATGTTTGATGGGATTGAGTGTCAGTCTTCCCATCCAGCGAGCGGTATCATCACCCAGGCGATCTGCCACCCAGCCGTGTGCGACTTCGTGTAACACTACAGCAAACAGCACCGGCAACGCCCAAATACTGAAGCCGTGCATTATCGATTCAAACGACATTACCGATCCTTTGAGTGTAGGAGATAAAAGCTATTTTTTGTATTTTCTGAAAAGTTTATATTAACTGTGGCGTCACACTGCAGTTTCAACTCTCCAGCTGCTCATCCTGCAAAAATTAATGTGTAGTTCTTCTGACGATCCATCGGCGGGCACCTAAGTCAATGTTTTGCAAGAAACACACCTCACTGGGGCACCCAAATCATGCCACAAAGCAACCGCGTATCGGCTGTGGTGAGCCAGAATAAATCCAACCCAGAGTTGTCGTATGATGGAATGTTCGAAACAATATTCACCAGCAATCAGGCGGTCAGTCCTTGTTGTGGTATTTGTCTACCGGCTGCAGATTGTTCAAGAAGTTATTTTGCATTTCCTGCCAAATTTCGAGATTCTTTTGTGCCATTTCTGTCATGGACACTAATGGACTATCATCAAACATAGATTGCAGGCCTTTCTGGTAATGTTGTTGCTGGCTGATAAACGTTTCCATGCTGCGTCCTAGAAACTGGGTCAGGGCACCTTGCATAGTGTCTCCGTAGAACCGGATCATGCGCAATAGTACCTCGGTAGTAAATATCGGATTACCACCCGCCTCCTGTTCATTGATGATTTGCAGGAGAATACAGCGTGTGATATCGTCACCGCTGCTGGCATCTAACACACAAACCTCTTCGCCAGAAATAATTAGATTCTTGAGATCATTGAGGGTGATGTAGCAACTTTGACGCGTATCATAAATTCGTCGGTTAGGGTATTTTTTAATGATCCGGGGTTCTGCAGGCATTCGTTTATCGATCCGTAGCGGGCTTCAGTTGTTAAAGGCTACCACAGTTATCTACTGGTTACCCGGAATATTTCGCTGCAGTGCACAAATGTCTTGAAAATTGATCCCTGGGACAGTCTCCTGCCAGCTTGGGATTTGCCATGAGTCTGTTTTTCGATCACCCTTGAGAATTTTGAGTAACTGCGAAATCCACTCCAGTTTTTTTGTTGGCAGAAATAGCCGGGGATCGATTACCATCTTGCTATCTGCCAATATGAAGGGTATCTTGAATCATCCCGGCCAATTGTCGATTCATCGCAGGATGCACTGGTCCGGCTGGATGCCCAGGGCATGATTATTGCTCGGAATCACCAAGCGCAAAATGATCCAGGATGGACTCCCAAGGATGCGCTCGGTCGGAATTCGTGGCAGGTCTTGATTCCAGCACCGTTACCTGATCAACACTTGTTGCGTATCGATCATTTCCTTACCACGGGTGATTTGCAAGTCATCGGTGGGATGATAAAAAAATGTCGCGAGGTTTGAGGCGTACAAATTGCCCTGGACGATTTTGGGACCGGCTATTCGTCGTTGACACATATGCGCAATCTTCCAGCCGATACCATCAAGATCGATCGCAGTTTTGTTGATGGTCTGCTCTACGATGCGGATGATTATGCCATCGTTGATGGTGTGATCGCCCTGGCCACCTCTGGCCTTGCCTGACTTGCATGCTGTTGCAGTGGTTGTTTTTAGTACTGTTGACGACTTGGCTGTGACCGGCAAGTCCTGAATTCTCGTGCCTTGGTCTGCACACAGCGACACAGCTGCCTGAGCTGA
>CAYQAP010000017.1:14441-22789 GCA_964415515.1 uncultured Gammaproteobacteria bacterium | reverse complement strand
AGTCCTGAATTCTCGTGCCTTGGTCTGCACACAGCGACACAGCTGCCTGAGCTGATCGTAGATTATTGCAAACAGGATGGATTTTCCTGTTTTGACAGGGAACTATCCATGCAAAAGCAATGTCTATTACCCCATGTACGCACCTGGGCTGAAAAATTTAGGCATATGGCGGCAGCCCAGACACGTAGCGGGTTCCGTCCCTGTGTTCTTTACATTGGCAGTCCATACAGGCAAAATGTATGGATCAAGTACGCTCCTGTGCTTTTATTTCAACTGCCAAGACATTGCTAATCCGAAAAAAACAGCCGTGGTGACGAATGCTGGAAATGTCGACGAGGAGTTGATACGGCGGGTACAGAACGGGGACCAGAATGCATTTGGCCTGCTGGTTCGCAAGTATGAACACAAGATCGGGTCTGTGATCACTCGTTATATCTCCGATACGCATGAAGTTGAGGACATAGCCCAGGAAACTTTCATCAAGGCTTACCGTGCCATTGATCGTTTTCGAGGCGACAGTGCTTTTTATACCTGGCTTTATCGTATTGCTGTCAATACGACCAAAAATTATCTGGTCTCACAAAAACGCCGGCCACCTGACAGTGATCTTGACGCGTCCGATGTGGAGTCCACCGGCATTGGCCGGGTAATGCACGACAATGATACCCCTGAGGCGGGGGCTCTGAGCAGGGAAATTGCCCAGACCGTGACCGCTGCCCTGCAACGGTTGCCCGAAGAATTACGATTGGCCCTGGAATTGCGTGAATTGCAAGGGTTTAGTTATGAGGAAATCGCTAAGCAGATGCAGTGCCCGCTGGGTACCGTTCGATCAAGAATCTTCCGGGCCCGCGAAGCAGTTGATAATGAATTACGGCCACTTCTGGCCTAGAACGTGATGTTGTTTTTGAGGATATGGTAATGACCGAAGAGTTATCCGAATTGGTCGATGGAGAATTGCGCCAAGGACTTGACATCCGGGTTGGTCAGGTACTTTCTGACCTGCAGTTGCGGCAGACTTGGAGCCGGTATCACTTGATCGGGAGCACCATGCGTGCGGAGTATTCGCCCTTGTCTACTGATTTCTGCTCTCGTTTTGAAGCGCGTCTCAAGGATGAGCCCGTTGTTTTATGCCCGCGAGGACCTGCCTCCAACACGGCTGTATCACCTGCGGCAAATGCCGGTTTGCGGTTCTGGCAGAGTGTGGCCCTGGCGGCATCCTTGGCAGCCGTTGCCATGCTGTCTTGGCATCAGTTTGGTAATCCTGTTGCCAATCGGGCCGGTCGTGATTATCTGGCTCAGCTGCCACAGAAAGAAAACTGGGCACCACGTCAGCGCACGCAAAAAATTGATAATTTGAATATTTATTTGTTTGAACACGGTCAATACGCCTCTGTCTCCGATCTCAACGGCCTCATGGCGTACACCAAATTTGTCAGCTACCAGTCCGGCGACTGAGTGATGCGTTTTTGTTCAGCGTATCAATCGTGGTTACCCAGACGGTCGGTACGCTCTGGCTGTGGGATTATGCTGGCCGGATTGTTTGCCGGAGTGTTATTGGTTAACGTGCAGGCTATAGCCATGACCCCCAGCGAGTGGCTGATGCGCACGCATCAAGCCAGCCAACAGTTGGATTATCGCGGCACCTATGTCTATGTCCATGATGGGGGTGTCCAATCGATGCGTATTATTCGCAGGGTGGACGATGACGGGGGAGTGCGTGAGCGGCTGTATTCGCTGGATGGTGCCAAGCGGGAAATCATCCGCGATAACGGTCGGGTCTGGTGTTATCTGCCGGATCGCAAGATTGGTATACATGAATATCGCCAGATTTCATCTAGACAATTCCCCAATATTCTGCCCCGGGATGTGACTTCTCTGCAACGGCACTACCGCATGCAGATTGGTGTACATGGCACAAGAATTGTCAACCGCAATGCCAGTCAGTTGCTAATTCTGCCTCGTGACAAGTTTCGTTATGGTTTTGACCTCTGGGCAGATCAAGGCTCTGGCCTGTTGCTGCGGGCCTCCTTGGTTGATTCTACGGCACGTTCCCTGGAACAGTATTTGTTCGTCACACTGACCACGGGGGACGACATACAGGATCTTGAATTTCAGCCCATGACCGACAAGCGGGAACTGAAGTGGTTTTCCGGCACCGGCGAGAATGTCAAGCAGAGCCTGACTTCTGCCTGGTCGGTGGGTATGTTACCACCGGGGTTTACCCTGCGGGAGCGAATTCAGCGGGTGACTCCACTGCGGCAAACCCGGCTTGAACACCTGGTCTACTCGGACGGTTTGTCGGCTGCATCAGTATTCATCGAAGATACGTTCCCGGGCGAAAAGCGGCAGGCTTCCGGAATCAGTTCCATGGGGGCGGTCAATATCTATATTCGTTACCTGGGGAATACTCGAATTACAGTGGTTGGTGAAGTGCCTGGGCGTACCGTTGAAATGATCGCAAAATCTGTGCGTCATGAAACCTCATGAAATTTGTCTTGTCCTGTGGTGTGCTTTCAGTTTCTTTCGAAGAGACCGTGCACGCCTGGATGGATCATCCAGCTTCCCTGAATTCACAGTAAGCAGAAATTGCGGTTCATGGCTGACAGTACTGGGTAAATGCTAGCGAACAGGGTAGAATAAGCGCCCGCCTGTTCTCCCAGAGGTTTGGACTGCAAAAAGTTCGTGAATTTTCCTGATGTATTATTCAAATGGACTGCCTATAGCCATGGGTAGCAGGGTGTTGCGTGCAACTGGACTTCCTGCACAGGTGATGCAGTGACAAACACAACGGGTTGCGAACGCCAGGCAAGAATTCGCAATTTTGCCATCATCGCCCATATTGATCATGGCAAATCTACGTTGGCTGATCGTTTGATCCAGAGTTGTGGTGGTCTCAGCAGTCGTGAAATGCAGGAGCAGGTACTGGATTCCATGGACTTGGAGCGTGAGCGTGGAATCACCATTAAGGCACAAAGTGTGGCATTGCAATATCGTGCTGTAAATGGGCTTACCTATCAGCTTAACCTTATTGACACACCGGGACACGTCGATTTCAGTTACGAAGTATCGCGTTCATTGACCGCCTGCGAAGGTGCGCTGTTGGTCGTAGATGCGTCGCAGGGTGTGGAAGCGCAGACTGTGGCCAATTGCTACACCGCGGTGGAATGCGGCCTGGAGATTATTCCAGTCCTGAATAAAATAGATCTGCCGGCGGCTGAGGTGGATCGAGTGACAGGTGAAATCGAGGATGTAATCGGTATCGATTGCAGTGATGCCCTGGCCGTAAGTGCCAAAACGGGGGACGGAATCGCCGAGCTCCTGGAGGCAATAGTGAGTCGCCTACCGGCTCCTGGTGGTGATGAAAAGGCCCGTCTCAAAGCCCTGATTATGGATTCGTGGTTTGATAACTATCTCGGTACCGTAACATTGATCCGGTTGGTTAATGGGTGTCTGCACAGGAAAGATAAAATAACCCTGATGGCCAGTGGTTCCCAGTATCAGGTGGATGAGGTCGGCATCTTTACGCCCAAGCGAACTGCAGTCGAGCAGTTGCGCAGTGGCGAAGTCGGTTATGTGGTAGCCGGCATTAAGGAGGTCAAGCATGCGCGGGTCGGTGATACCATCACACTTGCAGCCATGCCCATAGCCACGGCGCTCGCCGGGTTTCAGGATTCCCAACCGCGGGTTTTTTCCGGCCTGTATCCGGTCAATTCTGCAGAATTTGAAAACTTTCGTAATGCGTTGGATAAGCTCAGCCTTAATGATGCCTCATTGCACTATGAGCCAGAATCATCGCAGGCACTGGGTTTTGGCTTTCGTTGTGGATTTCTGGGCATGCTGCACATGGAGATTATCCAGGAAAGGCTAGAACGAGAGTATGATCTGGAGTTGATCAGCACGGCACCGACGGTGATCTATGAGGTGGTGATGACAGATGGTAAAATTCTGACCATTGCCAATCCCTCGCAGCTGCCGGCCACCAATAAAATCCATGAAATTCGTGAGCCGATGATTGAGATGCATATTCTGGTGCCCCAGACATACCTCGGTGCGGTGATCCGTCTTTGTATTGAACGACGTGGCAGCCAGAAAAATTTGCAGTATCATGGCCGACAGGTCATGGCGATTTTCGAGATCCCCTTGAGTGAAGTTGTGTTGGATTTTTTTGATCGTTTAAAATCTGTTAGCCGCGGGTATGCTTCCATGGACTATGATTTGCTCGGTTATCGGACTGCTGACATGGTACGTCTGGATATCATGGTCAATGGCGAGCGGGTGGATTCACTGTCGTTGCTGGTACATCGGCTTCAGGCCCCGTATCGGGGTCGTGAGCTGGTTAAACGGATGCGTAAGTTGATTCCCCGGCAGATGTTTGATGTTGCTCTGCAGTCGGCGATCGGCTCAAAAATTATCGCCAGGGAAACGGTTAAGGCCTTGCGCAAGAATGTCACCGCCAAGTGTTATGGTGGGGATATTACCCGCAAGCGCAAGTTGCTGGAGAAGCAGAAAGCAGGCAAGAAACGGATGAAGCAGATTGGATCGGTAGAAATTCCTCAGGAGGCTTTCCTGGCGGTGTTGCGTGTTGATGGAGACTAGAAAGTAATGAATTTTTCACAGGTATTGTTTTATGCCCTGTTGGTAACCGGGGCAGTGGTATTGTGGGACCGATTGTTTGCCGCACGCAAGCGAATGGTGGAACAGACCGGCAGTGTCATTGAGGATGGCGATGAGCGGACCAAACAATCGGTAGTTGTGGAATACGCGCGGGCTTTTTTTCCGGTGATTCTGATTGTATTCGTGCTGCGTTCCTTTGTGATAGAGCCGTTTCGGATTCCTTCCGGATCGATGTTGTCGACCCTGCATATCGGTGATTTCATTCTGGTCAACAAATTCCAGTATGGGATTCGATTGCCGATTATCAATCGTAAAGTTTTTCCGATCGGCGAGCCAAAACGTGGTGATGTCATGGTTTTTCGATACCCTCAGGATCCATCGGTCAATTTTATCAAGCGGGTAATCGGGTTGCCAGGTGATCGCATTACCTATCGACAAAAGCAGGTGTATATTAATGGTAAGCTGGCACCACAGCAGCAGGTCGGGAGTTTTTCCTTCGAGTCCGGAGGCATGCGAGAGGTCAAAGGAGCCCAGATTAATGAAACACTGGGCAAGGTCGTGCATAAAATTGTGCTTGACCCGAGACGGCCCTACAATCCTCGGGACCTGGAGTTCACCGTCCCACAGGGGCAGTATTTCATGATGGGAGATAACCGGGATTACAGTAATGACAGTCGCTACTGGGGTTTCGTGCCGGAAGCCAATATTGTTGGCAGGGCATTTTTTATCTGGTTCAGTTGGAACTATAAAACCAGTTCGCCGGATTGGTCGAGACCGGGGACCTCGATTGACTGATTCACGCTGTGATCAACCGAGGAAACAGAACCAGCCGCTATGCCCGCGCACTACGGAGATCTTGAGATGGTACAACGGAGAAAATGGGCGCAGGCCCGGAGATCGAGTTTCGGGTTGAGCCGACAACGTGGCTGGACTTTGTGGAGCTTGGGTCTGGTGCTGGGTCTGATTGTATTTTTTGCATTGTTACTGTTCAAACTCGCACCACCCTATCTGGACAATCAAAAGATCCGGAAAGCACTCAATACCGTGATGCAGGAGCAGAATGTAGAGCAACTCAGTCGCAGAGCGATCGTCAGTCGATTGAGCAATATTCTCTATATTGATTTTGCACTTGATTTGGTCGATATCAAAAAAGAACTGAAAATTACCAAAAATAATAATATTCTCAAATTGGCGATCGATTATGAGGTAGTGGTGCCGATGGTCTACAATATCAGTGCATTGCTGACCTTCTCGGAGCATGTCGAAATGCCGATGAAAGCTCCGTGAGAACCGAATCAAGCATGGGTCTTTCCGAACATGCCTGCTGCGAACTCGAGCATCAGCTGCAGTACCGGTTCAATAATAAGCAGTTACTAATGCAGGCGATGACCCATCGCAGCATGCACCATGAAAACTATGAACGACTGGAATTTCTCGGTGACAGTGTGCTGGGAATGATTGTCAGTGATGTACTGTATCAACGGTTTCCCCGGGTGACAGAAGGCAAGCTAAGTCGAATGCGAGCCAGCTTGGTTTGTGGTCGAAACCTGTCCGGATTGTCCCGTACTCTGGGTCTGGGCAATTATGTACAGCTCGGTAGCGGTGAGCTTAAAAGCGGTGGTTTTGAACGCGATTCGATTCTTTCCGATATACTCGAAGCCGTGATTGGCGCCATGTATCTAGACAGTGACTGGGCTCAGGTACGCCGTTTCATATTGCGAATTTTGCAGCAAAAATTACTGAAAATCCGTTCGGATACGGATTTTCGTGACCCCAAGACCCGGCTCCAGGAACTATTGCAGCAACACAAGCAGGCCCTGCCAACCTATCAGGTTGTCGCTACCTCAGGGCAAGATCATTGCAAGGAATTTGAGGTGATTTGTCGGATCGACAATGATTACAACTTCACCGGTCTTGGTCGGAGCCGCCGGCTGGCCGAGCAACAGGCGGCCGAGCAGGCGCTACAATTCTACAAGTCTGTGGTTGTAGAAGAACTGGACCTGTGAGGCTTCTGCAGCGGCATACTGATGGAAAACGCTGATTATTGTTTTGGATTTGCAGCCGTTGTAGGACGGCCCAATGTCGGCAAGTCAACACTGGTCAATGCCTTGCTGGGTAGCAAGGTCAGTATCGTCTCGCATCGAGCTCAGACCACCCGGCACCGAATTCTTGGGGTTCATACCAGTGATTGTTGTCAGATAGTTTTTGTCGATACCCCGGGGTTGCATCGGGAGTCCAGAAAATATCTCAATCGGGTTATCAACCGCACGGCCATGAGTAGCCTGGAGGGCGTCGATGTCGTGCTTTTTGTGGTCGTTGCGGGGCAATGGACAGTGGCTGATGCTGCAGCACTTGAGGTGGTTAAGGCACAAACTGCAAAAGTATTTTTGGTGGTCAATAAAATTGATCGCGTATCTGATCAGCGACAATTGTTGCCGATTCTTCAGGAATTGAGTCACCAGGCAGATTTTGCAGAGATTATACCGGTATCGGCCTTACGGCGAAAAAACCTGCCGGAGCTTCTGGATACGATTACACGCTGTATGCCACCCGGACCGCAGGGCTTTCCAGCGGATCAGCTCACTGACAAAGGTTCACGATTTATAGCGGCAGAGTTGATCCGCGAGCAGCTTTTTTCCGGGCTCGGTGATGAGCTTCCGTATGCTACGGCGGTGGAGATCGAATGCCTGGAGATAACATCGAAACTGGTGCGAATTCATGCTGTGATCTGGGTTGAGCGTAGTGGCCAGAGGCAGATCGTGATCGGCCAGCAGGGGCGCCAGATCAAACGTTTGGGGCAGCGTGCCCGCAGGGCACTGGAAAATTATTTTCAGTGCCATGTTTTTGTTAAACTCTGGGTTAAGGTGCATGGTGGTTGGGCGGATGACGTCAACAGTTTGCGGGTGTTGGGATATACCGAGGAATAGCTACGGTGTCGACGCGATCTTTCACTGCTCAGCCAGGCTATGTACTGCATACCCGGGCTTGGTCTGAAACCAGTTTACTGGTTGATGTATTCAGTCACAATCTGGGGCGTCTGTGTTTGCTGGCAAAAGGGGCACGGCGCCCAAAATCTGTGCAGCGAGGCGTACTGTTACCTTTTCAGCCACTGCTGTTAAACTGGAGTGGCCGTGGTGGAATGCCCATTTTAACGGCAGTGGAATTTGATCTTGTCAACCGGCATTCGACTCTCGATGCCAAGGCCCGATTGTGTGGCTATTATCTCAATGAGTTATTATTGCGACTGCTCGCCCGCTATGATGCCCATGAACACTTGTTTGTTGAGTATGCCAGCGTCTTGAAGCTGCTGGCAGAACCCGGGTGGTCTGAAGATATTCTGAGAGTTTTCGAGAAACGCTTGCTCGAGCATCTCGGTTATGGCATGCATCTGAATGCCGAAATGATATCGAAACGTGCGGTAGAGCCACATTTGCTGTATCGTTATATTGTTGGTAGCGGTCCGCAATTGCTCGACCATCCGGAGCCAAAGCCAGCCATCGGTGTTTCGGGTGCCGCATTATTGTCCCTGGCTGCAGAACACTGGACAGATGTTCGGCAGCGCCGGGAAATCAAGCAGTTGCTGCGTAAGGTATTGCAGCATTATCTCGACGGCAAGCCTTTACTAAGTCGCAAGGTGGTGCAGGCGGTGTATGCTCGACAGCCTCCCAGTAGATAACTGCCAGTAGATAACTGCCAGTAGATAACTGATATCCTTAGAAGCAGATGGAGTAACC
>CAYQAP010000017.1:0-14341 GCA_964415515.1 uncultured Gammaproteobacteria bacterium | reverse complement strand
CCAGTAGATAACTGCCAGTAGATAACTGATATCCTTAGAAGCAGATGGAGTAACCCACAATGAGTTATCTTGGTGTCAATATTGATCACATCGCCACTCTGCGCCAGGCTCGAGGGAGCCGTTACCCGGATCCGGTACAGGCGGCATTTATTGCCGAACAAGCCGGTGCAGACAGCATTACGATTCACTTGCGTGAAGACAGGCGGCATATCCAGGATCGGGATGTTGAGGTGTTGCGGGGGACCTTGCAAACCAAAATGAATCTGGAAATGGCAACCACCTCTGAAATGTTGACGATATGCGCTCGAATCGGGCCGGAAGATTGTTGTCTGGTGCCGGAAAAGCGCCAGGAGCTGACTACCGAAGGTGGTCTGGATGTGGCGGCGCAAGTCACTCATATCACTCAAGCTGTGGCTACACTGGCTACAGCTGGAGTCAGGGTGGCGTTATTTATTGACCCCGAAGAACCGCAAATTCTGGCTGCTCAGCAAACCGGTGCGCCTGTAATCGAGTTGCATACCGGTTGTTACGCGAATGCATCGGATGCGCACTTGCGAGAGCAGGAATTGACCCGCCTGATCAAGGCGTCTCGTTTTGCCGCATCATTGGGATTGCAGGTTAACGCCGGACATGGGTTGCATTATCATAATGTTTTGCCGATTGCAGCAATTGCCGAAGTCAAGGAATTGAATATCGGTCATGCCATTATCGCCAGAGCCTTGTTTGTTGGTATCGAGTGTGCGGTACGGGATATGAAAACGCTGCTCGAAGATCGGTAATGCCTGAAAGACTGATGGATCATTTCTTGCCACGTGGCGCAAATCCCTCGGGTAGTTGACCCAGATCTCCTTCGCCGAACAGAAAACCGAGCAGGTGCTGTTCAATAACATCAAGGGTCTCAGGATCTGCTGTACTGAGACGGTTCTCATTCATGATTGTGACCAGACGCTCTTGCCACTGAGCCCAGGCTTCGGCGGAAATGTTCTCATAAATGCGCTGCCCGAGATCTCCCGGGTAGGGCACATAGGTGAGCCCTCCAGCCTCTTTGTGTAAATGTTGACAAAAAACCATTCGACTCATCGTCAATCCTCGTTCGCAAAAGGTGGGGAAGAAGTAGGCAGGAAAACTTGACTATCACGCATGGGTATTGTAAATAAACGTTTCTGAAATGTCAGCCTATAATTGATCCTGTATTTGCAGGAAACGGAGAATATCCATGTCACAGCAACTCGCCTACCCTGATGCTATTACTGATGAGTTTATTGAGGTCACGGTGTCAGCCGGTGAAAAAATTGCCCAGCTACTGCGCTCTGCAGATGATGAAATCGATAGTGTCAGAATTTTTGTTTCCGGAGGCGGTTGTAACGGCATGAACTATGGCATGACCTTTACGGAAGGAACCCAGCAACGCGACAGCGTACTGCAAGCCGAGAATTTCAAGATAGTCGTTGATCCTGTAGCGTTGGGATACCTGAAAGGTTGTGAAATCGATTACGTTGAAGACGGAGTTAATACCAGCTTTGTTTTCAATAATGTCTTTCAGTCTGTTGGGGGCAGTGGTGGCTGTGCCGGCTGTGGGGGCGGTGCTTGCGGTTTTTGAACCGCCGCCCCTGTATCTGAGATGGTTTTGCAGTGACGGCTGCCATCAGGTCAGCTGGCGCCGTCCTGCTGCTTGCGCCTCATGCCAGTTATCGATTGGTACCCTTCGTGCGGGCGGCGCAGGCACTGGGTCTGAAGGCTGTGGTCGTAGTGCCGGTCAATGGGGCTGTTGAGAGCACAGTTTTGGTCGGACAGTCAGGGTTGCTACTGGATACTCGTCGGCCCGCTGCAGCCTTTGAAACCATCCGCACGCTGCATCGCCGGTTAGGGATTCAGGGGGTACTGGGACTGGATGATTCGGTTTTGCCGCTGGCAGTACAGATTGCCCGCCTGCTGGATTTGCCGCATAATTCCATGACAGCAGTAACCACGGCTTCACGCAAGGACCTGGCCCGGATCTGTCAACGTGATCAAGGCATTCGGACTCCGGCATTTGTCAGCCTGGAGCTGGATGAGAGAGAGGCAGTCGTGTCGACATGGCGGCACTACCCCTGTGTGGCAAAACCGGTCAACATGGCGGCCAGTCAGGGTGTGATTCGGGCCGATTCTGCTGCCGATTTGCATCTGGCCATCAATCGGATACAGCGTATCTACAAGGGTTCTGGAAAAGCGCTGCAGCGGGTGATTATCGAGCAATATATTGATGGCGATGAAGTCGCTGTTGAAGCTGTTTTGCAACGGGGTGACTTGCAGATATTGACCATTTTTGACAAACCTGATTCTATGCAAGGGCCTTATTTTGAAGAAAGTATTTATGTGACTCCGAGCGCATTATCTGCCACACAGGTGGCACACGTTCAAAGCTTGCTCAGTGCCTGTTGCCAGGCTTACGGATTGCGTACCGGACCGGTACATGCTGAATGTCGACTGAATACACAGGGGGCCTGGTTGCTGGAACTGGCACCGAGAACCATTGGAGGACTTTGCAGTCGACTGTTCACGATGGGCACCGGCCAGAACCTTGAGCAATTGATTCTGGCCTTGACTGTCGGTGATGAAATTAGCTGGCAGCAGGCTCGGGGTGCCCGAGGTGTGATGATGATCCCGGTGACCACAGGGGGGGTTTTGCGTCGAGTGGAAGGGTTATCGGCTGCCCGCAAAGTGGTGGGCGTAGATGAGGTTCTGATTGATGTTCGTGAAGGGTATGAACTGGTGCCGTGGCCGGAAGGCAACACTTATCCAGGGTTTATTTTTGCCAGTGGCAATCAGTCGGCCGAAGTGGTCCGGGCGTTGCGTGAAGCGCAGGCACATCTGCACTTTGTAACCTCACCACTGCTGGCTCAGGGGTCGTAGACTAATGGTGCAGT
The DNA here is from genome assembly GCA_964415515.1 of uncultured Gammaproteobacteria bacterium. Classification (GTDB taxonomy): domain Bacteria; phylum Pseudomonadota; class Gammaproteobacteria; order Arenicellales; family DRJH01; genus DRJH01. Next base: position 11,435 of record CAYQAP010000017.1, on the reverse strand, counting down.
ATGCGATTCCTGACTGACCTAGAAACCAATTTTGGCTCCGATCGTGATTAGACTGATGTCGTTGCTACCGGAAGCGCCAGCATATTCCGCTTCAAACGTCACATTTTTCCAGGGGCGCAGGCCGAGGCCGGCACCAAATCCTAAACTGGTATCGTCCTCTTTGATGTTGAAGGTGGTGCCACGGGAGCGGATGCTGGATTGAATGCCACCGAGCTTGCCTTTAAAATAAACTGTGCCGGGGGTCCTGTAGGTAAAAAACAGGCTCTGGGTATCAACATCCCAGTTACCGGTGGCACCATAAATGCTGTCAAAGCCGATGTTGCCATCGGTCGTTGAGGTGGTGGCAGAAAATTCAATCGTTGAAGTGCCACTGAACCCAATCGGGCGGGAAAACTCGTAACCGACCGTGACTCCGGCATTGCCGGTATCCCGATGGCCAGTACGACCGATTTGTGCGGCACCAAAATCAGCACCGACCAGCCAGGACCCATCAGCAGTCTGGCCGAACCAGGTGGGTTCGGCAGCCAGCGACGTTCCGCTGAAGAAGATAGCGGTGGAAATACTGACTGTGGTAAGCAGTTGTACGAATCGACTGTGCTGAGTGATCATTATGCGCATCCTCAAGGGAAAGTTTTTGGACCAGGCAGTGAAACGGGTAATTTTCAGCCCAGTCCTATACAATGCATTTGCATCCTGGTAAAAATAGCAGGCTTATACTTTTTATTCAATACATTCATGTCGGTTAGTTATGTATTTTATTAGGGTTTTGCATAAACTTGCTGATATTGAGGCGACAAATTTTGTTTGATCCAGGTACAACAATTTAGTGAACAGGCAGCTGAGCTCTTTCCGTGTTCCAGCACCCGGACGCCGTACTCGCGGTAGCCGTAACGGTTTTTCGGCTCCGGCCAGGATGTTATTGACCTTGGCCGCTTTCGTCATTGTTGTGGCCGGGATGAAAGCCTCCCGGGAGTTGTTGACGCCTTTCTTGTTATCGGCGTTTCTGGCTATTATTGGGACTCCACCGCTATTGTGGTTGCGGCAACGTGGTTTGCCATCCTGGTTGTCGTTGCTGCTGGTGTTGACGGTGATTATGCTGGCTGTACTGGCTCTGTTGGTTGGTGTCGGTCATTCGGTGGACAGTTTCTCTCAGGCCGTGCCGCTTTATCAACAGCGCCTACATGATCTGGCGCTGCGTTTTCTGACCGTCCTTGATCCATTGGGGATTGATCTTTCACAACAACAGTTCCTGCGTTATCTGGATCCGGCAGCAGCCATCGGCTTGGTCGGTAGCCTGGTCAATAGCCTAGGTGGGGTTCTGACCAATGTTTTTATGATTCTGCTAACCGTGGTTTTTCTGCTCCAGGAAAGCGTCTCCTTGCCCGGAAAATTGCAGGCTATATTGAAAAATCCACAGCAGTATCTGGCCCGTTCACGCTTATTCATCACGAATGTACAGCGCTATTTGCTGATCAAGACGGCCACCAGTTTGGCGACCGGGCTGGCAGTTTGGCTTTGGTTGGCAGCGCTGCAGGTCGATTTTTCAGCCCTTTGGGGCGTATTGGCCTTCTTTCTTAATTTTGTACCGAATATCGGTTCAATAATCGCCGCCGTGCCGGCCATATTGCTGGCACTGGTGCAATCAGGCACCAGTACAGCATTGTGGGTCGCAGCCGGGTTTGTTGTTGTTAACAATCTGATCGGCAATGTGATAGAGCCAAAATTTCTGGGTCGCAGTTTGGGTTTGTCCACCTTGGTGGTGTTTGTATCACTGGTGTTCTGGGGTTGGGTATTGGGTCCGGTCGGGATGTTTTTGTCGGTCCCTTTGTCCATGCTGGTTAAAATAGCTGTTGAAAGTAACGAGCACACCCGCTGGCTATCCATCCTGCTCGGTTCTGAGATTCCGGTTGCTGCCGCCACGGCAGCGGAGGATGTCGATTTGGCTGATTTGATGAGCCGGGGCAAACAAGATGATGAGGTGTAAATGTTTTTCGGTGTGAAGGTCGGGTGAGATTGCAGTCGATCTCGACGATGCTGGGCCAGGAGCTGCTGCGGCGGCGGCAGCGACTGGTTACTGTGGAGTCTTGTAGTGGTGGCTGGATTGCACAGGTGATCACAGCGGTTGCTGGCAGTTCAGCTTGGTTCGAGGCGGGGTTTGTAACCTACAGCAATGCCTCGAAGACGACACTGGTTGGGGTTCCGGAAAAACTTTTGACAAGTTGTGGTGCGGTGAGTGCTGCAGTTGTTGAGGCCATGGTGACGGGTGGTTGTCGGATCACTGGAGCACAATGGGGGATTGCGGTCAGTGGTATTGCTGGCCCCGGTGGTGGTACATCTGAAAAGCCGGTGGGAACGGTGCTGATTGCCTGGCAGGGGATTGAACAACACACCTGGTCGCGACAGTATCACTTTGAGGGTGATCGCGAAGCGGTGCGCCTGCAGACGGTTCAGGCTGCTCTGCAAGGGCTTTTGGCTGCTTTGCGGTCATGTTAACGTGTACTGCCGACTTCTTCTGTCCAGACAATAGCGGGAGCAACGGACCGCTGGCCGCAAAATGAAGAGGGTTTCGCGGTCATATTGAAAGAGCGGGGCGTTTACAGGCTTCGCTGTCTGAAGCGGTCAAAATGGATGCCAAGCCAGGGTTGCAGTGCTATACTTCGACGCTAGAAAGCACTATTCAAAATGCTGGCTTCCAGCCAATCGTGTTTACAGGAAATGCTGGTAACGTATGGATACATGAGGGAGAAACGATGGACGATAAAAAAGCCAAGGCCTTGAGTGCGGCGCTGGGACAGATCGATCGACAATTTGGCAAGGGCTCGGTCATGCGCCTCGGTGATGAGCAGATTGATGCCAACATCGCTGCCATATCTACCGGTTCTCTGGGGCTGGATATCGCGCTTGGTATCGGCGGGTTGCCCAAGGGCCGGGTGGCTGAGATTTATGGACCGGAATCCTCCGGCAAAACAACCCTGACCTTGTCGGTAATCGCACAAGCCCAAAAACAGGGTGGCACGGCGGCCTTTATTGATGCGGAGCATGCGCTTGATCCTGGCTATGCTGGCCGCATCGGCGTTGATGTCGCCAATCTACTGGTATCGCAGCCCGATACCGGGGAGCAGGCATTGGAAATTGCCGATATGCTGGTCCGTTCTGCCGCTATTGATGTGGTAGTGATTGACTCCGTTGCAGCACTCACCCCGAAGGCCGAAATCGAAGGGGAGATGGGGGATGTTCATGTTGGCCTGCAGGCCCGACTGATGTCACAGGCTTTGCGAAAGCTCACGGCCAATATCAAACGCTCCAATACGCTGGTTATTTTCATCAACCAGATTCGTATGAAAATAGGTGTTATGTTTGGCAATCCGGAGACCACATCAGGTGGCAATGCCTTGAAGTTCTATGCTTCGGTACGAATGGATATCCGCAGAATTGGCACCATAAAAAAAGGCGATGAAGTCATCGGCAGCAGGACCCGGGTCAAGGTGATCAAGAACAAAGTGGCACCTCCCTTTAAGCAGACTGAATTCGACATTTTGTACAACGTTGGTATTTCACTGCAAGGCGAGTTACTTGATATGGCGGTACAGGATGGAATGGTGGAAAAATCCGGAGCCTGGTACAGCTGTCAGGGCGAACGTATCGGCCAGGGCCGGGACAATGCCCGGCAGTTTCTCCTTGATCACCCTGAAATGGCCGCACAGATCGAAACCGATCTGCGTAGTCGGCATGGGTTGCCGGTGCTTGCCGGCACGGCTGTGGCTGCGAAAGCCTGATTTCGTAGCCCGCTGTTTTCCCAGTATGCGCGTACAGCCCTCTAAACCTGTCGAGGATGTGGCGTTGCGTTTGCTGACCCGTCGCGAACATGCCGCCGGCGAGTTGCAGCAGAAGCTGATCAGCCGAGGTTATACGTTGACCGAGGTTGTAACTACGCTGCAACAACTCCAGCAGCAGGGTCTGCTGAGTGATCTGCGTTTTACCGAGGCCTATGTGTATTACCGCGTGCAGCGGGGTGACGGGCCATTGAAGTTACAGCGGGAACTGAAACAACGAGGTGTATCGGCAGACATTGTAGGCCCGCAGCTGGATCAGGTCGATTGGCCGACGGTTCTGCGACAGTATTGGTTACGCCGTTTTTCTACTCCCGCCAGCAACTACCGGGAGTGGGCGCGACAGGCTCGACACCTGCAATCAAGGGGCTTTAGTTCCGAACAAATTCGACGCCATATGCCAGCAGTAGTGACCCCGGGTGTAGCAGAGGGAGCAGAAGAGACCATCGATCATGAAGACCGCTGAAATCCGTCAGTTATTTCTCGATTATTTTCACAGCCATGGTCACGAAGTGGTTCGCAGCAGCCCACTGGTACCGCAGAATGACCCGACTCTGTTGTTTACCAATGCCGGGATGGTGCAGTTCAAGGACACCTTTCTGGGGCTGGAAAAGCGCAATTATCAGCGAGCCGTGACAGTGCAGCGCTGTGTTCGTGCTGGCGGCAAGCACAATGATCTGGATAATGTCGGTTATACCGCCCGTCACCATACCTTTTTTGAAATGATGGGAAATTTTAGTTTCGGCGACTACTTTAAACGTGAAGCCATCCATCATGCCTGGTGCTTGCTGACCCAACACATAGGTCTGGCACCGGAAAAGCTGTGGGTTACCGTCTATACAGATGATGATGAAGCGGCCGCGATCTGGCTGGATGACGTCGGTATTGACCCACGGCATTTTGCTCGCATTGCCGGGGACGACAACTTCTGGAGTATGGGTGATACCGGCCCCTGTGGCCCCTGCAGTGAGATATTCTATGATCATGGGCCGGCAGTGGCCGGAGGTCCACCGGGTACTGCAGAAGAAGACGGCGATCGCTATATTGAAATCTGGAATCTGGTGTTCATGCAGTACAACCGGGATACGAATGGCCAGTTGCACCCACTACCGCGACCGTCCGTTGACACCGGTATGGGCCTGGAGCGCCTGGCGGCTGTACTGCAGGGGGTGCACAGCAACTACGATATCGATCTTTTTCAGCATCTGATCCAGGCTGCGGCCGAGCTGCTGGATGTGCACGATCCTGATAGTCAGTCGCTGCGAGTCATCGCTGATCACATCCGCTCCACAGCATTTTTGATTACCGATGGCGTGATGCCTGGCAATGAAGGTCGCGGTTATGTGTTGCGCCGGATTATTCGGCGTGCGGTCCGCCATGGATATATGCTGGGTGGGTGCATGCCGTTCTTCTATCGTCTGGTACCGGCACTGGTCCAGGAGATGGCGGCAGCCTATCCAGAGCTGCGAGAGGCTGCACCACTGGTGGAAAAAGTTCTTAAACAGGAAGAGCTGAAATTTGCCGAAACTCTGGATCAGGGGATCGGTATTCTGCAGCAGGAGATGGCAGGTGTACGGGGTGACACGCTGCCGGGTACAGTGGCGTTCAAGCTCTATGATACCTATGGGTTTCCGCTGGATCTGACCATGGATATGGCCCGCGAGTGCCAGCTCAAGGTCGATACTGCAGGGTTTGATGATCTGATGGCACAGCAGCGGGTTCGGGCCCGGGCAGCCGGCCGTTTTACGAGCGTCAAAAAGCAGTACCTGAAAGCCTCGCAGCCAAGCCAATTTGTGGGCTACGAAACGACTTGTACGACGGGTCTGGTGCTGGCAGTACAACAGGCTGGCCAGGCGGTGACCCGGTTGGAGGCGGGACAGGATGGACTGCTGGCACTCGATGTCACCGCTTTTTATGCAGAAAGTGGTGGTCAGATCGCGGATCGTGGACAGATCAGTACTGCAGATGCGGTGTTCGAGGTCACGGACGTGCAGAAATTGCCCGGAGGCGTATACGGCCACTACGGCACACTATTATCAGGTGCGATGCCAGCAGGAGCCGAGGTTCAGGTTGCAGTGGAGGCATCGGCCAGGGCTGCGACCGCACGCAATCATTCTGCTACGCATCTGCTGCATGCTGCGCTGAAACAGGTGTTGGGTACTCATGTGCAGCAGAAAGGTTCACTGGTGGGGCCGCATCGATTGCGGTTTGATTTCTCTCATTTTCAGGCCCTGGAGGTGATGCAGTTGCGTCAGGTCGAGGCTCTGGTTAATGACGAGATTGTTGCGGACCATAAGGTGGTAACCCAGCTGATGAACCTTGAAGAGGCCAAAGCCAGTGGTGCCATGGCGCTGTTTGGTGAAAAGTACGATGACCAGGTGCGAGTTGTCAGTATGGGTGCGTTTTCCAGGGAGTTGTGTGCAGGTACCCACGTGGCCCGTACTGGTGCGATCGGCAGTGTCTTTATTATTGCTGAATCGGGTATCGCCTCCGGGGTGCGGCGGATTGAAGCGGTCACGGGCAAGGCCGCTTTACAATATGTTCATGAGCAACGGGAGTTATTGCAGCAGCTTGGTTCTACACTGAAAGTGACCCTCTCTGATCTGCCGGGCCGGGCACAACAATTACTGACTCGGCAAAAACAACTGGAACTGCAATTAAAACAGCTGCAGCAGCAGCAGACCCGCGAAGATGGTATGGGTTTGGCTGCACTGGCGCAGGTCATCGACGGCATCCAGGTGGTTGCACAACCGGTTCAGAATACCGACCCGGAGGTGATGCGTCAGACCATTGATCAGCTAAAAGATAAACTCGGCTCAGTGGTGGTTGTGCTGGCGGGGGTCAAGGATGGCAAAGTGATGTTGATCGCAGGTGTGAGCCAGGACTTGGCCGAGCGTTTGCCGGCCGGTAAACTGGTGGCCACGTTGGCAGCTGTGGTTGGCGGACGCGGTGGTGGTCGGCCGGGGATGGCGCAGGGTGGTGGCCCCCAGGCCTCGAAACTGCAGGATGCACTGGCCGCCGTCGAACCTTGGATCCACGAACGACTCGCCGGTGCAGCCTGATGGTACGATAGCAGCAGGCACCCAGAGGATCTACCGGTGGCTTTTTCCATGTTTATTTTATGCTAGATGATCAAGACTTATGGCGCTCATAGTTCAGAAATTTGGTGGTACATCGGTGGCGAATGTGGTGCGTATCAACGCAGTAGCTGAGCTGGTCAAAAAAACGCATGACCAGGGTGATGCGACCGTCGTTGTACTGTCTGCGATGAGCGGTGAGACCAATCGCCTGCTGTCGTTGGCTAATGAGGTCAATGAACAGCCACCAGCCCGTGAAGTGGATATGCTGGTGTCTACCGGTGAACAGGTAACCATTGCGCTGCTGGCCATGGCACTGGCCAGGCAGGGGATCGGTGTACGTTCTTACACCGGGGGACAGGTTAATATCCTGACAGATAATGTTCACGGCAAAGCACAGATTCTGGAAATAAACGGTGCCCGAATCAACCAGGATCTGGCTGCAAAACGGGTCGTGGTAGTTGCTGGTTTTCAGGGTATTGACCGAGACGGGGAAATAACCACTTTGGGTCGTGGCGGCTCAGATATTACCGCCGTCGCCCTGGCAGCTGCACTTAAAGCCGATGAATGCCGTATTTATACCGATGTTGATGGCGTCTATACCGCAGATCCTCGTATCGTTCCCGATGCCCGTCGGTTGGAGACGATTACGGTCGAGGAAATGCTGGAACTGGCCAGCCTGGGTGCCAAAGTACTACAGACCCGTTCGGTAGAGTTTGCTGGAAAATATCGTGTCCCGCTGCGGGTCCTGTCCTCATTTGAGGAGGGCCCCGGAACCTTGATCAGCTATGAGGAAGTAAAGATGGAACAGCCCCTGATTTCCGGTATTGCCGGACAGACTGATGATGCCAAACTGACCATACGCGGTATCCCGGACAAACCCGGCATTGCTTACACCGTGTTGGGTACGATTGCCGACACCGGTATCAATGTTGACATGATTATCCAGAATGTCGGTGCCGATGGCACCACCGACCTGACCTTTACCCTGGGCCGACAGGATTTGCTACAGGCACGGGCGGAGCTGGATCGCTTGGCGGCAGAGCTTGGGGCTACCGAAGTGGTAGGCGATGAGCATGTAGCCAAGATTTCCGTGGTTGGGGTGGGTATGCGTTCCCATTCCGGGGTGGCCAGTACCATGTTCAAGTCGTTGGCCGCTGAGGGCATCAATATCCAGATGATTTCGACCTCGGAGATCAAGATTTCCGTAGTTGTGGAAGATAAATACCTGGAGCTGGCAATCCGGACTTTGCACAAAGCGTTTGGTTTGGATCATTTGCTGGGGTGTGCTCCAGCTGATGGGGATTGTGCTACAAGTGATTCACAAGGAGGGTAAGTCATGCTGATATTAACCCGCAGAACTGGGGAAACATTGAATATTGGAGATGATATCCAGGTTACGGTGCTCGGCGTAAAGGGCAATCAGGTGCGAATCGGTATTACGGCACCACGGGATGTACCCGTTCACCGGGAGGAAATCTACAACCGTATTCGAGGAGAGAAAAAAGTCCCTGACGATGAAAATCCATCTTCTGTTGACGAATAAAGGCTTTACCCGTGAGTAAAAAATCACTATCCTACTCGACCGTTCCAATAAGGAGAGGTGGCCGAGCGGCTGAAGGCGCTCCCCTGCTAAGGGAGTATGGGGTTGATAGCTCCATCGAGGGTTCGAATCCCTCCCTCTCCGCCACCCAACAGTCAAGACGGCTTGGGTAACTACCTTACAATGCGCCCGTAGCTCAGCTGGATAGAGTACCTGGCTACGAACCAGGTGGTCGGGGGTTCGAATCCCTCCGGGCGCGCCATATACTGAGCTCAGGTCTGATTTGTGGTCATATCCGAATGATATTTTACGATCTACTGCAGCGCATCAAACGGCAGACCTCGACGGCAACTTCTACCCGGCATATTTGAAACATCTGCAAGTCAAGGGGTGATGAAAAAAGGGAGACTCATGAACAGCAATAAATTATCTGCCGTTATTCTCGCTGGAGGTACAGGGTCCCGGCTTTGGCCTTTATCACGTACTGAGATTCCCAAGCAGTTTCTTTGTCTTGATGGTCCACGGACCATGCTGGATGAAACCATCGAGCGCTTACAGCCATTGTGTTCTGTGGACGATGTGCTGGTGGTTTCAAGTTCCCGTTATGCTGCAGGTGAGGCCTATCAGGAGCTATTGAAATACCAAACACTGCTGGAACCGGAAGGGCGCAACACCGCGCCGGCGATTGCGCTTGCTGCAGCCTGGTTGTTGCAGCAAACGAATGTTGATACCGATCCGGTGATGTTGGTGTTGCCGGCTGATCATGTCATCCGTGATATCCAGGCCTTTCATCAAACCCTGCAGATTGCCATAGAGGCTGCAGAACAGGGCAAGCTGGTGACCTTCGGGATTGCACCACAGCGTGCAGATACAGGTTTCGGTTATATTCGAGCGACAACCACTGTGAAAGCTTCAGGTACGGGTTGGCAATCAGTGGCCGGATTTACCGAAAAACCGGATCTGGCTACGGCACAGCGCTATCTTGCGGAGGGCCATTATTACTGGAATTCAGGTATGTTCGTATGGCGCGCGAAGGATATTCTCGATGCCATTGAGCAGATCATGCCCGAGATCACTGCCGTTTTACGACAGATCACCGACTGCAGTGAATCAATGGTCGATTTTCAGTATTGTGTCGACCAGTATTTTGCCGCAATGCCAGAAATTTCCATCGATCATGGGGTACTCGAACAAGTGGTCAATCAGCCTGGCAGACTGGTTGTGGTGCCTTGTGATATTGGTTGGAGTGATGTTGGCAGCTGGGATGCAGTGCATGAAATCAGCTTGCAAGATGCCGCAGCGAATGTTTTGCAGGGTAACGTATTGGCACTCGATTGTGAGAATACCCTGCTCCACAGTGATCACCGCTTATTGGCGGCAGTGGGGGTCAGGGATTTGTGTGTTATCGAGACGGATGATGCGGTGTTGATTGTGCCTCGAGATGAGACCCAACGGGTTCGAGAGGTGGTCAATGTTCTCAAAGAAAAGGATGCGCCGGAGCGGGCGATCCATATGACCGTACGCCGTCCTTGGGGCAGTTACACCGTCCTGGAAGAGCATGAAGGTTTCAAGATGAAGCGGATTACGGTTAACCCTGGGGCCAAGCTGTCATTGCAGCGTCATCAGCATCGTTCCGAGCACTGGGTGGTGGTGTCTGGCACCGCAACGGTAACTCGGGGTGAAGAAACCGAGATCATCACCCGCAATCAATCCACCTATATCCCTGTGGGTGCCCGCCACCGAATGGAAAATCGTGGCAAGTTGCCGCTACAGATTATTGAGGTTCAGGTTGGCGAGTATCTTGAGGAAGATGATATAGAACGCTACGATGATGATTATGGCAGATCTCACGGTACTCCCACTGGCCAGAGTGTTGGTTAGTTTCTTAACTCATTAATGGAGGAATCTTGTGTCAAAGACGGCATTAATTACTGGAATCACTGGTCAGGATGGCGCTTATTTGGCGCACCTGTTGCTGGCAAAAGGCTATCATGTACATGGCTTGATCCGGCGGGCCTCTCTGTTTAATACCGCTCGTATCGATGACATCTATCAGGACCCTCATGGTGCAGGCAGCCGGTTTACCCTGCATTATGGAGATTTGACCGATTCCACCAACCTGGTTCGTATAGTGCAACTGGTTCAACCTGATGAAGTCTATAACCTGGCAGCCCAGAGCCATGTTGCAGTATCCTTTGAAGAGCCTGAATACACAGCGGATACGGATGCTCTTGGTACGCTGCGACTTTTGGAGGCCATTCGCTTATTGGGTTTGGAGAAAACGACCCGTTTTTATCAGGCATCGACTTCAGAGCTCTATGGCTTGGTTCAACAAATACCACAAACTGAAACCACTCCTTTTCATCCGCGTTCACCCTATGGTGTTGCCAAGCTCTATGCGTACTGGATCACGGTAAATTACCGTGAATCCTACGGCATGTATGCTTGCAACGGCATTCTTTTCAACCATGAGTCACCGAAACGTGGTGAAACCTTTGTTACCCGCAAGATCACCCGGGCCTTGGCCCGGATCAAGCTTGGTGTTCAGGAGTGTCTATATCTTGGCAATCTTGATGCTCGCAGGGACTGGGGTCATGCCCGTGATTTTGTCGAAATGCAATGGCTGATGTTGCAGCAGGAGCAGGCACGAGACTATGTGATAGCTACCGGGGAACAACATTCCGTGCGTGAATTTGTCTCATTAGCAGCCCAGGAAATTGAAATATCTATTCACTGGCAGGGTGAGGGAATCAATGAGAAAGGCTATGATGAGCAGGGCCGCTGCATTGTTCGTGTGGATGCACGCTATTTTCGGCCTGCTGAGGTGGAGCAGTTACTGGGTGATCCAAGCCTGGCCAAAGAGCAGCTGGGCTGGGAACCGCGAACCAGTTTTACCGAGCTGGTCCAGGAGATGGTACGACACGATATGAAACTGGCGCAGCGTGATGCCTTGGTCCAGGATCATGGATTTTAGGTCGGTCACTA
>CAYQAP010000016.1:32577-40553 GCA_964415515.1 uncultured Gammaproteobacteria bacterium | reverse complement strand
ATTTTCTCCTTACGCACATACAGCCTGTTATTTTTCACAAGCGACCAAATCACACAAGTAAGATGCCTACCCCTTTTTAAATTTCAGTGCCACCGAGTTGATGCAGTAGCGCAGGCCAGATGCCGTCGGTCCGTCCTCAAATACATGGCCCAGATGAGCGTCACAGTGCGCACAAAGGACTTCCCGCCGTATCATGCCCAGGCTGTGATCTTCACGGCTCACTGTGCTGTCCTGATCGAGTGGTGCATCAAAACTGGGCCAGCCACACCCGGATTCAAATTTGCTGGCAGATTTAAACAGTGGCCGACCACAACAAACACAGTGATAGATACCCGCCTGCCAGTTTTGACAATATTCCCCTGAAAAAGGAGCTTCTGTCGCCTGCTGGCGACAAACACGATACTGATCAGCCGTTAATCGACATCGCCAGTCGTCGTCATCGGGTAGATCGGACACAGACTGCCCGGCTACGCCGATGGCTCGAACGCCGCATAGTGCTGTCGCGCCAATTCTCGACGGGCAAGATAGGCTTGCCGTGCCAAGTGCATGTCCTTAACAAACCAGTCCAGCTCCTGGAATGTAAACGCCTGCGGACCATCGACCAGTGCAGTATCAGGTTGGGGATGAAAATCAACCAATACCATATTAGCCCCGGCTACCACGCCCTGGGCAGCCGCATGCATCAGATCCGGGATACCGTCCGGTGCTTGCAAACGATTGCCGACAGAGTGTGACGGGTCAACACAGACTGGCATCAGGGTCAGACGCTGTACGGTCGGTACCAGGGCGAAATCAACAAAATTACGGTGTGGCAAACCAAGGTGAGATTTCATACCGCGCAAGCAAAATATCACGCGCTGATTGCCTTCACTGGCAAGGTATTCGGCCGCATTGAGAGATTCTTCCAGGGTAATCCCGAAGCCGCGTTTGAGCAGAACGGGAAACTCCTGATGTCGCCCGGCCGCTTTAAGTAGTTCAAAATTCTGGGTGTTGCGGGTTCCGATCTGCAGCATTACACCGGTAGGGTTACCGGTTTTATCCAGCGCTGCGGCAATTTCATCAATGTGTGAGTCATGGGTGATTTCCATAGCAATGACGCGAATGCCATACTGGCCTGCCAACTCGAATACCCAGGGCAGACAGCTCTCTCCATAACCCTGAAATGAATAGGGGTTTGTGCGAGGCTTATACGCGCCCATGCGGGTACACTGTAGGCCCCTGGCTGCGAGGGCCTGCATGGTTTGCTCAACATGCTCACGGGTATCGACCGCACACAGTCCAGGGAAAATAGTGAAACTGTTCTGGGTAAATTCCACACCATTATAGAAAAAACCGGCTTCCCGTGAATCCTCGTTATGGCGACCCAGGAGGCGATAGTCCCGGGACACCCGCACTACTTTATCCACATCCTCGAGTGCTGATATTTCCTCCGCATCAAGCTTGGAGGTATCACCAACCACAAAAATTTCGGTCAGAACCTGCTGGGCACCAATAACATGGTGCAACTGGGTGCGAATATTGGGTTTCTCAGCCAGTAGATCTACAACAGCCTGGCAGGTGCGTGAAGACGCATCGATATCGGGTTTTAGAATGATAATCATCAGAGTTCTATCGGTAAATTTCTGGTATTGCCCCATTCTGCCCAGGCACCGGCATAACCACTGATTTGTGGAAATCCCAAATGTTTGAGCATCCAGTAGCTGTAGGAGGAGCGGTGATGGGTTTGACAGTAGGTAATCACATGCTGGTTTGGGAAAACCCCCAGAGCTGACAATCGCTGCAGTAAGATTTTTTTATCAAGAAGACGAGCTTGACGCTGTCGGTCCATGGCATCGGTCCAGTTAAAATTTCTGGCCCCGGGTATATGACCGCCCTGCATGGCCAGTACTTTTTTACCAGTGAACTCGTCTGCACTGCGGGCATCCAGCAAGCTTACCCCTGGCTTGTGCAAATGATTGAACACATATTTAAGATCGACCAATGCCATGGTTGTCGATTCAAGTTGCAGCGAATAGGGCACAGGCAGGTGTACGGCGGCCTCTAGTGGAAGATTTTCATGGGCCCAGGTGAGTATGCCACCATTTAGCAGTGAACCGGCCGGCAAACCGACCGCATCCAGGGTCCACAGCAATCGACAAGCCCGACCTCCGCCTTCATCATCATAGGCCACCACAGCTCGTCCGTCGCCAATGCCGTGTTGGCCGAGGGTGGTAGCCAGTTGCTGTAATGGGGGCAATAAACCGGGAACCGGGGGCTGACCAATGACCAGATGTCCATAGTGCAGATGAATTGCCCCGGGAACATGTGCCTGCAGGTAGGTGTCCTTTTTTCCAAGATCGATCAGCAGCAGTTCTTCTGGCCGGCAGGCTGCCAATTCTGTGGCTTCGATAACAAGTGGCAGACTTTGCGTTTTCATGGCAGCGCGATTGTAGCCTATTGTCCTGACACTGTGGTCGATGTTTGCTGTCTCATCGACTCTGTGACTGCCTGCAACAGCGACAGAGTAAAAAATTATTCTCGAACCAATTCCTTATTGAATTCTCGCTGCAGACAAGCCAATCGCTCCGGTGTGCCGATATCATACCACTGCCCGCTGTATGACTCGGCCGAGACTCGACCCGATTCAGCCTGCTGTCTCAGCAGTGGAGCCAAAGGAAATACGGTCTGATCAACCCCCCGGAACAAGGCTTTTCGATAGCAGCCAATGCCACTGAATGTCAGGCCAGGTGACTCACCCTGATCGGCCAGAGGCTGAACTCGACCCTCGTGGAGGAGAAAATCACCATGTGGATGATGCCCGGGATTAGCAACCAGAACCAGATGGGCTAGCATAGTGTCAGCTATCGACAACTGCTCGAAGGGGTAGTCGGTCCAAATGTCGCCGTTCACAACGATAAACGGATCGGACAACAGCGGCAGTGCCTGGAAAATCCCGCCGCCGGTATCCAGCACAGTAGCAAATTCGTCGGAATAGGCAATCTCAAGACCAAAAGTCCGGCCCTGACCGAGCTGCCGGTGAATCTGTTCTCCCAAATAATGGGTATTGATAACAACACGCAGATAGCCGGCTGCTGACAGATGCCGCAGTTGATGCTCAATCAAGGACCCATCCGCTACTTGTAACAGTGGTTTGGGGGTATTGGCGGTCAGTTCTCCCATGCGCTGACCGCGGCCAGCGGCCAGAATCATCGCGTCCATTAGTAGCGTACCTCGAAGGCACGTTGGCAAAGCTTGGTTAAAATAGACAACTGAGGATAGCGTCGTGCAGTTGCCATGATATAACCCAGCACACGTGGGATATCCACCAGATAGCCGGGTTTTTGGTCACGGTGATAAAGTCGGGCGAAAATACCGGCTGCCTTGAGGTGCCGCTGGACCCCCATAAGGTCGAACCACTCAATCAATTTTGTCTGCGTAGGTAGTACCAGCCCGGCCTGACTCGCCTGTGTTCGGTAGCAGGCCAGCCATTCCAGAATTTTCTGTCGTGGCCAGAGAATATAACAGTCCTTAAGCAGCGAAACCAGATCATACGTCAGCGGGCCCTCGACCGCATCCTGAAAATCCAACACCCCGGGATTATGATGCAAACAAACCATAAGGTTGCGACTGTGGTAGTCACGATGCAGCCAGGTCACGGGCTGGGATAGTGCCTGTTCTACCAGCCACTGCTGGCAAGCCATCCAAGCCAGGGTTTGCTGTTGATCCAATACAAGCTGCAAATGCCGACCCAGCAACCAATCAGCAAAAAACTGCATTTCAGCAGATAACAATGCCGCATCATAAGCCGGAAAGACACCCCTGCGATGCATACCACCAAGCTGGATTTTAACCAGAGATGCGATCGCATCCTGGTAGAGTTGGTCAGCGTTTTCTTCGTTCAGTCGCTGTAGATAGGTCTGTTTTCCCAGATCAGTCAACAGTAGAAACCCCTGTTTCAGATCACACTCCAGCACTTCAGGCACATTGATCCCAAGGCCTAGAAACTCACGACCGACCTGTAGAAACGGCTTGCAGTCTTCCTGATCCGGTGGTGCATCCATGGCAACGTAGGTCGAATCACCACTCTGAAAGCGAAAATAACGACGAAAACTGGCATCGCTGGATGCCGAACACAGGCCTCTGGTCTCCATTCCCAGGTCTTGACTAAGCCACTGAGAAAGCAATACGAGTCTTTTGTCTCTCATCCGGTTACCCTATATAATCGGGGCCGCCCATTCTGTACTCCGTCGCGCAGAATGGACAGTACAGACTGTATGATGCCGCACATTTCAACATCTTTCAGGAATAAGAGGCTTCGACCCTATGCATTTCCAGCATTCAAGCAAACGCTGTATTCTATCTGCCTTCAATACTTTCGGCATACGATATTGTCAGAGAAATTTCCTGCTGTTGCCCAGCATACTGCTCGGCGGCCTCTTGGTCGGGCCTGCCGCAATGGCTGCAGATACCAATTATTGTAGTCGCGATATTATCGTGCTGCCGGACCTTCTGGGTGTTGACTCGGAAAAAATCGATCTCGAAGCAGATGTTATCGAAGCCACCAACAGCAATCGAGTCGATCTGAAAGGGAATGCCGTAGCGACCTATGGCGGACTGTACCTTCGCAGTGATACCATGAGCTACCAGAAAGATACCGATACGGTCGAGGCACGTGGCAATGCGGTACTGTTCAGTCGTGATGGTGATCGGCTGGAAACGCCGTTTCTGAATTTTCAAGTGGCAAAAGAGCAAGGGTATACCGGTAAGGCCCGTTTTCAGAATGCGGACCGCCTGCGGCCCACAGGGTCAGACAAAACCCGACATGTTAGTGGCCACGGTGATGCCAGCAGAGTCGATATCAAAAATCGGGATGTGATGGTGCTCAAGGACGCCAACTATTCTTTCTGCCCGGTTGGCCACGATGACGTCCTGACTCACTCCAGTTCTCTGAAACTGGACAATAATACAGCCACCGGCTATGCCCGCAATGTCGTCATCAGATTCAAGAATGTACCGATCTTTTATTCTCCTTATCTGGAATTTCCTCTCAATGACAAACGGCGCTCTGGATTCCTGTCCCCGAAATTCGGTACGGCAAAAAACTCAGGCATGATCATTGAAGTTCCGTACTATCTGAACCTGGCTCCGAATTACGATCTGACTTTGCGCCCACGCTACCTGAGCGCCCGTGGCCTGCAAATGGAGGGGGACTTTCGCTATTTGACAAAACAGTCCAGTGGCAGCATCAAGGGTGAGTATATGCCCAGCGACCGCAAGAGTATCGAAAGCAGCCGCGGTGCCCTGGCACTGCGACACCAACAAAACCTGAGTCCCCGCTGGCACTTGGGAGCCGACCTGCAATATGTTTCCGACAACAACTATCTCGATGATTTCACCAACAACCTTTTACTTGGCAGTGCTACCCATGTCCCCCGGCTGGTAACACTCAATTACAACAGTGATTGGTTGTCGGTTAACAGCCGGGTCCATTCGTATCAAACCATCGACAGCACCATTCCACCGGCTTCTCAGCCATATGATCGTTTGCCCCAGATCCAATTTAACAGCCGCTTGCCCTTGCTGTCTGATCTGTTTACAGTAGCCGTGGAGGGTGAAGCCAGTAATTTTTCCCAGAGTGGCCGTCTCGAGGGTTGGCGATATGACCTCAACCCCAGTATCAGCCTGCCACTGGAAACCACCTATAGTTTTTTCAAACCAAAGTTACAACTCAATACGACGACCTACAGCCTCAGCAATGTTACTGCCGGTGGTCGTACCGATCCCAACAGAACAGCCTCTGTTTTTAGCATCGACAGTGGCTTGTTCTTCGAACGCCAATTCGACCTGGCGAGCCAAAAACGTACCCAGACCCTGGAACCCCGGTTGTTCTATGTCTATATCCCCTACAAAGATCAGTCAGCACTACCGAACTTCGACACGGCAGAAGGCAACTTCACTAATTTTTCCAACCTGTTTCGCACCAATCGGTTTTTTGGCAGAGACAGAATTGGTGATACGAATCAACTGACGATGGCACTGACCAGTCGTTTGCTCGACACCGGCTCAGGCAATGAACTCGGACATGTTCGCCTGGGTCAGATTTTCTTCTTCAGCGACCGCCAGGTGCAGCTTACCGGAGGGACCGAGACCGTGAACCAGTCTGATCTGTTATCGGAGTTGCAGCTTAAAGTGGCAGATTACTGGACTGTAAACAGCTATCTGCAATACAGCCATAGCAACAGCGAAATCACCACCGGTAAATTCAATCTGTCTTATTATCGTGATCTGCAACGAACCGCGCGGTTTGGTTATCTGTATCAGAAAAATGGCCTGGAACAAGTGGACTTCGACGTTTCCTGGCCGCTTTCCCCGCAGTGGCAGATCAGAGTACAGCAACTTTATTCTATTACAGACAGCAAAAGTCGAGTTTCAACCCTGGGTCTGCGATATAACAGCTGCTGCTGGAGTCTTGGCTTGTCATCACAACGGCGACTGGACAATACCGGAGCCTATCGCAATGCCGTATTTGCCACCTTGGAGCTTAAACACCTGGGCAGCATCTCCTCTGGTTTATAGGGCGTAGCCCGCTGAATGTTGCCGGCTTGTATCAGGTACGGCTGTTGATCATTATTGCAAGTACAATTCGGAATCAAAATTTATGAAGCTACGCTATCTGCTACTGCTCACCAGCATATTGCTTACCCCGTTCAGTCAAACTGCGAACAGTCAGCCTCTTGATGGCGTCTATGCCATAGTCAATGACGATGTCATTACCCAACAGGAATTCGAACAGGCAAAAAGTGCGGTTGTCAGCCAACTCAACAGCAGTCGAACTCCATTGCCTTCCACAACGATCCTGGACCGGCAGATTCTTGAACGGCTTATTCTCGAACGCCTGCAATTGCAGGTAGCCCAGCGCAGGGGAATCCAGGTCAGCGAAGAACAACTGGATCAGGCCATTTCAGGAATTGCCACCCGCAACAAGATGACTGTGCAGCAGTTACAACGACGTTTGCTCGAACAAAAGCGGAGTTATACGCAATTCAGACGTGGAATTCGCAAGAAGCTGATGATCCAAGATCTTCTCAACCTGGTAATCAGGAATAAACTACAAGTTACCACCGAGGAAATCGATGATTTTCTCACCAAAGAACGCCAACGGGGCGACCTGAACCTGGAGTACGACCTGTCCCTGATCTCGATTTCGATTGCAGCGGATGCCAGTGCCGAACAAATTCAACAAGCACTCAACAAAGCAGAGAAAGCACTCAAGGCCTTACAGGATGGCGAAAAATTCAGCAGTGTATCTGCGCAATTTTCGGACGCCAGTAACGCACTCGAAGGCGGCCGCCTGGGCTGGTTACCGGCCGGACAACTGCCGCTGTTGTTCACCAGGGCCTTGCGTCGCATGCAAGCGGGGGACATCAGCTATCTGATTCGTGCCGCCAATGGGTTCCACATCCTCAAACTATTTGCACGTCGCGGTGGTCGTAGTCAATTGGTTAACCAAACCCACCTTCGCTCTATCCTCATGACTCCCGACAAGCTGTTGACTGCCAAGGAAATGATGACCCGTCTGCGCCAAATTCGTCAGCGCATTCTCAATGGTGAGAAATTCGCTGATCTGGCCGTGGCCTATTCAAAGGACAATCGCACCCGCCTCAAAGGGGGAGACCTGGGCTGGCTCACTCCCGGAGAAATGGTTCCTGAGGTGGAAGCGGTCATCAAAGACATGAAAGAGGGTGAAATCAGTCTGCCGATTCGTACCAGTTATGGCGCCCATATTATTCAGGTGTTGGCCCGCAGGCGTACTGACGCAGGGGACAAACTGAATGAAAACAAGGCTCGAGAGCAAATTTTCTCCCGCAAATTTGATGCTCGTTACAACGACTGGGTTCGAAACTTGCGTAGCAGTGCCTTCATCAAGGTATTGCGACCCGACGTCTAGCAGGCTATTGGCCAAAACCAAGAACCACAGTGGAAAAAATTCGCTGTCC
>CAYQAP010000016.1:15038-32477 GCA_964415515.1 uncultured Gammaproteobacteria bacterium | reverse complement strand
GTCTAGCAGGCTATTGGCCAAAACCAAGAACCACAGTGGAAAAAATTCGCTGTCCCCAGACATCTCCCTGTACTCGATCAACAGACCGGGTATTCATCTCAAAGCATGAAAATGCAGCGCAATACAACTGTCCTCGTAACGATTCTGGTGCTTGTGCAAACTTCTGGATGTTGCCATGGCAGTGGTCCCTGATCGCATGAAAAAAATCATCTGTGCCGGTCAAGATCGCTGGTTAGGGCTACTGCTTGTGGTATTGCTTGCCAGTCACTTCCTGATTGCCGGCCTGTTGCCTCTGACTGACCCATCAGAAGGGCGTTATTCTGATATCGCAAAGTCCATGGTCGACACGTCCGATTTCATTACCCCAATGCTGTGGATGCGCGGCGAACACATCCCCTATATGGGCAAGCCACCATTGGGTTTCTGGGCCATGGCGGCTGCGATCAAGTTGTTTGGTGTCAATGCCTTTGCCGCTCGCTTG
Organism: uncultured Gammaproteobacteria bacterium; assembly: GCA_964415515.1. Lineage (GTDB taxonomy): Bacteria > Pseudomonadota > Gammaproteobacteria > Arenicellales > DRJH01 > DRJH01. The sequence continues at coordinate 31,996 of CAYQAP010000016.1, read as the reverse complement.
CCTGCCGGAATCTCCGGGCTGTTACTGTTGCTATTGATGTGGCTGATTCTGCAACGCCACCTTGGTCGGGAGCAGGCCACTGCCAGCGTGTTGATCACCGCTTCCTCGCTGGCTTATTTCATTTTTTCCGGTGCCGCACTGGTTGACATGATACTGACTTTGTTCGCCAGTGGCGCGCTGTTTGCCTATTTTGCTTTTCTTCGTGAACAGACAATTCAATTAAAACAACGATACAGCCTGCTGGTTTTCCTGTTGCTGGGCCTTGGGTTTCTGGTTAAAGGCCCCGTGGTGCTGGTCTATTTTGGCCTTCCAGCCTTCCTCTGGACTTTGCTCAACAAGCAGTGGAATGGTCTGAAACAGCATCGGTGGTTTACGGGTGTTGGCATTTTTCTGCTCGTCACCGTACCCTGGTTTGTTCTTGCCGAGCAGGCAACACCAGGCTTTCTGCGTTATTTTTTCATTCATGAAAACTTCCTGCGTTTTGTTTCTCCCCAATACGGAGATTTATACGGCGCAGGTCGCACCCTGCCTTATGGCAGCGCACTGCTACTGATTGTGCTGAGTACCTTGCCCTGGCCGGTGTTGCTGTTCTACAAAATGCTTAGATCGCCCAGTCGTAATGCTGCAACTCCGGGCACTATCGATCGCCTTTTCCGTGGTGTCTGGCATTATCTGGCAGCGACCAGCAAGGCCGAGAACAGCACCGGCCTGTTCTTTCTTGGGGTGGTCAGCCTGACCTTGTTCTGGAGCTTCGCACGACAGCTACTGGTTTATTATCTGTTGCCACTGCTGCCTCTCTTTGCTGTTTGGTGTGCCGGTGAACTGCAGTGCCTGCAGTTTTCATTGCGTGCAATTGCCGTAACCGCAGTCTTGTCGATGTTGGTATTCTGTATACTGATTTTTTTCACAGGGCAGGTATTGGTCCAGAAACGCTCCACCCAGGCTGTTATCACCTATGCCAGAACCTTACTCCCCGCAGCCGCCACAAAAGGGCTGTATTTTGTCCGAAAGATCCCCAATACCGCTTATTTCTATGGCCCAGGAATCATCATCCCGCATCCAGACGAGCTCCCGGCCAGTGGCGTAGCAAACGCCTTGCTGTCCAATCATCCACCGGTATTTATTGCCCTGAAAAAATACTACCGCAAACTGCCACAACCCTTGCTGAAACGTTTGCGGGTACGCAAACGGATCGGGGAGTGGTTTGTACTGACCGCCGGGGCACAGCCCTAAGTGTCTCATTTGCATCTTGTGGTGCCCGGATTGTGGCCACAATCCATCACAGCCCTTCCTGCAACAGAGAAAAAACAGTGCCTCAAAGGACTGAGATTTCCCAATCTCAGCCGCTTCGGTGATCGCCAGGGTTTGGCGTGGCCAAAACTACTGAGTGAACTGTCGGGCCACCCTAAAGCCAGCCTTTGTGCCGGAATATACTGGCTAGGAGAAACCACCAAACCTGCACCGGCATGGCTATGCCGGGCCGATCCCTTGCATTTGCGAACCGCGGGAGGTGGTCTGATCGCCATGCCCCCTGAAGATGGGGAACTCAGTTCACAAGCCACACGCATGCTGGTCAGCGCGCTGAATGACTGCCTGGCAGGCAGCCCTTTTGCGATCACCGCTCTGGCAGAGGACCGCTGGTATCTTTACAGCGAAAATACCCTTGACCTGCCTGAAGTACCCCCCACCGAGATCATGAGCGGACAATTTATCGACCCTGGCAGTCTTCGGGGCACCCCTTATGCGTCTGCCCAGCAACTGCGCACCGAACTCGAAATGTGTTTATTCAATTTGCCCTGGAATCAGGAGCGAGAGGCGGCTGATAAAACCACTGTAAACAGCATCTGGCTATGGGGCGGATGCAGCAGAGTTTTTCCTTCCCCTGCACCCCGGGAGTTTCAGGTTTATGCGAATGATGTACTGATCCGAGGGTGCGCGTATGCCGGCAAACAATCACTGGGTACACGGCCTGACAGACTTGATACCACAGAACTGTCAAAGCTCAGCGCCAAGCAGGATATCCTGATTTATGTGGATTCTGAGTTTGCAAAGGTCCGAAATTCTGCACAATGGCGGCAACAGGTCAAGAACCTGGAACGGAACTGGATCGAGCCTGCCTGGCAAGCATTGCGGGCCGGGCAGATCTCTGAACTAAGCCTCATCGATCCCGGTCGATTGCAACTGCATTGCAATCATCAACAATGTCGATCCTGGTGGCGCCACTGGAGATCCGGAACCCATCTGGAGACAACGAACTGATGAAGGTCAGCCCGAAAATCACCACACGCCCGGTTCCCGACAAAACCTCGTCCTTGCCACCGGATCTACATCCGGTACTGGTACGCATTCTCCGTAGCCGTGGAGTGCACTCCAACGATGCCCTGGATCTTGGTCTAAAACACCTGTATCCACCTGATACATTACGTAATTGCTTACAGGCAGCGAGACGGCTGGCCGATGCCGTACAGCAGCATCAACGTATTTTGATTGTTGGTGATTATGATACCGATGGGGCTACCAGTGCGGCCCTGGCGGTGCTGCTGCTGCGCCAGTTTGGCGCTACTGATGTTGACTTTTTGCTACCTGACCGGTTCATACATGGCTACGGCCTAAGCCCTTCACTGGTCGCCGTGGCCAGCGAACATTTGCCCGCCCTGATCGTCACAGTCGATAACGGCATCAGTTCGATTGCGGGGGTTGCCGCCGCCAATGCACACGGCATCGATGTCATTATTACCGATCATCACCTACCTGGAGAAATCCTCCCGGCTGCTATGGCAATCGTTAATCCCAATCTTCCAGGAGACCGGTTCGGGTCCAAGAATCTGGCAGGTGTAGGAGTGGTTTACTATTTGCTGGCCGTGCTGCGACAGGAATTGATCCTGCGAAAATACTTTGTAAATGCTACACCACCCAATCTGGCCGCGGTACTGGATCTGGTCGCAGTCGGTACAGTTGCGGACCTGGTCACCCTGGATTTCAATAACCGTCTGCTGGTATCCCAAGGCCTGGCGAGAATCAACACAGGTCGCTGCCGACCCGGCATCACAGCATTACTGGAGGTGGCAAAACGAAAGCACCCCTGCACAACCCAGGATATTGCCTTTGCCATAGGACCTCGATTGAATGCTGCGGGACGACTGCAGGATATGTCCTTAGGGGTTCGCTGCCTACTGACGGATGATCCGGCAGAAGCCAAAGCGTGTGCACAAAGGCTGGAAGAACTAAACAAGGAGCGCCGTGCCCTGCAAGCCACCATGCAGGATCAGGCACAAGGCATCACCGACACCATCAGTAGGCAACAAACCGGGCTGCCCAAAGCTTTTTGTCTGTACAGTAAGGACTGGCACGAAGGCTTGGTCGGTCTGATTGCTTCCCGAATCAAAGATCGATTTCATCGCCCGGTGGTGGCCTTCGCTACTGCAGACAGCGGTGAACTCAAAGGTTCCGGCCGTTCCATTCACGGTCTGCATCTGCGCGATCTGTTGTGTGCGGTAGACCGGTCAGCCCCGGGCATGATCACGCGCTTTGGTGGTCATGCCATGGCTGCAGGACTGAGTCTGCCACAGCAGGCGTTAGCACAGTTTCGTACTCTGCTCAATACCGCGGTCGAGCAAGCCTGGTCCAATGATCTCGATTGTCAAGTGCTGGCGACTGACGGCAGCCTGCCTGCAGATTGCTTTACACTGGATTTTGCCATTAAACTACGTGATCTGGCACCTTGGGGGCAGGGTTTTCCGACCCCTTGTTTTGAAGATTGCTTTCAGGTCATACGCCATCGTATTGTCGGTGAATCACACCTCAAACTGATGCTTCAGCCCGAGACTTCAACACAGCAAATCTCGGCAATTTATTTTAATGCACTGGAGCACTTTGACATGCTACCGGTTTTACACCAGATTCGTGCCGTCTACAATCTGGTCATCAACGATTTTAATGGCCGCCGTCAACCCGAGCTGATTATTCAGCATCTGCAACCACAAATCGATAGATAATAACTGGTCGTCTTTCAAGTCGACCAGTACAATACGCCCTCCGGACACCATCCGGTTCCCTCATTCGACAACCCGTGTCGAATCACTACAGGCTATTCTCACCGTACGAGGCCACTGTGCTCAAAGATATCCGTGCTTCCTGGGCATTGTTTGTTGGTATCGCCTTTATCATGCTCGGTAACGGTCTGCAGACCTCATTGCTGGGATTGCGGGCCAGTATGGAGAGTTTTCCTACCCTGATTATCGGCTTTGTGATGTCGGGCTATTTTTTGGGGATTTTGGTCGGTTCGATTCTGGCACCAAAACTGGTACAACGTGTGGGCCATATCCGGGTTTTCGGTGCGATGTCTTCACTGGCTTCGATCTCCGTCCTGGCACACGGCCTGTTCATTGATCCACTGTTCTGGACCTTGATGCGCTTTATTACCGGGGTCTGTTATGCAGGAGTCTATGTGATATCGGAAAGCTGGCTTAACGACCGTGCCAGCAATCAGACTCGGGGCAAGATGCTGGCACTCTATATGCTGGTTGTCAGTCTCGCCATGGGTGGTGGCCAGTTTTTGCTCAATGTTGCAGACCCGGCGAAAATCGATCTCTTTATTCTGGTCTCGGTGGTTATCTCCTTGGGCCTGATTCCCATGCTGCTGACCGCACGCCCGGCCCCGGTGTTTGAGATGTCCTCGAAGATGACCTTGCGTGAGCTGTATCGCGCTTCTCACTTGGCTGTCATCGGCAATGTGCTGACCGGGGTTGCACAGGGTACACTGTTCGGTCTCGGTGCGGTCTATGCCAAACAAATCGGTTTCAGTGTAGCCGAGATCTCGTTATTTTTGGCTGCGTTCACCCTGGGAGGCGTTCTTTTTCAATGGCCAATCGGGCTATTATCCGATCGATTGGACCGTCGACTGGTCTTGCTCACCGTGGCCACACTGGCTTCGGTACTGGCGCTGCTGACTCCGCTGTTCCCTGTCCATGACTACCTCTTTCTGGCCTCCGTCATGCTGCTTGGCGGCATGACCATCCCCATGTATTCTCTTTGTATAGCCCACGCCAATGATCGCCTGCAGCCGAGCGAAATGGTGGCCGCCAGCGCAAGCCTGGTCATGGTATCCGGTCTTGGGTTAAGCACCGGACCGATCCTGATATCCTATTTCATGTCCAGCACTGGACCGAACAGTTTTTTCTACGGCATCAGCATTGCCTTTGCACTGCTCGTACTATTCGGGCTGTACCAAATCCGTGAACGAGCCCCGGTGAACAGTGATGAACAAAGCCCGGTGATACTCGCCGGTCAGATCGGCACTCCAGTTGCCGAATTTGTGACCCCGGACGTCGAAGACTATGTCGAAGCAATCTCCAGCGGTGATACCGAGCAACTGGAACAGCTCGACCAGATTCCAGAAGACGACCTGGAGCGGCGTCTGTAGCAGGAACCCCGGCATAGTTACCCGTAGAGGATGGCGACCTCCGATAGTATGGCTTGATGAGAACTGGATAAGGACGGATAGCTGCCTTGCTGACAGCTGAAAAAAAATCGATACCCTGCTGCCGTTGAATCTGGGCCTCGAACAATCGTCTGAGATCACAAAAAATGAAGGGGTATTTTTTTACTGCTGATGTTTTACCTTGCTGTTGACAATATGATCAAACACTTTACTGTGCAGCTACATTGGGTAGATTTCAGACCAATATCAACTGCTACCAGGATTCTGATATGGACAAAACGTCCTCGAATGAACGCAAATATCATACGAGTAACCCAGTCAAGCGTGCACTCCTTGCGCACTTCACAGATGCTCTGGTCCGCCAGGTCGGCCTACTCAAACCAACTCGACTCCTGGAAGCGGGCTGTGGTGAAGGATTTGTCACAAAGTCGATCATAGCTGCTTATCCGAATATCTCGATCAACGCTATTGACATAGATCCTGACACTGTTGAAAAGGCGCGGTGGCGAAACCCGGCAGCAGATATCACAAAAGGGAATGTGACTACTCTGGACTTTGATGATGATTCTTTCGATCTGGTTCTGTGTACCGAGGTTCTGGAGCACTTGGAAGAACCACATCTGGCCCTCGATGAAACCTGTCCCGTCAGTAACAAATATGTGATTCTGAGTGTGTTGAATGAGCCATTATTTCGCTTGCTATATTTAATTGCCCTAAATCATTGGGCCCTGAATCATTGGCGTAAGTTGGGTAATACTCCTGGCCATATAAATCATTGGGGTCTCAGAGGACTCTATAAACTCGTCCAACCACATATCGAGGTCATAACAACCATAAACCCACCTCCCTGGAACATCGTTGTAGGCTACCTACGTTGACAGTTCGGCTGCGAGGATGGCTCAAATGGGCCGGATTCCTCTCTACATTTATTTTTCTTCTTATCTTTATTTATTTTGTTGATTTTGAGCGGGCTTTGGAATTATTCCGCAAGTTAAGCACAAGATACATCGTGCTTGCCCTGATAATCTACTTTGTCGGATTTCTTCTTCGAGCTCTTCGGTTCAGCTGGCTCCTAGGCCGCTTTCACGAGTCCGGTTTCACAACAAGAGCATTGCTCCCCGTTGCTCTAATTCATAACTTTTTTGCGCGCATCATCCCTTTTAGAGCTGGGGAGGCCAGCTATATCGTACTGATGAAGGTAATCTATGATCTCCCAACGGATGCAGCTGTGGCCAGTTTGCTCTTGGTGCGCATTTATGATCTGGTCGCTGTCCTGGCTTTGTTTACCACAAGTGCAATTATTATTTTTCACAATACCTCCCTGGCATTTGTCATTTCCGTCGCTGCCATTTTATGGTTGCTAACCATACTCACAGTCACCCGCCTGCCACAGATCTTTGGCTTGACCGCAAAGCTGCTAGTAATATTGAACAGACCTGGAAATAAGTCTACCCCATTCCTGATGAAGCTACGAGATGGTCTACTTCAAACTGGCTCAAGGCTTGAAGTATCCAATGATATTGGCACCTCACTGCGTTTATTCGCGTTATCGGTCCTAATATGGCTGACTATTTACGCAATGTTTTTTGTACTGATGTGGGGTTTTGGCGCAATTCCTCCCTCGGTTACCGGATACCTTCAAGTAATGGCAGGCTCAACCTTGTCAATAGCAGCCTCCTTTCTGCCTATCAACGTCTTATCAGGCCCAATGGAGGTTGGCTGGACACTCGGATTTGTGTATTTAGGTATGAGTGCGGAAACAGCTTTAGTCACAGGGTTAGGGATTAACATGTTGTCGCACTTGGCTACTGCCGTATTCGCTCTACCAGCCTTGTACTCCTTCATATGGAAGCGTCGTACACTAACCCCTTTTAAGCATATGTGATAACAAATACATACCTTCTACTTTTTGTGATGCCAGGTTTTTGTTTACTGGAAAGATTCGATTTTGTCGGAGCAGCAGAACACACCCGAAATTACGGGTCTATAACATCCGCACTTTGTTCCATATTGGGTTTCAATCCGCTCTTGGCACGAATGCCGGGAGAAACGCCACCCATCTAACGGGCGGAAAAAGAATGTGTATTTAACAAGTTAGCGCGAACCTTTGCGTAGCGCGGTGCAGTCACGCCTTCCCTCCGCAGTGAAACAGGCTAATGACGCTGTTTCAGAATCTTGTGCAGACAATATGCCCGTTCAAGTTTATCCATTTGTTGCCCTATCGTGGGCACCCCATAACCCATGTATTCCGTCAAATATAGAGAACTGAAATACTCACGGCCAACAATCAAAGTATAAGCGAATTGTTATTACTGATCATTATTTCCGGTATATTGAACCGAACTCTGAGATAAAGATCCAGGTTCAGTGCCTCATAGCCATAGCTGTGCTATTTTCAAAAGAAGGGTGAAAATAACACAACCCGGTCCTCAGTAAAGGCCTCATTAAAAACTGCTGACTACCCAAAGAAGCCATCGGGCATTACAGTACCCGGGCACTGCCTCCACGGCGTGGGTCACCGAAGGCTTCCACGCCGACCGGGCCGGAGCGTACACAATGGGCTCCGCCAAAAAACAGGTTGTGACCCTCGAACAAACGATGTTCGGGATACTCTTGGCATAATGCTTGTAGTGCCTGCGCATCCAGACCGCCTTCAATATACAGGATCTGTTCATCCAGGTGCAGGCGTGGCGCACTGACCACTTCTTCCAGTGATGACGGATAATCTACCAGATTGCGGATCACCTGCAACAAGGCAGTACGGATCCGATTCGAGCCACCCGAGCCAATGGCGCAGACACTACCGTCTACCATTTGGGCCAGGGTTGGACTCATCATTGAGCTCATCCGCTGATCCGGTGGCCAGGTATGGAACCCGCAAGGATTCAGGTCTTCTTCACCGAGCATATTATTGAGCATGATGCCGGTACCGGGAACAATGCTGCCACAACCTTCGCCGTTAGACACCGTCATGGCCGCAGCATTGCCGTGACAGTCCATCACACTGAAGTGGGTAGTGCCGGAAAAACTTTGCACCACATGCGCTAATTCATTACGATAGCGCTGCAGCAAGACCGGTGATAACAGCTGCTGTGGATCTGGCCTGGGATCTTCGGCACTGATTCTCGCTTCGATCCTGGCCTGGGCCGTGCAGCGTAGTACTGCCGCCAGAGTGACTAATGCCTGCCGTTCACTCCAGTGGGTCGCTGGCGGTTGCTGCTGCAATAAATCGAGGCCAAAAGCCATCAACAGACCACCGGAGCACGGCGGTGGATTCGTCCAAATTCTGGCATGGCGATAATCCAGCTCCAGTGGGGTACGAAGCTGTACGGTATAGCGTATAAAATCTTCATAGCCCAGATAACCGCCGCCGGATCGACACTGTTCGGCTACCAATCTGGCCATTTCACCGCGGATCAGTAGATCGGTACCTTCATGGCCGATCAGTTCCAGGGTATCAGCCAGCTCGGGCAGGGTGAGGACTTCGCCTTCCTGAATAATGGTTGAGGCATTCTCAGGGCTGGCATAAATCGCCCGGGCCGGTGGTGTGTCAAGGAAAATGGGCGCGATAATCTGCAACAAATAAGCCTGCAGCGGATTGATTCGGACCCCGGCTCGAGCGGCTGCAACAGCCGGCTGAACAATTTCCTGCAATGGCATGGTACACAGATCACGATGAATGGCTGCCACACCAGGCATACAACCCGGGGTGGCCACCGATGCAAGCCCAATATGGAATTCCTGCTGAACACTGCCAAAATCAACCAGGGCCGGGCGAAAATCCAGTTCGCCCTGAACCGCTTTACTGCACGGAGTGTGCGCGAAAAAATCATACAGTCGCGGCCTTGCTGATTGAAGTCGGGCCATCAGAAAGCCACCACCCATCAAGGCACTCAAAACCGGCTCCGCAACACAGGCGGTAAAATAGGCCCCAAGCACAGCATCGAAGGCATTGCCGCCTTCACGCAGAATCAGCTCCGCAGCCTGCGTAGTCAGCTGGTGTCCAGTCGCAATCGCAGCCCTGCGAGACATGATTTCAGGTGCTGGAAACTTGCACGCTGGAGTTCAACCCTGGGGACTGGCAGAGAAATCCTGCCAGCGATGCTGGCAGCTGTCCAGCGCGATCTTCAGATCCTGGCTGCAATCAGCCAGCAACAGGCTCCAGCTGCATACTGCATCCATGCGAATATAACCGGGCAGGGCATTGACATCAAAAGCATCGAGAAAATTTTTGATATAAAGACCCAGCTCGGTATCGCCACAGGCTTTAAGCTGACGGCGGAAAAACAGGGTGTCCGCGTCTTCGCGCCGACTCGCCAGCAACATAAAGGCATAGGTATTGCCTTCAATCACCATGTCCCCTTCAACCTGCTCCAGCCGGATCTCGATCCGGTCACCATGCAGGGCGTCAGTATTCAAACTCAGCGCAAACACCACATCAGCATCAAGGACCTTGACCGCGAGCCAGCGCTCGCGCAGGAAATCCAGCTCCCCTTCGGCCAGAGCCTCTGCAAAAACCCGGTTGAGTGAGGTTTCAAGAATTTTCTGGCGCAAGGAGATTGGGACCAGGTGCAAGCCACGACGCATAAAGCCAGGCAAGCAGGGTACAGCCAAGACTTCTTTGGCTGCCGTTACGGATTCAGGTTTTTCGGATTCAGTATTGGTCATTCAATTCGCTCGTGATAACGCAAACGATACAACAAACGTGGTGCGTCTTGATCATCGGAAAACGCACTGCGGGTATGCAGGATATTATTGCACAAAAGGCCCATACCCGCTTCCAATCGAACCCTGAAAATATTCTCTTGAGAGTCACTGAGCAAGGTTACAATATGTTGTCTGGCCTCGGTTAACAGCTGCCCCTGCCCCCAGCTCAGATTGTGGGTCCGCTGGGTATACCGCATGTGCAAAAAGCCTGCCTGGGTCAGCGAGAATACCGGCACCTCAATAGCGGCCCGCAGCAATTTGCCGTCGACCCGATTTTCCGGGAATCGCATGGCATCCGGCCGGCTGAGCTCCCGGATATAGTCCGGATTGCGATCCCGCAGTTGAATATACAACAATTCAGGATCAAGCAGCAGATTTTCTCCCCCGTGTTTCGCCGGGCGAACACAATGCAGCAACATCGCCTGGATGCCCTGTTCCGGACGGTTGTAATACCCGTCGGTATGCCAGTGGATGGCGTGGTTGGTATACGGGATATAGCGTCGATGCAAGGGGTCCTGGAGCACCTCCAGGCCGGTGATTCCCTCATCATCTGAGCCCAGGTTTCGATCCAGTGTCAGGAGGCCGAACTGTCGGCCCAGCTCCCGCAATGCGGTTCTTTGGTCATGGATTCGCTCACTGGCATAAATCGCCGCATTGTACAGGTGGCAGGCTTTCGCCAAGCGCGCATGCTCCGCAGTGGTCAACTGTGCTGGATCAGCCACTTCCACCAGCAGGTCCGCCAGTGATGAGGGCCGCTGCGAGAGCTTCCAGTCACGCCAGCGACGATAGGCCTGCTCATCGCTCAGATTCAATGTACCGACGAATTCATTCACTCGCATGAGCAAGCTATTAGATGCCCAATTTGCGGCAAATGTCTTCGACCCGGGCGCTGACCTGCGGTGAGGACACAATCGGCCGACCCCACTGGCGACGCGTTTCTGCTGGCCACTTGTTGGTAGCATCGATTCCCATCTTGCCACCCAGGCCCGACTCCGGGCTGGCGAAGTCCAGATAATCGATCGGTGTGTTGTCAATAAGCACGGTATCGCGCACCGGGTCGGCCCGGGTGCTCATGGCCCAGACCACTTCGCTCCAGTCCCGGATATTGATGTCTTCGTCGGTGACAATAACAAATTTGGTGTAGGTAAACTGGCGCAATGATGACCAGATACCGAACATCACCCGCCGGGCATGCCCCGGATATTGTTTGCGGATACTGACCAGGGCCATACGATAAGAACAGGCTTCCGGTGGCAGGTAAAAATCCTGAATTTCCGGAAACTGGCCTTGCAGCAGAGGTAGATAAATCTCATTGAAGGCCGAGGCCATGACCGAGGGCTCATCATAGGGAGGCCGACCCATATAGGTGGCGGTATACAACGGCTGATGGCGGCGAGTGATTCGTTCTACGGTAAATACCGGGAAGCGCTGCACCGAGTTGTAATACCCGGTGTGGTCACCGAATGGACCTTCTTCGGCTTCCTCACCGGGATTGATAAAACCTTCCAGCACAATCTCGGCTTCTGCCGGCACTTGCAGATCATGACTGATGCATTGTACCAGTTCCGTGCTGCTGCCACGCAGCAGCCCGGCAAACTGGTATTCCGATACGGTGTCGGGAATGGGTGCAACGGCCGCCAGCGTGGTGGCCGGATCAGCCCCGATAATGACGGCAATCGGAAAACGCTGACCAGGGTTGGTCTGCTGAAAAGCACGAAAATCCGTAGCACCGCCGCGATGATGCAGCCAACGCATAATCAGGCGATTGCGACCGATAACCTGCTGTCGGTAGACTGCGACATTCTGTCGCGCCTGGTGGGGACCCTTGGTGACCACCAGACCCCAGGTAATCAGCTTGCCAACATCTTCCGGCCAGCAGGTTTGAATGGGCAACTCAGACAAGTCAACCTCATCGCCAGAGAGTACGACTTCCTGAACCGATGCCTGCTGCAGGTGCTTGGGTCGCAATCCCTTGAGGCGACGAAATTTTGGCAGGCCCCGAATGGCAGCCCCAAGACTATCCGGCAAACCTGGCTCTCGCAAAAAGGCCAGTTCTTCACCAATTTCACGCAATTCGCTCGAATCCTGAATACCCAGGGCGGTGAGTACCCGTTGGCAATGACCAAACAGGTTGCCAACCATTGGGATTCTGTAGCCTTTGGGGTGTTCAAACAACAGAGCAGGGCCGGATTTTTTCAGTGCTCTAAGACACACCTCTGTGACTTCAAGATCTGGATCGATTGCAGTGCTGACCCGCTGCAGCTGGCCGCTACGCTCCAGGCTTTCCAAAAAATCACGCAGGCTTTTGTAGCTCACGATGCCTCCGCAGCAGCCAGGGCATCCATACCGGCACCACCATGCCAATAGCCATCACAGACATCGATGGGATAGACCGCAACCAAACGCTCAGTGGCTACGGCCAAGTCAAGACCTTCTTGCAACACACCGTAAAATGCGGAAACCACCGTGGCCATGTGTTCTGCCTGTGGACTGATACGAACGATATCGACACCGAGTTCGCGCATATCCGCCAGCGCCGACAGCAGGTTGCAGGTACTGGCAGACTGTGTTTGGATCCCGTTCAGGGTCAGAAAAGGCTGTCCTTCACGGGTCGACAACAACAGGCCATCAGGATGATCCAGACACCGAAAGGCACAAGCATCCTTGGGCAAACCGTAGTGTCGAGCGGTATAACAGCGGGCTGAATAAGCCAAGGGCAAACGGCCGTAGACCAGGACCTCTGTTTCTACCTGATGCGGACGCTGGGCTTGTATATCAGCCAGGGTATCACGGGACAACTCAACCGGCAGGACCCAGCGTTTCAAACCACAATCGGCCAGTTTCGCCAACGTTCGATCATTGTAGATGTTGATACCGGGGCCGGTCACAAAGGGCCGACCTTCCAAGAGTGCTACTGCTGACATGTCATTGGCTTCGATACAATAGTTCGTCTGCTGACAAAGCCGCTTGACTGCGCCGATCTCCGAGCCTGCTTCCAGTAAAGTCATTGACGACAACACCACTTCCTTACCCGAACGCTGCAGCATACTGGCCAGTGTCAACCAGTCATCCGGACCCAGCTCTCGGCGCTTGGCGCACACGGTTTCACCAAGATAAACGATATCCACTGGCTGTCCCGCCAACCAGTGGTAAAACTCCATAACTTTTTCCCGGTGCCAATAATACGCAATCGGGCCAATAGACAATTTCATCGGTGACTCCGCAGAAATTATTGCCAGGGCCGGTCGTAGGCACCAAGCGTAGTCTGGGCCCCCTCTGACACCGCAGCCAATGCGGTCATCCAATCTGGTTTGGGTTGATAATGCAGTGGATCGCTTGCACAGGCATCGAGCGCGGCCCGTAATACCCGGGTCACCCGACGAACATAAGCAGGACTCCGTTGCCGACCTTCAACCTTGACCGCCGATACCCCGATATTCTGCAACTGCGGCAAGATGTCCAGGGTGTTCAAACTGACCGGCTCTTCGATGGCATAACCTGTTTTCCCGGAGACCTCAAAGCGACCTTTGCACAGGGTTGGGTAACCGGTGTTCTCTCCATCTGCATAACGGTCGATGAGGACATGGTTGAGGCGGGTTTCGAGCCCTTCTTTGGTATCCTGCCAAACCACATCCTTGGCCGGAGAACAAGCACCGTAGGTATTGGGTGAACAGCCGGTGGCATAGGAAGATAACAGACAACGGCCCTCAACCATGACACAGAGGCTACCAAAACCGAATACTTCGATGGGCACCGGGCTGTTCTTTATCACCTGCGCCACCTGCCGTATAGACAACACCCGCGGCAATACAACCCGGCGAATGCCAAAGTGCCGATGGTAGAAACAGATAGCCTGATCATTGGTGGCCGAAGCCTGCACCGAAAGATGCAACGGCAATTCCGGAAACTGGTTCGCAGCATAATCCATGACCCCGATATCAGCACAAATCAAGGCATCCACACCAAAATCCGCTGCCTGCTCCACAGCGGCTTGCCAGCGTGCCCAATTGGCCGGTTGTGGATAGGTGTTGATGGCCATGAATACCCGAACCCCCCGATCTCGGGCATAACCCAGGCCCTCTCGTGCTGTTTTTATGTTGAAATTCAAGCCGGCAAAATGCCTGGCATTGGTATCATCACGCAAGCCGAAATAGACCGCATCCGCACCATGATCCACTGCAGCTTTCAATGATTGCAGATTTCCCGCGGGGCAAACAAGTTCCATATTCATACTCTCAGGTAGGTGGCAATTCTATACGGCTGGTGCAATCATATCCCGGTGCTAAAATGACATGGGTCTCGACATCGTCACGCAATACACCACAACATCATGGGCCTGTAGTATGCTGCTGATGTCTGGTTTCTGCACCCACCCACTGTGCACCGTAAAAGGATATGAGTATAACAGTATATTAGATGGCAATTCTGCGACAAAAAGTTCTGCTCGTTACCTCCTGCTATCCACGCAATGAACAGGACAATAGCGGGATTTTTCTGCGTTATCTGGCACGGTATCTGGCCAAAAAAGGCCTTGAGATCCACATTCTGTCACCGGCCGACGCCAAGCTCGAAACCACGCTGTTCGATCAGAAAGTCAAGGTCCATCGGTTTCGCTATCTACCGCGACGTATGCAACGGCTGGCCTATGGATCGGGTATCCTGCCTAATTTGCGTGGCAACAGATGGTTAATCCTGCAACTGCCTTTTTTTGCTGTTGGGCAACTCGTCGCACTGCTGTACTGGTGTAGAAAGCTGCATCCTCAGGTTATCCATGCGCATTGGCTACTCCCTCAGGGGTTAATCGCTGTCGCTGTAGGCAAGCTGTTCGCGATCCCCATTATCACGACTGCTCACGGCGGTGATGCATTTGCCCTGCAAGGAGGAATTACTGCCCACTTGAAACGCTGGACTATCCGTCATACCGACTGCTGGACAGCCAATAGTCGTGCCACTTCCTGTGCAATCGGGCAGGTCACCAAGCCGCCGGTCATCATTCCCATGGGTATCGAGACGACGCTCTTTCATCCGGGCGTTGAAGCAGATCAACGGATGCAGGTTACTAATGATACACACACCATTCTCTTTGTCGGACGTCTGGTCGAAAAAAAGGGGGTCTGCTACCTCCTTGATGCCTTCGCCCATCTATCCGCGAGTCGCCAGTCAACCACTCGGCTATACATTATCGGAGATGGGATACTCAAAAGAGACCTGCAGTCACAAGCCCGGATACTTGGCATTGACGAACAGGTCGAATTTTTAGGGAATATCCCCAACCAGCAGTTGCCGGCGTGCTATTGTGCTGCAGATCTTTTTGTCGCCCCGTCAATCCAGGACAAACAAGGTGATACTGAAGGACTCGGTGTGATTCTGCTGGAAGCTATGGCCTGTGGAACTGCCATCATCGCCAGTGCAATCGGTGGAATCACCGAGGTCATCCAGGACCGTGAAAATGGACTGCTGGTGTCTCCCGCGAATTCAGCGATGCTTGCTGCGACGATAGAACGGGCTCTTCAAGACCAAGACATGCGTTGTGCCATGGCTAAAACAGCATTGCTGACGGTTGAGCAACACTATCAATGGAAAAAAATCAGCGATGATTTTTCGACAATCTATGATCAATGTATCGCCAACGCATGTGTGTAAAAACTGCATACTTGAGGATGTGCTATCCCAGCACCCCGGCAACTCGGACTGATCATGAACCGACTCCCTATTGTCACACCGGCCCACCGGGGCGACACCCTAAATGATTGAAATCTTCAGCCCGGTTCCTGATGGCAGTGGTGCGTGTATCGTTCACCAGGCGCTTTGCCAGCATATCGAAGGCTATCAAATCAAACGTTTTAATCCTAAGATCGCCCTATTCCCACCACTGCTCCATCTTCTGAATAAGGACTGTCGCGTACTGCACACAATTCCTGAATGCAGTGACCTCATTTTTCAGCGAGCAAACCATGTGGTCGTGACAGTCCATAATTTTTATATCGATGACGAATACATTGCTACCGCACCCCGTGCCCAACAGATCTATTACCGCTTGGTGCTACGCCCACTGGTAACACGGGCACTGCTTCGCGCCAATCGAGTGATCGCAGTCAGCGACTATACGGCAGGCCTGGTCAGGCGCTACTTTCCCGACACCAAGGTCGAGGTGATCAAGAATTGTGTCAATGAAAAACAATTCTTCCCTCCCCAAACACACAATAATCGACGCATCAAAGTGCTGTTTTCCGGCAATCCGAGTCAACGCAAGGGTCGGCAGGTTCTGCTGCAGCTGGCGGATCAGCTACCCGCAACCGCAGAATTGATTGTAACCGCTGGCCTGCGCAACAAAACCAACCTGCGACACAACAATATCAAAGTCATCAAGCACGTTAACCACGAGCAGATGGCTGCCCTGTACCGCTCGGTAGATATTCTCTTATTGCCCAGCTATCGAGAGGGTCTAAGCCTTGCAGTACTCGAGGCCATGGCGTCAGGTCTGCCGGTGGTGGGATTTGACAGCTCGTCCATGGCCGAGTTAATAGACAATCAAAAAGGCGGTTATCTCAGCCCTGTAAACGACTTCCAGGCACTGTTACGCGCCCTTGAAAGATTGATCACGACAACCGCGCTTCGACAAGATCAAGGGCTTTACAATCGAGAAAGAATTGTAAGATACTTCTCTGAACATAAAATGGTCAAAGAGTATAGTGAGCTGTTCACCACCATGGATATCTAAGCAACTGCCAGGAAATTCTGAGCCGTGAACCTGTCAAGCTACTGCCACTT
The DNA here is from genome assembly GCA_964415515.1 of uncultured Gammaproteobacteria bacterium. Lineage (GTDB taxonomy): Bacteria > Pseudomonadota > Gammaproteobacteria > Arenicellales > DRJH01 > DRJH01. The sequence goes on along the minus strand of CAYQAP010000016.1, from coordinate 15,078 downwards.
TGAGACCATAGAAAAAGGCACACCTGTAACGACAACGCCA
>CAYQAP010000016.1:0-14938 GCA_964415515.1 uncultured Gammaproteobacteria bacterium | reverse complement strand
AAGCTACTGCCACTTTGAGACCATAGAAAAAGGCACACCTGTAACGACAACGCCAGAATGTAATGGGTGACATCAATCAGCCTCATGCACAAACCTCAAATCAGAACTCAGCCCAAGGTGGCTGTCATGATGTCTACATATAATGGAGCAAACTATTTATCTGAGCAATTAAATAGTATCTTCGAACAAAAGGGAGCTGATATAACGGTTTTCATAAAAGACGATGGCTCCATAGACGGTACATTACAACTTATCGCCAATCATCGACACACCAAGAGAATACGACAATTATCGAGCAAAACACATTTAGGCCCGGCTCGCAGCTTTTTGGAGATTATATATCACATACCCAAGCATTATGATTACTATGCTTTTTCAGATCAGGATGATGTCTGGCTTCCCGGCAAGTTATCAGCTGCCTGCAAGTTGTTAGAACCAAAATGCAAAGCTGCATTTTATTGTTCTGCACTAACCCTGGTCGATCAGGATTTACGTGTTGTCGGCAAACGTCAGTTGTCCGTTAACCCAAATGATCTATCACGAGCTTTCTTCCAGAATTTTGCAACAGGCAATACTGTTGTTTTAAATAATAATGCCTTTTCCCTACTCAAGAACCATTCAAACCCCGATTATCTATTCATGCATGACTGGTGGATACTATTGCTAATGCTGGTTTCTGGAGCCACAGTTATTTACGATACGAAAAGTTATATATTGTACAGACAACACAGACTCAATGTCATCGGTATGAAACGATGGAGGCTGACAGTGCTGGAATGGATCCTGGAAATTAAATCCGGATCGCATATTCAAGCAGCTCTTAAACAGCTAGCATCGCTTCTCAATGAAAATATTGAGTGGGCTGACAATCCAAGCTATCTTATGGCAAATAGTCTGGTTATAAATAGCGGCTCCACACTCGCCAGAATCAAAAATATCATCAAAGGAAACCTGAAAACCAGAACGACACAGAGATATATCCTCTATTCCCTAGCCTATCTGTTGCATGGGGCGTTGTGAACAAGGGCCTGTACCGCGATTTATCCGCAAGATATCTGGCACACCAATATCGATGAAACCGACATCTAAGAAATTATTGATGAGTATTGTTACAGGACCACATCATCGAGCGATTACTGATTGATCGCTGAGTTGGCTGTTTTTGCAAACTACTAGAATACCCCACATAATGTTGGTAAGGATTATTTGAGAGTGTAGATATGACCATGGAAGTTTTACAGAGCAAGCAGCAGATCAAGCAAGCGAGAAAGGAATTGGAGAAGCTAGGTGTGTCGATGCTGGATTCATCACTTGTTTCTTTGTTGCGTTGGTTTGGGTTCGTTAGGGGAATAGCGGTAGGTGATCAGGTGAAGAGCTGGGATGTACTGGCAACATTGAAATTTATTACCGAGCATGTGGCGGTAGATGAGGCTGTACTTGATATTGGTTGCTATGCATCTGAAGTGCCCGTTGCTCTGCATCAATTGGGCTATACCAATCTTACAGGCGCAGATCTAAATTCCAATTTGCAGAAGATGCCCTCCTCAGATTGCATTAAATATGTAGAGACGAATTTCATGCATACGAAATTTAAGGATTCCTCTTTTAAGGCGATTACTTCAATTTCGGTTATTGAGCATGGCTTCCAGCCGGAAGCCTTACTTACAGAGATGTCCCGTTTACTGAAGCCGAATGGTTATTTTATCGCCTCATTTGATTATTGGCTGGAAAAAATAGATACATCCGGAACCAAATTCTTTGATATGGATTGGTTAATCTTCTCTAAAGAGGATGTGGAGTCTTTTGTGGAACTCGCTTCTGAATATGGTTTGTCTTCTATCGGCAAAATGAACTACGAAGTAAGCGAGAAGTCAATTAATTGTGCAGGAAATCAATATACATTTGGATGGTTGGTGTTACAAAAAGCAGCTTAACTATGAAAGTATTGTTCATAACAGGATCTTTCCCTCCGATGAAGTGTGGGGTAGGTGATTATTGCTGCAATTTGGCAAAAGCACTTTCCACCATACCGAACATCAGGGTTGGTGTCCTTACCAGTACTGGCAATGTAACAGAAGGAAAAGAAAAAGAGGTTGAAATCTTTCCTATAATAAGGAAATGGCATTTAGGAGAGGTGTTGACGGTTATAAAAATCATCCAGCGATGGTCACCGAATATTATACATATTCAATATCCAACCCAAGGTTATGATGATGGATTATTACCATGCATCATACCAATTATTTGCCTTTTTCTGAGAAAAAAAGTGGTGCAGACCTGGCATGAAGGATGTAGTTGGCGACAAACACCAAGGCTTTTTTTAAAATCAATTACTCCCGGCTGGTTGGTTGTTGTACGTCCTCAGTTCGCCGAAAATATTCATTCGATGTTGCGTTGGAGTTTATGGAATAAAAAGTTAAAATATATCCAAAATGCATCTTCTATTCCAAAAAATCGATTAACCGAGCATGAAAAAACACGAGTAAGGAATCAATACCTAAAAAAGAACAAACGATTAATCATTTTTTTCGGTTTTGTTTATCCAGCTAAAGGTGTTGAGTTATTGTTTAGGATTGCTAATCCTGATTTGGATCAGATAATTATAGCAGGAGAAATCAGTGAGCAAAGTTGTTATGGAAAAGAAATTATAAAGTATTCCATGATCGATCCATGGGTAGGAAATGTGACCATTACAGGGTTTCTTTCCCCACCCAATGCTGCCGCATTACTCGCTGTTGCCGATGCTGTAATACTACCTTTTCGTGCTGGTGGTGGTGAATGGAATACTTCGATTCATGGCGCGGTGCTGCAGGGGACTTTCGTAATAACAACATCGAGAACCAGGAATGGGTATGATGAAAAGCATAATCTATATTATGCAACAATAGATGATGTCAATGAAATGAAAATAGCTCTTGATACTTATGCTGGAATGCGTCGAAAATTTCACTCTGATGTGGATAGAGATGAGTGGCAGAAGATTGCAAATGAGCATCATTTGTTGTACGACAGCATTTTGGTGAAGTGATTTATTTGATCGGCAATTTTCAAACATAAATGAGTAGCAATGCTTTAGTTGTTCTACAACAATCAACCTCAGATTCAGGTCAAAGAGTAGTAGTTTTTTGTCAAAACCAGTACTGGTATTGTTTTTTATCCCCAGGATACACAGACCAGCGAAGATTTGCTTATAAATGCAGACACCGCCTTGTATAGAGCCAAGGATGATGGTCGTGACAGATATTGCTTTTTCCTGCATCGACAGATTGGGCAGTCGTAGAACAGTTGCAAGTTTGGTGCTCACTCACTTCTGTTATGCCTAGAGAGGCTCGGACAGGCCCCTGGTTTCAGTTTGAGCTCTTCAAAATTCCAGGTGTATGGGGGGGCGGAGCACTGGTGTGGTGGCATGGTTGAGAGGGATCTGTGGTAGCTTCAAACTGATTACTTTTATCTCCTCCTTGACATCCATCTGTGCCATCTGTGAACATAAGTTGCATGCCAAACGAACTTGTGAAGCAGCATGTGCACCGTGAAATGACTTTCACGAATAGTCACTCAAGATGAGGACTCGTAAGAACCTGCTGGCTGGGATTTCAAGCTCGGTCTGGTCTGCCTTGGTTGGATTGGCTGTTATTCCTCTGTATCTGAAATATCTTGGCCTGGAGTCCTATGGGCTGATTGGTTTTTTTTCGACACTACAGGTACTTCTCGTACTATTGGATTTCGGTATAGCCCCAACAATAAACAGAGAAGTAGCTCGTTATTCAGCATCCTGTGATATCAGTGATGCTGGAAACTTGTTGCACTCTCTGGCAATGATCTATTGGGGGATGGCTGTATTAATTGCTCTTGCCTTTTTCATCCTGGCCCCTTTTATAGCTGAATATTGGTTGCAATCAAATACCCTTCCATATGCAACAGTTGTGAATGCCTTGATGTTGATGGGCGGAGTGGTAGCCTGTCGCTGGCCATCCGGTTTATATCAAAATGCCATCATCGGGGCGCAGCGATTGACGGTTTCGAGCGCAATCAATGTAGTATATGTCACGCTTGGGAGTTTTGGAGCAGTTGCAATTCTTGCTTTTGTGTCGCCGACGATTAAGGCATTCTTTATGTGGCAAGTAGGTGTCGGTTTTGCTTATGTAATGACTACACGCTGGGCATCCTGGTGGATTATAGGAGGGAGGAAGAATGCAGTTTTCAACATCAAAGAATTAAAACGAGTTTGGCGTTTTTCCGCGGGTATGAGTTTGGTCGCTGTTACCAGCATTGTTTTGATGCAATTGGATAAAGTGCTACTAAGCAAAATAATCGGTTTGGAAGATTTTGGGCGCTATACATTGGCTGGAGTAGTAGCAAGCGGAATGTATATTCTATTGACTCCAGTTTTCAACGCTTTGTACCCCAAACTATCGATATTAGTAGCTTCGGATGATACCGAAAAATTGCTTGAAGTGTATCGATTTGGCACCCGTTTATTATCTGCTATAATTTTTCCTGTTGCGGTTGCCGGGGCAGCATTTTCAGAAGATTTTGTTTACTTATGGACAGGAAATAGTGAGCTTGCTCAGAGCATTTCTCCTGTTATTGCATTACTTTTATTTGGTACGGCATTGAATGGCGCAATGCATTTTCCTTATGCATTGCAGTTAGCCTATGGTGCGGCTCGGCTGCCTGTGAAGATCAACTTGCTATTAATATCGGCACATATTCCAATAACTGTAGTTCTTGCCTTATTGTATGGCATCATTGGCGGTGCTGCTGCATGGGCAATTCTTAATGGTATATATCTATTCCTGGGTACATGGATGACACATCGCTCCTTATTGAAAGGAATTGCTATTAAATGGTTGTTCCATGATGTACTTTTTCCCTTTGGCCTATCACTAATAGTGATAGGGCTTGGGTGGTTTTTGGTGATCGATTGGGACTATCCACACTACATAAAATTAATTTTTGGGTCTGTGTTGGCATGTTTGGCTTGTATTTCAGCCATGGTTTTTCCCTCAAATATACTACAACGTATTCGGAGATCGTGGTGAATGTCAAAGCTTTCCTGTAATTTGAAACAACATTTTATGGGGCCGAAAAGTGCAATAGCTCTGCACCAGGATGATTTGTTTCGGCAACGACTGGATGATTTGATCGCCATATATCATCCATTGGTTCACTTACGTCAACGATTGACTGGATTGCTATCGAAAAAGAATTCTACGGCTTATCGGTTTCAACTGACTGTACTTCAGTCAAATTGAATAGTACTAATGGGCTCGATTAAACTGTCTATCTGTATCGCCACCTACAAAAGAGGGCGATTTATCGGAGAAACACTGGATTCTATCCTGTGCCAGATGCATCCCGGCATCGAGCTCGTTGTGGTAGATGGCGCTTCACCTGATGATACTCCTGAGGTGATGACGCGGTATCAAGCCCTGCACCCTGAAATTCGCTATTATCGTGAGCGGCATAATTCGGGAGTTGACCGCGACTATGATAAAGCAGTTGTCTATGCTAATGGTAACTACTGCTGGTTGATGACTGACGATGATTTGATAAAATCAGGTGCAATTTCTTGTGTACTTGAGCAGATAAATACTAACCCTGATCTCATCATTATCAACGCAGAAGTTAAAAGCATTGATTTTTCTACAAAATATACTGAACGCTTGCTCCAGTTTTCTGAAGATAAGCAATATGGAAAAAATGACGGAGAAAGATTTTTTACCGAAGTCACAAATTATCTTACCTTTATCGGTGGAGTGGTTATTAAACGCCAGTCCTGGATCAAACGTGATCGAATTACCTACTATGGAACATTGTTCATTCATGTAGGAGTAATTTTCCAGCACCCGCCAATAGATAACATCCGGGTTATTGCGGAGCCATTGATAACGATTCGCTATGGCAATGCCATGTGGACACAACGAAGATTTGAAATATGGACCTTCAAATGGCCGCAATTGATTTGGTCATTTCCCGACTTTTCAGATATTGCCAAGCAACAAGTTATTCGCCGTGAACCCCATCGAAATATAAAAAAATTGTTTCGTGATCGAGCCTTGGGTGCATATTCCAGGACTGAGATACAGAAATTTTGGCCAAGCGATACCACCTGGCTTGAATGGGTGATGGCTTATCTAGTGAGTGTCTTTCCCGCCTCGCTAGCCAACTTCTTATGCGTATTCTATCTATCCGTTTCAGCAAGCCCGGATAAAATGGTATTGCGTGACTTGTTACACAGCAAGCGTGCGAGCATGCTTGGCAGATTATTGGCCAAAGTTTCGCACCTGGAAAATCGCTAACACAACAGTTTCACAGTGGACTCGAAAGAACCTTGTGAGGCGGCACCAACACGTGTCTGTTTCCATAACACCCCTGAAAAATGCTCTTCAACACCAGACCAGATTCAGAACGAACTGTATACGCAAATCTTTTCAGGCCTCATGTGTGATCAAATGTGCATTATAATGAGCAGCAGTTTTCTTTGTCTGCTCCAACATAGGCGAATGGCCACAGTTTTTCAGCACGACTGTTGCAACATGTGGTAAGCCAGCCTCGAACACTTCGACTGAACTTGGATCCAGAACCCGATCCTGATCACCCCAGATCAACAATACCGGATGCTGAATATCTGGCAAGAGTTGCTCTATCGACTCGAGTTTGTCATACATATCATGCCAGATTTTATTATTCTGTTTGCTTCTTGTTAGATAACTAACCTTCATGTAAATTCTAATGGGCCAGGGCAAATAGGGCCTTCGATAAAATACAAAGTTCATGAATGCTTCATACTCTTCGGAACTGGATACCAGCATGGGATTTTCTCCACGATCCAGACGCCGTTGTAATTCGCTGGGATGTGGGGGATAGACGCCTGCGGCATCGATCAGGCCCAGCGTATTCACCCGTTGAGGCTGTGCATGTGCGATCAGCAAAGCAATCCAGCCTCCGAGCGAATTGCCGACGATTTCACAACATGGGCATTCAATGACCTCCAACCAATCAAGCAGTATGTCTCTGAAGGCGGGGGCAGTGTAGTCGGTTGCAAATGAAAAATCGGATTCACCATGCCCAGGCAGATCCAGAATCAACAGCGGCCTACCCTTGGGCAAGTATCGAACAAACGGCAACCAGTTGTCTTTCTCGGCTGAATACCCATGAATCAGGAGAATCGGTGTGCCGGTACCGGCCCGAAAAAGATAGACCAAATTCTGACCCTTGACTTGAGCTGATCTGCATTCAAGTCCCATCGACTTGCGTAAACGACCCGTGATCCACTTTCCCAAGCCCATGGCCAGAGACTGCAAAGCAGTCTGACGAGGCACCCACGCATTCACCGCGCTTTCTCTTCTAACCACTCGGTCGACTTCCATCTGCCGCGCGTGGTTTGCATGGATACAAAATCATAAAGGACTCGGTCAGCAAGTTGTGAGGGTGAAACGTGGCTTATGGCCCGAGCAATCGACTCGATTCTTCCTGGGTATTGTTGCTCCCACTGTGACAGCATTACTTTGATATTATGGCGCTCAAGCTTAGATTGCGAACCACAAAGATTGCAGGGGACAATAGGAAACCCTTTGATCCTGGCATAGGCTGCAATATCCCGTTCGCGGCAATAAGCCAGTGGCCTGATCACAATATTTCGGCCATCATCGCTGCGCAGTTTCGGTGGCATAGCCTTGATCGTACCACCATGAAAAAGATTCAGAAACAGGGTTTCGATCATATCATCACGATGATGACCCAACGCGATTTTTGTAAAGCCATGTTTTTCGGCAAAATTGTACAGAACACCTCGACGCAACCGGGAACAAAGCCCGCACTGGGTCTTGCCGGCCTCAACAACTCGGGCAACTACAGAAAAGGTGTCTCGCTCAATAATATAATAGGGGATATTTTGCGACTGCAAATAGTCTGGGAGAACAGCTGCATCATACCCGGGTTGCTTCTGGTCCAGATGCACGACAGTCAGCTCAAAATTTATCGGCGCACTGTGCTGCAGCTTTAACAATATTTCCAGCATGGCATAGGAATCTTTGCCACCGGAGAGACACACCATAACCCGGTCATTTTCCTCAATCATGTTGAAATCAGTGATCGCCTTTCCGGCATCATGACGCAAGCGGGTCTGTAGCTTCTTCTCACGAATACGCTGTTTTGCAACTTTGCCCATATTTACCCACAACAAAGATGTCTCAAACTGTCAGTTTCAGGTAATTTCGATATGCCACAAACAAGCCGGACACTGCGTCACAGTGTCCGGTACTGCAGGTCATTGCACACCCTCCGGAAAGACAGCCACACTTTCCAGAAGAAGGATAGATCCTGTAGCTCAGGACTTCTTGGAATCAGACCAGAGCCAGTGCCAACTTGGTTTTTCGCTATGACTGCGCCGATCGAGCCCCTTGAATTCACGCTGTGGTGAACCAACATACAACTGACGCGGGCGACCAATTTTCAGCTCTTCATCGCCGAGCATTTCCTTCCAGTGTGCGACCCAACCAACGGTTCTCCCGATGGCGAACAATACGGTAAACATCGAGGTTGGAAAGCCCATTGCCTTGAGAATAATTCCAGAATAGAAATCCACATTTGGATACAGTTTATGGGAGATAAAGTAATCATCTTTCAGGGCAATCTGCTCCAGCTCCATAGCAATATCCAGCAAGGGGTCATCCTTGATGCCGAGTTCTTCGAGTACTTCGTAACAAGCCACTCGCATCACTTTTGCGCGAGGGTCATAATTCTTATACACCCGATGACCGAAGCCCATCAGACGGAAAGAGTCATTTTTATCTTTCGCTCGCTCGATAAACTGCGGGATCCGGTCTGCGGTACCGATTTCACCCAGCATTTTCAGCACGGCCTCATTGGCACCACCATGTGACGGCCCCCACAATGAGGCCACACCTGCCGCGATACAGGCGAAGGGATTGGCTCCCGATGAACCTGCCAGACGAACCGTAGAGGTAGAAGCATTTTGTTCATGATCGGCATGCAGAATCAGAATTCGATCCATAGCCCGGGCCAAAACCGGATTAACCCTGTATTCTTCCGTTGGTACAGCAAACATCATCCGCAACAAGTTTTCTGAAAATGTCAGCTGGTTATCCGGATAGACAAACGGCTGGCCCAGCGAATACTTGTAGGCATAGGCACCAATCGTCGGGACCTTGGCAATCATCCGGTGTGCAGCAATCATCCGCTCCAGAGGATCATTGATGTTAGTATCATCGTGATAAAAGGCTGATAAAGCACCGACAACACCAACCATAATGGCCATGGGGTGGGCATTGCGTCGAAAACCACGAAACAGAGTTAAAATCTGGTCATGCAGCATAGTGTGCATGGTGATACTGTTTTCGAATTCTTCTTTTTCTTCCGGTGATGGCAAATCACCGTAGAGCAGCAAAAAACACACCTCAAGATAGCCAGTCTTTTCGGCCAATACGTCAATCGGGTAGCCACGATGCATGAGCAACCCCTGTTCTCCATCAATATAGGTGATTTGAGACCGGCAGGAAGCCGTAGAAGTAAAGCCGGGGTCATAGGTAAACATTCCGGTTTGCCCGTACAGTTTGCGAACATCCAGTACCCGGGGCCCTACAGACCCCTCCAGCACGGGCAAGTCCCAGGACTCACCTGTCTTATTGTTGTATAGAGTAAATTCAGAGGGTTCAGTTGCGGGGGAGTTGCTATTTTCGGCCATGTTTTCTGACTCCTTCAACATGTTAATATGAGCCTGATCCCTAAAGAGAGACTGCCCAGCACAAAACTGAAGGTCGCGGCGCAACAATCACTGCAGTAAGGGTACAATGATCTACAACAAATGCTTCTACCTCACCCGGCCTGTCGGTCAACAGGCATATTTACGAAGAAATTCTCTTGCTACTAACGACCCAACAAGCTGCTCTTCTTTAAGACCAGAATACTATCTTTAGTGCGCGTTATTTTACCCTAATTCAGCGTAAAACGCATCCCGCAACCTCACCCCACTACCCAGCACGCCACCACCTCTGATGTGCCGAATGAATAATGGGTCAAGCTCACAATAGCAGACGAAATATGCAAAAGAAAGCCGGCGAGAAACTCACCGGCTGGCTAACAACGTTTTGTAGTTTCTTTTACTGAAAATTGGTTAATTCGCCTGCTGTTTGACCCCACAGGTGTTGATGCCCAACAAAGCATAAGGCGGGCACCATCCGATCATGGCAGTAAACAACGGCACAATACCGACCGCACCCCACCAGTTTTTGTAGTACAAGCCGATGGCAATAATCACTACACCAAGAATAACCCGGAACATACGATCAAATGATCCAACGTTCTTGTTCATAACACAAACCCTCTGAAAAATAATGAAACGGTAGAAACAGCCTACCTGCTTCAGGCTACCGTGTCTGTGACTAAGTCACCAAACCGCATCCGGACATTGGCCATAGTCCTGGTCCGGTGTGGTAGCGCGGCAGCAAAATACTAGTCATGCACCATATTTCGCAGACGCTGCGGGTCGAGCAGCTGCACCTCCCCCCGGCGCAATGAAATCGCACCCCGCTGCTCAAAATCCTTGAGAATACGGCTGACGACTTCACGCGAGGTACCCAGATCATCGGAAATCTTCTGGTGAGTCGTACTGATCAGACCTTGTGTATCAGCTGCTGAATTCAACCAGTTGGCAATCCGCAGATCCATACGGCGAAAGGCTACTTCGTCAATAGTGGTCATCAAATTGTCCAGGCGCCGGGTCACCAGCGCGAACACAAAGCTTCGCCAACATGCGTACTGATCCAACCATTTGCGGATGAACACAGCAGGTAACATCACCGCTTCAACCGGTGATTCGGTAATTGCCAACGCCGCAAACACCGAGGCATTGAGAATACAAGATGTCGTCAACACACAGGTCTCACCCTGCTCGATACGATACAGTGTAATTTCGCGCCCCGACTCCGCGAGCTTATAGACCCGAACCTGACCGGACAATACCAGCGCCAGCTGCGCGCACTCAACCCCTGGCTCTGCAATGACAAAGCCTGCTGGCACCTGGGCAAAAGCAGCATTCTGGACCAGGGTCTGGCGAAACGACGCATTGCTATCAAAAACTGGAAATGTTTCGAAAAAACGGCGTTGTACATGTTCATCGTCAATCACAGCACTTCTCTCACTCTGTCCCAAGTAACAAGATCATGCTACACGGAGAAAAGCTGGCTGCAAAGTGTTAATTGCCACAGAAGAACCGCAAGCGATCGGATGGACTTCTCCACACCTGGATTGGCACAGAAGGACCACTGGAGTATCTACGCATCATGCTTGACCTGACCAGCTTCAAGTAACGCGAGTGGAGCTTGAGATTGGAACAATTCAGGACTAGAGCCGCAATCGACCGGGAACAGATCAATACGTGACGCCAGGCTATAGCTGCAGGCGCTTGAAAATACCTTCCGGGAGCACCCGAATCAGCCACATAATCGGGCGCCAAAAAGCCGGCAAATAGACCACATCACGTTGCTTTTCTATCGCCCGTTGCATGCCATGTGCAATGGCTTCCGGTTGTGCCCAAAGCAGGCCTTTTTTGAAAGATGCGGTCATTGGGGTGTCAACTAATCCCGGTTTAACCGTAATCACTCGAACATTGTCCCGGTTCAAGCGGTTGCGTAAACCTGAAGCGAAGGCAGTAACTGCCGCCTTGGCCGCACCATAAACATAGTTCGAAGCCCTACCCCGATCACCGGCCACCGAACTGATGACCAGTAATGAACCACAATGTTGCAGCTGCAGTTGGTTCGCTGCCAACGCCAGCAGATTAATCGTGGCATTCCCATTGACTTGCAGTGCCTGTTGTAGCATTGATGATTCAGTTTCACAGACACCTTGATCAGGAAGACTACCATGGGCAATGAGCACGACGTCCAGAACCTTGAGAAATTCTACCGCAGCCAGCAAAACCTCAGCATGCTGATCCAGGTTCCTAACATCCAGCACCCGACTGGAAATTGCAGCTGCCCCACGCACCTGTAAATCGTCGACCAGCATTTGTAATCGTGTTGCATTCCTGGCTACCACAAATATCCGGCCCTTCCTGGTTGCGCACTGCCTGGCAAAGGCCGTGGCAATGGCTGATGTCGCGCCAAAAATCAGTACATTACTCATTTATCCAGTCCCAATCGAATTGACTGTGCGGAGCTAAACACTCCGACAGCACCGTAGTTCTCACGAACCTGTGAAAATGCCTGCCATTGCGGATAAGTACGCCGGAATGTTACCGGGGACATTCTGGCATCCTTGGCCAGGTAAATTTTACCGCCATGATCTACCACAATAGCATCCAGTTCATTCAGCAAGGGCAATAAAGCCTGCTTAAAGGGAAAATCCAAAGCCAGACTCAAACCCTTAATCGGAAATGACAAATAATTCTCATTGGCAGGGCCAGTCGGCTTGAGCACACAAAGAAAAGAACCCAGTTGCGCTGCCGAGATTCGCGACAACACTTCGTTCATGGCCACAAAAGCAGTACTTTCAGGCACCACAAATTGGTATTGCAGAAACCCCCGTTTTCCATACAGACGATTCCAGTGGGCCACTCTGTCAAGCGGGTAGAAATAAGGGGCAAAATAGATCTTTTTTTCCAAACCATGAACTGCGTGATGGTAGTAGAGGCGATTGAAGTTGCGAACAACAAATGCATTCAAAAAATCCACAGGCATATCTATCGGAATAGCCAGCCGAGTTTTGTGTTGTAATTCCAGACCTCCCGAATCTGCATGTTCACCGAGCATCACCAACGAGCGACCCAGATTGTCGCCTCGAGCCAAACAATCCAGCCAGGCAACAGAATAACTGGCATCCATATTTTCGGCAAAAAGATCCAGTGCCACTTGCAGATTTGCGGCCCGCAGTGTGGTTTGCTCGATATAACAACTTTGCACCGGGCGCAGACGTAAGCGTACACTGACGATGACTCCCGTCAAACCCATACCACCACAGCTTGCCAGAAAGAGATCACTGTGCTGGACATGAGAACAGATCAACAGGTCCCCGCTTGCTGTCACAATCTCCAGTTGCTCGACAAAAGCACTGATGCAACCATCCAGGTGATGATTCTTGCCATGTACATCACTGGCTACAGCCCCGCCGAGAGTCACATAACGAGTACCCGGTGTCACCGGTAGAAACCAGCCGGCAGGAACAATAACCGATAATAAATCCTGCAGCGAAACACCCGCGTAACAATCGATAATACCGCGCTGACAATCAAAACTGCGAATGCAGTCTAACCCAGTAAGCTCCAGTACCGCAGCAGCCAGTGAACTGTCACCATAGCTTCTCCCCAGTCCCCGGCCAATACCATGAAAACCTTGCTCCAGCTGCCTGCGAATATCAGTGGTGCTGACAATGGAATGGCACAGTGCATTGACGACAGGATAACGCCCCCATCCACTCAGCAATTGTTCTTGGGTTTTTGTCTGACTTTTCATAGCAATTCGAGCTGCGCTTGGATCACACTCTGGCCTTTGATCTATCCGATTAGTTGCGATACGCCTATTTCGGTGAAATTGAAATCATCAGCTGGACGTGCTCAAGCATCTGGTAGCATTCCTCTATCCATCCCTCATTCTGTCGGGGCATTCGATAAAGCTCCTCACTAATTGCCAAGCGAATCCGCCAAAATAATAGCTTCTTCCAGTACATCAGAAAAAATAGGCTAAGGTGCTTACACTCCCAACGTGGGTGATTTATACTATGATCTTCTCTCATGGTTTCTCACTGGTATGCTGCATGGCCGCTTATACCGAAGAGTTACTATGAGATTCCGTATTGCTGTCAACCTGTTTATGCCTCCCCAACAAAACCGGGGGGTTCCCTTATGATGCTTACCTGCCGATAACCGCGAACTATACCACGAGGGCCAGTACAACCTGCCATGCGCAGCTTTACTTCATGGATATATTATGTTCGTTTGTGTCGCCCTAAACAATGGGTCAAAAATGGCTTTGTGCTCACGCCACTGCTATTTGCAGGATACTTTCAACTTCTTCCAATTAGCAAGGCACTATTCGCTACGGTATTATTTTGCCTCGCCTCATCCAGTGTCTACATTTTTAACGACATCATTGATCGCCACAGCGATGCCCTGCATCCACGAAAATCCCGTACTCGCCCAATTGCAGCCGGGAAAATCTCTGTTCACAATGCTTGTGGCCTACTGATTGTAACTTTAGTAGCGCTATTCACTGCTGGCCTCTGGCAACTAGATGTACTGATTGTTATCTGCATTTACCTGTTGCTGAATCTTGCCTACTCACTGCGCTTGAAACGTGTTCCGGTAGTGGATATCTTCATTATTTCCAGCGGTTTCGTATTGCGCGTATATGCTGGTGCTGTCGCTCTCGATGCCCCCATGTCACCTTGGATGTTTGTCACCACACTGTCATTAGCGCTATTTTTAGCTTCCATAAAACGACACCAGGAACTCATCGACACGGGATCTGAAACTCGGGCAGTACTCAATCGCTATACCCAGCCCCTGGTCAAAAGCTATGCCTTAATGGCAGCCACTAGCACACTGGTATTCTATTCCCTGTTCGTCGTCAGTACCCGGCAAGAGTTACTAATTACCATTCCGTTCGTAATGTTCGGTATCTTTCGCTACTGGTACATTGTCGAAGTTAATAGCCAGGGTGAATCACCCACTGATGTGCTGTTCAGTGATCTGCCGTTACAGCTGACGTTACTGGCTTGGACCATCAGTAGTATTCTCGTTATTTTGCCTTCGCGCTTCTCAACTGCGATTACTGCGAGTATCCAATAACTTGGGAGTTATAAATCACACAAACCTTAGTCGATTATGTATATTGTGAACTCCCATATCATGGCCGTCATTTAAGATACCTGCGTAGTAATTGCGACAGCTTTCTCAACGGCCAAGTAATAGTCCATG
>CAYQAP010000015.1:0-42204 GCA_964415515.1 uncultured Gammaproteobacteria bacterium | reverse complement strand
CCTGAGTTGGGTTTATGACGCGGTGACTGTATCGATTTTTGGCTCTTCATCCCCCTCTTCCTGCCAATACAGGCCATCCTTTTTCATACGACGGTGCCAGAGCACACAACCACTGATAAAAATAGCCAGGGTGATGCCCGTGTCGATCCATGAGTACAACAGGGGTGTGTGATCGATATCATCGGCCCTTGGACTGATGATCCACATGTAGTGTTCGATAAATGTCCCTACCAGGATACTGATCGAGGGGAACAGCATCAAGGCTGGAGATTGGCGGGTAGCTGAAAAGATCAGCATGAAAAATGGAATGAAGGAATTGAGCAGAAAGAATGACCAAAATAAAAACCAGTTGGGTCCATTCATCATTTTGTCAAAACGACTGATTTCTTCCGGTAGGTCACCGTACCACATAACCAGGTATTGCATAAAGAAGAGGTAGGTCCAGATAATGGTCATCACCAGCAATAACTTGGCACAGTAATTGAATACATAATCATTAGTAGGCTTTTTGAGCAGGTCACGCACACGCAGGAAATATAGCGCAACAATAAAAAATGCCAGATACATGCGCAGCATTCCAGAAAAGTGGTAGGGACCGTAGATCGGGCTCCACCAGCGCGGCCATTGGGTCATTTCAAAATCCCATGCCACAATAGTGCCATAGATGCAGTAGACGAAAGGTGCCAACAGGGCGATGTTGCGAAACCGTCGACGGTCAATTTCCGGAGCAGTGGGATAATCTTTTTTCTGCAACTTGACTAAATAGGCACAAAAGCCCCACACCAACAGATAGAGGATAATTTGCCGCAGATTAAAAAAGAGTATATTGTGCCAACCATTCAACGGCTCCCCCATGGTCTCACCGCCCATCCAGGGAAAGCTCTTGGCTCCGCTGGCAAGAATGATGAGTAGCAACACCAGCCCCAACGGAAAAAGTGCCGTCGCTGAAGTCATTAGAAAACGGATTTCATACCGCCATTTGCTGTTTGACAGGTGCAGCACACTGGCCCAAAAAACCCCGGCCAGAGCAATGTACAGGGCAAACAGGAAATTATCGATCAATACTGCCCAGTTCGCATAAGACATTGTCATGGCTTACTCCTTCCCCTTGTTCACTACGCCTCGCATGATCTGGGTAGCACGTTGATCCCGAGTCTTCACAGTCATGCGCCGACCCAGTATTTTGCGAACATAGTTCACGATATGCCAACGCTCGGTGGGTGTCAGATCATAACTATAGCGTGGCATGATATAACTGCCGAATGTTATCGTGCCCCAGATCCAGCCATCGGTAATATCATTCTTGACATAATCGGAAGTAAGATCGGCTGGTTTTGTTTCAAACACTTTACCGACCAGACCATCGCCTTTGCCGTTCTCTCCATGGCAGGGCAGGCAATAGGTTAGGTACAACGCCTTGCCGGTAGCGAGTGATTGTGGAGAGACAGGCACAGGGTTTTCGATTTCCTCAGTGGCATCCCTGTCTTCCACCCGGGTCCAGGGGCCACCAACAGGCACCGCACCCGATGGCAAACTGCCAACCGGGGCTTCCTGTGGTTTTATCGATGGCTGGTTCATAAAATCGCGCGACCAGGGCCAGGCCAGAACAACCGCAGGAATGGCCAGCATGCAGCACAGTAATGCCATTTTTTTCATTCCACAACTTCCCTGATTTCCGTCGCCTGATGACTGTCGAAAACAGCACGCACCAGATGCATATGTTCCGGCAGGACCTGCACTTCAATCCCAATCTGGTCAATACTGACCTTGTGATCATAATGTTTGTGGAGGCGCCTGGGCAGGCCGGCGTAGATGAAAAAAGCCGCGATCGTCGACAGTACACCGATCAGAATCGTGCCTTCATAGGAAATCACAATATTGGTAGGTAGTGGTATCACCGGCTTTCCACCCTGTGGCTGCACCGTAAACATCGCTTGAGCGGCGGCGGCAGCCAGCAAAAAAGCACCGATCGCACCAGTCAGCGCGCCGAACAATGAGAAGCGTTGTACCGGCTGATGAAAATCGCCCAATATTTCTTCCACTTCAGGATGTTCAATCGGAGAATAGAGCTCGATGTTATCAACCACCATCTCCTTCAAATCTAGCACCTTCAAGCTGGAAACAACGTCTCGCGCACTATCAAAATCCTCGAAAATCCCGAACAACAGGTGTTTTTTGCGCCTTCTCATTGCAGTCCCTCCTCGGTCCGGATAATCTCGTCCTTGATTGCTGTCAGATCTTCCATACGAGCCCGCGAACTGGCCTTGCGCCGGTGAAAGACCATCTCCTTGACTTCATACATGGAAACGCTTGGAAAGATCTTGCAAAATACCAGGAACAGCATGGTAAACCAACCAAAGCTGGCAAGTGTTATGACCAGCTGCACGACCCCGGGCCAAACTACAGCCCAGGTCCAGGGTTCGTGGTTGCTGGCCAGGGGCGGGCTTACAATCTGGAAACGCTCCAGCCACATGCCCAATTGCAGTACCAGGGACAGGATGAACATGGACAGCATACTATGCCGTACTTTTTTGAACACCATGGCAAATGGTGCAACCATGGCACAGAACAGCATGGTCCAGACAATCACCGCATAAGGGCCGAAAAACTTTGCCAGTAACACTTCTTTCTCGAACATGTCGTTGGAGTACCAGATCGCGGCGTACTCGCTCAAGTTCAGGTAATTCCAGGCCATGGCGATAGCAAAGGTCAATTTTGCTGTCTTATCGAGGATTTCGGTCGTCATATACGCTTCGAACTTGAAAATATGGCGCAACATGACAAACAGGGTAATAATTGCGGCGCAACCCGAGTACAGGGCACCGGCTACGAAGTAGAGAGGAAATGAGGTTATGTGCCAGTCCGGCATAATGGACATGGCAAAATCAGAGGCAACAATGGAGTGTACGGATACCGCCAGGGGCACCAGAAAACAAGCCATCAAAATATAGGTCTTGCGAAAAGCCATCCATTCTCGGGCCCTCCCCATCCATCCCACGGATAAGGCTGTGTACAGCTTCTTGCGCCAACCTTTGGCATTGTCCCGGCAGATGGCCAAGTCCGGAATCATGCCGATGTACAAAAATAACGCAGAGCTGGTGGCATACGCGGTAATTGCCGCGGCATCCCAGAGCAGTGGAGAACGAAAATTTGGCCAGATGGTACGTGCATCGGGGTACGGCAAAACCCAGTACAGATTCCAAACCCGCCCCAGATGAATAATCGGGTAAATAGCTGCGGTAAGAATGGAAAACAGAGTCATGGCTTCAGCAAAGCGGTAAATGGG
Source organism: uncultured Gammaproteobacteria bacterium (assembly GCA_964415515.1). Classification (GTDB taxonomy): domain Bacteria; phylum Pseudomonadota; class Gammaproteobacteria; order Arenicellales; family DRJH01; genus DRJH01. Next base: position 38,918 of record CAYQAP010000015.1, on the reverse strand, counting down.
TTTGCGCCAGTCGGCTTTGGTGAGTAGCAGGATGGCTGATAGCAAGGTGCCAGAATGACTCATACCAATCCAGAATACAAAGTTAGAAATATACAGCTGCCAATAGTGGGGCCGGTTCATCAGTGCCACACCCATGCCTTCCTGGTACTGATAGCTTTCTGCAATAGCGCCGCTCAGTACCAGCAGTGCACAGACCGCAAGCACAATCCAGAAGGTCCGGCGTGGTGCCTCCAGACTGCGCAGCACATCAGCATTAATCTTGGCCCATGCAACATCTTTCATGGTGTCCTGGTGTTCCATTCAGGCCTCCACGTCACGTACCCGATCGAGGTACATCACACTTGGCTCTACATTCAATTTCTCCAAAACCCGGTAACCACGAATATCCTCTGCTTTGTCCTGTTCGTGACGATTCAGAGCCACGTGATGCGACTCCCACAGCTTGGATACCTGGCTTTCCGGGTCACGCAAGTTACCGAAAACGATGGCGTCTGTTGGGCAACTTTGCTGGCAGGCTGTCTGCATACTGCCATCCTTGACATAATCTGGGTGGCCTTCATCATTGGCCTTATCCTTGGCATCCCGGATGCGTTGCACACAGAAAGTGCATTTTTCCATGATGCCCTTGTCACGAACGGTCAAATCGGGATTGAGTTGCATCTCCAGCGGGTGCGGCAGATCCTTCCAGAAATTGAAAAAATTGAAATATCGTACTTTGTAGGGACAGTTGTTACCGCAATAGCGCGAGCCTATACAGCGGTTGTAGACCTGGGTATTAAGCCCGTCGGGAGAGTGATAGGTAGCCGCCACAGGACAGACCGGTTCGCAAGGTGCATGGTTGCATTGCTGACACATCATGGGAATGTAGTGAGCACCCCGCTCAGGAAAATCACTGGCCTCCTGTTGATCAATTTCTGCTTTGCCATCAGGTTCATCCCAGTACCGTTCGATCCGCATCCAATGCATGGAATGGCCACGACCACAGTGGTCCTTGCCAACAACAGGTAGATTATTCTCGGCATAGCAGGCGGTAACACAGGCCCCACAACCGATACATTTGTTGAGATCGATGGTCAAACCCCATAGATAGGGAGCGTCTTTATAATAATCGCGTTGGCGCAGCCGCGACCAGTTTTCCAGCATGCGTTTCAGAGCCATGGCTCAAGTCTCCTCTTCATTGCGATTAAACTGTCGTGTGGTGACGGTTTTCACGAGTTTCCTGCCCGCCTGAGTACTGGTGCTGCTGTCAAGGACCAGGTCACCGTGTGCCAAAGTAACGATTGGCCCTCTGTCCGCTACTTTAACGACCCTGACCCGGGTGCCAAACAGTGCCAGTTCGCCGGTTTTGCGATCAAATCTTGGTTCTAGAATTTGCAGCGGGTTGACACCACGCCCCTTGGCATAGCGGCCATATTCGGTATGGCCCTGGCCCAGAGGGATAGCCACCGCCTCGGGATGGATGCCCGGGAAGACCACGACCTTGACTTCAATGGATCCCTGAGAACTGCTAACCTGGGCTAAATCGCCGGTTTTAAGCTGTAATTTTTCCGCTGTTTTTGGGTGTATTTCCAGCCAGGAATCCCATACAACCTCGGCCAGCTGGTCGGGCAGCTCCTGAAGCCAGGGTAAATTAGCATGCCGCCCATCCCACAGACCCAGTCGTGCCGTGGGCAGTAACTGATAAGGATACTCACTATCTTCCCGAGCCACGGCCGGTGCAGCCATGGTTTCCGGTATGCTAACCTCGATGGCAGCTGCCGGTGCGGTATTTAGCTGTATCGAACCACGTGATAGCACCCCCTGGTTATACACTTCTTGTTCGCTCTGGCCTACATTGTCTGGCTTGGGTGGATTCACCACCATACTACGAAGATTCCATACTGCTTCACGGATGTATTCACCATAGTCATTCCAACGTTTGAAATTCTCATCCTGACGCTGGATTAGCGCCAGCAGGATGTTGCCCAAAGACTTGCTGCCTTGGTTCCCGAATACCGGGGCCATAACAGCCTGCTGCAGGTTTAGCTGATCATCGACTGGGGCATAGGACGGTATGCTGGTATTCCAGTCTTCCAGGTAAGAATGTACCGGGATTACGACATCGGCACGCATGGCGGTTTCATCAGGGAACTGGGAAAAGGCGAGGTGGAAGGTATTTTGCAGCATTTCTTCCATTTTCATGAAGGGAGGGGCCAGATAGACTGGATTGGTGTCATGGGTCACCACGGTATCAAACCGTTTTGAGGCGATACCATTTGTAAATTCAGTCAGCTCTTTCCAGCTGCCCAAGCGTGGAGTCAGCTGTGGAAAGGTATCAACTGTCCGAGGCCGAATCGTTTTGCCGACATTACCAAGAATATGGTTAAGAAGATTGACAGCAAAAGCGGTTTCATAACCATTTTCACCCCCTTCGGCACTGGCTCCGGAAAGCACCAGACTGGGGCTTTTGCTCAGCAGCAGTTGTGCCAATTTATGGATCTTACGTGATTCAACCCCGATAATTCGGGTTGCTTGTGCGATATCGATATCAGCCAGTGTCTGCATCAGCGGATTCGACAGATCAGGCAAGGTATCGAGCTCATTGACGATGATGCTGGCCAGTGCCATCGCCAACATTGCCTCACTGCCGGGACGGACAGCCATCCAACGGTCGGCATTTGCACCCGTCAATGTCATTTTCGACTCAACCTGCACCAGTGTTCCACGAGGCGCATTACGAAACCGTGCGTATTCTCTGGAAAAATGCACCGGTGACAACCAAGTGCCGAGAAAATCAGCCCCAAATGACAAAATCAGTTCGGCGCGTTCAAAACTGTATCGCGGTGGCGAATAACCGAACATGTCTTTATTCACGGCATGGCCGATGGCCGGATTCAGGGCTTCGAAAACAAACAGATTATCGGCTGAACCCGTGGCGTTCAGAAATGACTCAATAAGGACTTTCTGATGACCACTGGCTGAGCCATTGAGCCAGGCAATACGACTTGATTTCTTGCGCCCAAAACGCTTGGTCAATGTATCCATCAACTCATCCCAAGACACGCTGACCAGTTTGCCATCCTTGCGAATCATGGGTTTGGTCAAGCGGTCTGGATTGTAGTGCCCCTGCAAACCAGCTTGGCCCATGGGACAAAGTTTGCCCTCATTGACCGGGGATAGCGGGTTGCCTTCCAGTTTTAGAACCCGACCTTCACGAATCCGGGCATGGATACCACAGCCAGCAGGGCATTGTCGGCAGGTGGAAGCAAAATACATCTGGATACCGGGACGGACAAAATCTACTGGATCAATATCGGGCAGTACTTTTTCCTTGCGTACTTCAATGTCTACAGCATTGATAATGTCGGTGTCACCACAACCACTGAGCAGAATTGCGCCACCTGCACCGCCGAGTCCCATGGCACGCAGAAAAGCACGCCGACTCCATGCTGAGATGGAATTATTCGTCTGCATTGTCTATCCTCGCTGAATACTGTATCGCCGCTAGATGTGGCATTGCCAGCAATCGTGTGGTGCACGGACCAGGTGATCCTTGCGTTCGGCAGGCAGTTTGTCAGCCATTTTCTGGATTTCTGACTGCTTCATGGTTTTCGGATTTTCCACATTGAGCACCGCTGGCTGTGGATACTGCGGTTCTGTGAGTGGTTTGTCGGTAGCGGCAGCCGCGATAATCCAGCGTTCAGCCGGGGCCGGTTTGCCGATATCTGGGCCCTTTTCAAACTGCCGATGACAGCTCAAGCACCAGCCCATGGTCAATGGGCGAACTTTTTGGCCGACAGTGAAGGTTTTGACATCGCCGTGGCACATGCCGCAGACCTGCTGGGTGGGCCGTCCGTCCTTGAAGATGAAACGCTGGATATGGCGTTTGTGGGAAAAATAAACAAAATCAGGTAAATCGTGAACTTTCAACCAGGGAATGGGTTTTTTCTGCTCCCAGTATGAGAACAGTTTTTTAATGCGCGGTTTGTCCCTGACCGTGGGGATATGTTCGTGGCAGCCGATACATTTGGCGACAGGCGGAATACCGGCAACCTTGCTGATGCGGGCACTACTGTGGCAATACATGCAGTTGATCTTGAATTTGTCGGCATGCCGATCATGAGGAAACTCGATCGGTTGTGGGTCATTACTGACATCGTCGGCACGGGCGACTGTCAGTACCAGCATCGTGGCCATCACCACCATCACGGTGAACAACAACATGCTCTGCCACTTCACGATCCACAGTGAACCTGCGTTGTACCGCATGATGCATCCCTCCTTGAAAATGACCACATTTTTGCACTAGATCTACTTTTAAACGGTAGCCAGTATTATTGTAAAGTTGGCCTTGACCGCCAAAATTGAAGCACCTATTTCAAGACAACTCCAACTTATCACAAAGCTACCCAAAGTATCAAGACGTAGACAAAATATGGATACGGGCAATACATGCCAAGCCTCAAGCCGCAGTTATTGCCGTTGACTTGCATGGGAAATGACTTTGATACTTCTCTGCACACTAAACGGTTGGGGCACACCAGCTCAGTGCCTCGTCACATCACAGAGGAGGAACTCATGCCCAATCAATCTCTGGTTGAAGACCCGTCTGTCTATGAGAATGCCGGTGATCTTCGACACGATGGTCTACCGCTGAGATATCAATATCCGCGAATCCACCGTGCCTGGCTTCGTCGGCGCAGGTGGCATCGGCATTCAACTCTATTCTGCCATCAACGAATTCGCCTGGCAGCAGGTCTCGGTGATTCAGAACGCAGTGTTCGCAATCATGGTGGTGAGTGAACTGATCTCGGCAACAGTACGCAAGCGAATCACCTGAACCACAGCTGGCTGTGACCACTGAGCAGATATAATGTTATTTTCAATAGCATATTCAAGCCGACGAGAGTACCCTACGCCGTCCTAATTCAAGCACACCCCACAGGTTGTAATTCATGGCTACCGACGCTTCATTGCCACAGACATTTTCCCAGTTCGCTCTCATCCCATCCTTGCTCAAAGCATTGAATGAGGTCGGCTATGAGGCCCCGACACCGATCCAATCCAAGACTATCCCGTTATTGCTTGAGGGGCATGATGTCGTGGGTCAGGCCCAGACAGGAACTGGAAAAACCGCGGCTTTTGCCTTGCCACTGCTGAGTCATATTGATCTGGAAAACCCGGTTCCCCAGATCCTGGTATTGACTCCGACTCGTGAATTGGCGATCCAGGTGGCTGAGGCATTTCAGAAATATGCTCATCACATGCGCAATTTCCGGGTCCTGCCCATTTATGGCGGGCAAAGCTATTCGATCCAGTTGCGCCCGCTTAAACGCGGTGTACATGTCGTAGTGGGTACTCCAGGCCGGATCATGGATCATATGCGTCGTGGTACGCTGATGCTCAATCACCTGCAGGCTCTGGTACTGGATGAGGCAGACGAGATGTTGCGCATGGGATTCATCGATGATGTCGAGTGGGTACTTGAGCGCATTCCGAAACAACGCCAGGTCGCTCTTTTTTCTGCCACCATGCCACCAACCATTCGTAAAATTGCCGCGCTGCATTTGAATCAACCACAGCAGATCATGATCAAGGTAAAAACTGCCACTGCGGAGACTATTCATCAGTGTTTCTGGATGGTCAGTGGTCGACATAAACTGGATGCACTGACCCGCATTCTTGAATCAGAAGAAATTGATGGTGTGATTGTATTTGTGCGCACCAAAACAGCCACCATTGAATTGACCGATAAGCTGGCAGCACGAGGATTTTCTGTTGCTGCACTCAATGGAGATATTGCCCAAAATTTGCGTGAAAGGACCGTAGGCCACCTTAAAAATGGTCGGCTTGACATTCTCGTGGCCACCGATGTTGCCGCTCGCGGCCTGGATGTTGAACGCATTTCACACGTTATTAATTATGATGTTCCACACGACACCGAATCCTATGTTCACCGGGTTGGGCGTACCGGACGGGCCGGGCGCTCCGGTGAGGCTATCTTGTTTGTCGCCCCACGAGAGCAACGCATGCTGTACGCCATCGAGCGGGCTACCGGGAAAAAAATTGAACGCTATGAAATGCCAACAACAGCGATAATCAATGATCGGCGGATCAATGCTTTCAAGCAACGAATTACCGACACCCTGGAGGCTGATGAGGGATTGAAGTTGTTTACTGACATCGTGGCCCAGTACCGGACAGAACACAATATTCCGACACAGGAAATTGCTGCGGCACTGGCCCGCATGGCGCAGGGTGATCAACCCCTGTTATTGGTTGAAAAGACTGGACCCGAAGGGCAGCCCCCTGAACGCCATGCGCGCTCATCCGGGTCGAAAGCTGAAGGCAGTGTTCGCAAAACAAATAAAGTGCAGCGATATCCCTCCCCCAGCCGTCACTCAGGAAGGGACCATTCTCACCAGACATTTCAGCGTTATCGCCTCGAAGTGGGCAAAGAACATGGTGTCAAGGCCGGTAATCTTGTCGGAGCGATCGCTAATGAAACCGGGCTTGACAGTACCCAGATCGGCGGCATCCGGATTCTTGATGCCTACAGCACCGTTGATCTGCCTGCGGGATTGCCCAGAGCATTGCTGCGGACACTGCAAAAAATCTGGGTTTGCGGTCAAAAACTCAATGCCAGGCAACTTTCCGAACAACGACATGAAGGAGCAGCGAACAAGAAGTCTCCAAAGACCCCTCCTGGCCATAAGCCGGTGCTTAGCCTGAAAAATAAAAAGAGTGGTGGTAGCGGGAAAAGAAAGCGAAAAAAGTAATTGGCCGTTTGGTATTGATTTCGATTCATCGCCTTCCAATTCCTTTGATTTAGGCTATGCTTGATGTGAGGTTCTGTGACTACAAACCACATCACTGGATAGAAAGGCGACCCGCTGTGGGGTGTTGCCTGCTTTGATTCGGGAGGGCGCCACTTGCAGCACAAATCCGGTTATCTACACCGAAGCATCGGCTTTTTACCTGATTGGCCCTTGTCGCTGACACTGGCCGGTGCAGTGGTAGCATTGGCCCTTTACCAATGGTTACCACAACAACCAGTGCTGTGGATGCTACCCTTATTGCCATTGGGATATATCTGGGGACGAATGGAGACAAGTCAGGCCGGCAAACCTGAAGCCACTTCCTTTTCCACTAGTATTGGCTTCTGTGATCAAAAAGCACTGATACGCTGTCTGCTGGATGCCATGTCGGTGGCGGTCCGGTACGACAGAAACCTGTCACTGATATCTCTGGAAATGCAGCCCTGCAGTACCACCTCACAACAGGAATTGCAGCAGGAACTCGAAGCGGTAGCCGATCAGCTTACAACCATGCTGCGTTTGCCAGATCGTATTGGCTGGTTTGGACAAGGCACCTTGGTGCTACTGTTGCCCGAGACCAATGCGGCCGCTGCAGCAAAGGTCGCCAGCCGCTTTGAAGAATTGCGTATCCGAAACAAACATCAGCTTGAAATCGCCTCAGTTTCGAAGACAGTAGTGATCAGCTATCGTTTTGGAGATGACCTTCAGAGCTTGCTGGAGCGGTTGCAGACCACTTTGTCCGGAAATAGGGTGGCAGTTTCTTCCTAGGCCACCGATGAATGCCGAGTTGTATTTCGCCTATGGCTCAAATATGAGCAGCTTTCGTTTGCGAGCCCGAGTCGGGAAAGTCCCGATCGTGGGTACTGCCCTGTTACCGGGCTATCAACTGTCCTTTTACAAACGCGGCGGCGATGGTTCGGGAAAGTGCAACGTTCACCCCACCGGCAAACCCAGCGACGTGGTTTTTGGAATCCTGTACCGGCTTGATCAACAACAGCTGCAGAAACTGGATATTTTTGAGGGGGTGGGTCACGGCTATCACAGAAAAACGATGCAATGCCAGTTACAATCAACGGACGAAGTCGTAAGCACTGTATTGTATATTGCCACCAGCCGTTTTACTGATGAAAACCTGCTGCCCTTTGCCTGGTATCGAGATTTTGTGCTGGCCGGCGCAAAGGAACAGGGGCTACCGGCGTCCTATATCCAAAAAATTCTGGAAGTAGAGACGGTAGCCGACCCTAACAGCGAGCGTGCTCAGGAGAATTATCGGTTGCTTGCTGACCACGAGGAGAGCTCGTGTACACAGGAGGCTGCCTCAGACAGGTGTCGCCGGTAAACTGCGAATCCTTCCCAACAGCAGTGCAGCCAGAACATAGGCGGCCACACCAATCAGCAGCGTCAGATTAAACCCCCAATAGATAGAAGCCAACACCGATGCCAACCCACCAACGACAGTAAACAGCGCATTCATGGCCCAGGACCAAGCGACAGCAGCCGGTCCCAGATCCTTGATCGCCACAATACCTAGCGGGAACGGCATACCAAGACAAAAACCCAGTGGAATAATCATCACATAGGCAGCCAGCATGCGCACCCATATCGGCATGGCCATAAAGACCTCAAACCAGCCACTTCCGAATACCTGAAGAACGGCAGACCATAGAATAATGCCGACAAAGGCCAATAACCAACGTTTATTGCTACTAGAAATATCCGCCATTCGCATCTTTTCGGAGGCATAACTACCAATTCCGGCAGAAGATAAAAATCCGAATACCACTACAGTATAGGTGTACAGTGGGTACCCAACCAACTTCATAAATTTCTGGATAAACACCAGTTCAAAAATAATAAATCCGATGCCCAAACAGGCAAAATAACTCAGCACCGAAAATTTACCCCGCCAAGAGCTGCGACCGACCTTGGAAAACAGTAGTGGTACAAAAATAAACACAATAGCAAACACCCCTGCAGCAATCGCAGTTGCCAACAGATGGACGACATCCATGGGAATCCCGCGTTGCAGTTGTGAATTGATCAGCCAGGCAATGGATATGTTCACAAATTTGCTAGGATTCAGCTCCAGCTTGCTGAACGATTTTCGGATAAAATTAAAATATGGCCGGTCATCCGTTGCCGGCATCAGTCGCACTGGCAGACTGTCTGCCAGTTTTTCAGGAAAATCGCCGGAAAAGAACACTGGGGGCAATGTGCTCTTGTCTGGATGAATCGGGTCAATCACCAGTCGCTTGGTCGATAACAGGGTCTGGGCGACTCGCACCTCCTCCGCAGTCCAGGGGATCATCTTGATCAGCAAGGTCGGCAGGGTATCACGGACTCCGGTTGATTCCAGGGCTATGACATATTTTTGGAAGTCCTTCCGCCCCATGGCCTTCCAGGCTAGCGCCGCGGTGGTAATTTCACGTGGGTAGATATGATGATTAACCTGTAAAACCCCATCTTTTTTTAGATGCCCAAAGTATTCCATGTAGGCTTCTTTGGTTTGCAGATAAACCGTAGCCATGGCACCGGTTCCCGAGGCAATACTGGAACTTGTGTGATTGCTCATAATCTGGATGATGTCGTATTTCTTGTCGGTTGAACGCAGAAATGTGCGGCCTTCACCCTGCTGAGCATTGACCTTTGGATTGGTGTAGATACCACCAATGAAATCGTTGTAAAGTGTTTTCCCAAGGTCAACAACAGTACCCACCAGCTCGATAGTATCCACGGATCTGGCACCGAACAGCAATGCGGCTTTGGTCTCCTGACCTCCTGCACCACCGATAACCAGTACATCCTGGTTGGTATTCTTTTTCAGATATTCAGCGACGAAAACAATCCGGCCCCAAAAATGATACGGGGTGCGCCCCAGGTATTCATTCTCAAGCTTTTTAAAGTCACCATCAAAAGGGTAAAAGAAACTGCTCTGGGTGCCACCATCATAGGCTATCCAAAGGGCTCTTTTTGGCGTGTTCGGGGTATCTGTGCTGCGGGTTTGATTGACGATATCAATTTTTGAGATTGGGTCCCAACGTGTGTACTCGATTTGCCCCCTGCTGCTGCTGAGTTTATAGCCGCGCTTATCGAGATGTGGATAGAAATCGAGGTAACTGGATTTGCCAGCAAATGGATACACAGCCTGGACCGCAGGCAGCGCCAACACAGCGAGAGCTGCCACAACCAATACATGGCGGGACCAGCCTTTGCCCAACCAATAGGCCAGTACCAGCAGAGAGAGTGTAGCGGCCAGCATCAGCAAACCGCCGGGTCCAAGCACTGGAATCAGTGGCAGAATTACCACTGCACCGATTGCAGCACCAGTCAAATCCCAAAAATACAGGCGTTGCATCTGTCCCGGATATTCTGAAAAGATGGTACTAAAGATCATCCCGGCAAAAAAGAACGGCAGCGCCAAACTGACGTAGATGATCAAGAATGCAGAAATAGATTGCCGTAGCGGAGCATCGAGAAAATGAAAATTGAATGGCAAAGTATTCATGATCGGCAGAATTACCGCCCCGGTAACCCCGAGAAAGAATAGACTTACTGAGACCCGTCGGCGTGCTGACTGCTCGTCCTTTACCGGGAAGAGGGCATTATAGACCCCTGCCAAACCGAGTGAAAACATGGCCAGGGTGATGACCATGTAAGACATGTTTGAGTACCACTGTACATCGAAGACCCGAATCAGGGTGAGTTCCAGCAAAATAGTAACAAGAGCCGTGACAAACAGGACTATGGTTTGACCCTGCGGTCCTTGATTTGGCGAACGATCCATTAACAAGACTACCTCGGTATTATGACAGGACGCCCCGCAGTGGGCGGATAGCATGATTATGTGGTAAATGCACTAGAATCCGGTTCCAGAACAGAGAGTCTACTGCCGAAAAACTGGCGGGTCAGACCCATCCCTTACATTCTTGGTTGGCCTCCCAGGCAAAAACAAAGCGGCGCATTATACGACAAAAACAATCTCCCGATAAAGGCTGTAATGGGCAAAAACAGCGGATAATTACGAACAGTTCAAAGTTGAAGATAATTGACAGCAACCAGGTTATACGTTGATTAGAACTCAGACAGTGGGCGTATGGGGAATCAAGGCGTTGACAAAATCGTGGGCATTGAAAGTTTGCAAGTCGTCAATTCCTTCTCCGATACCGATAAATCGTATCGGAATTGCGAAGCGATGCGCCAAGGCCAGTAGTATACCGCCACGTGCCGTGCCATCAAGTTTGGTCAGACATAGTCCGGAAACTCCGACAGCCTCATTAAACCGCTGAAGTTGTGATATCGCATTCTGACCATTATTGGCGTCGATAACGAGCAGTGTCTCATGAGGTGCCGAGGTGTCGAGTTTGGTCAGAACCCGACAGATTTTCTGCAACTGGTCCATGAGATCACTTTGCACATGCTGCCGACCCGCTGTGTCGATGATAAGAATATCCGTACCGCGCGCTTTGGCGGCACTGTAGGCATCATGAGCCACAGCCGCTGCATCTGCGCCATGCTGCTGAGCGATTACCGGGATCTGCAGACGCTCACCCCAGTTCTGCAATTGGTCAATGGCAGCTGCGCGAAAGGTATCGGCAGCTGCAAGCATGACTTTCCGACCTTTGTTGATGTGAAAACTAGCCAGTTTTGCGGTGGTGGTGGTTTTGCCGACCCCATTGACTCCCACCATCATGATAATCCTTGGTACGGTGATTGCAGCTTGCTCCGGATTCTTTGAAAGCAGAATTTCTTCACAGCTGTGTCGTAGAATCCGCGTTACTACAGCCAGGTCTGCAGTTTTCGCTTCTCGCACCCGTTCTACCAGCATCATGCTGATCTCAATCCCCATATCGGTCAGTAACAACTGCTCCTCAAGTGCCTCATAATCAGCTTCATTGAGCTGTTCACGCCCCAGGAACAAACGGTTGAGTCCGTTTTTCAGGGCTTGGCGGCTGCGGGACAAGCGACTGAACAGACCCGATTTTTGTTTGTTGGCATCAGGATCGATCGTGCTGTCTGATTTGCTTTGTGTTGGTATTAATGACATGTCCTACTCCGAAACAGGCGTGTATTCACTAGTAAAGAACAGGTGCTATTATCTGTCGCCTAGATGGCATCATTTTACGCTGCTATGAAATTGCCCGAAAGACCGGTTCACAGAATAGATTCAAGCATGCCTTCAACGAACAAAGTTCATCACAATCATGTGCGAATTATTGGTGGATGCTGGCGTGGCAGAAAGTTGCATTTTTCTTCGCAACACGGTTTGCGGCCAACCCCGAATCGAATTCGTGAGACGCTGTTCAACTGGTTGCAACCAGCCTTGGCAGGGGCACATTGTCTTGATCTTTTTGCGGGCAGCGGTGCACTTGGTTTCGAGGCAGTCTCTCGAGGTGCCACCAGCGCTGTCTTGGTGGAGAAGAATCCCATTACTGCCAGATTATTGCAGCAGTTTTGCAGAAAACTTGACTGCAACAGGATTGAAGTGGTGAACAGGTCAGCCGAATCCTGGCTTGGCCCCAGCGTCGGAAATTTTGATGTTGTTTTTCTGGACCCCCCGTTCACTACCAACCAGCTACAGAGAACTGTGGCCCAACTGGAGTCCTCCGCTGTACTGCAAAATGGCGCTTTGGTCTATATCGAGCAATCTGCAGCCAGCAAACCAACCTCAGTCCCCATAAACTGGGAGCTGTCCCGCCAGCAAAAACAAGGGGAAGTATTGTTTTCCCTGTATCGAAGAATCACACCAGCAGTATCGGGCAACCCCAACCCAGGAGATTATCCGGCACGCTGATGCTGAACTGGCAGGATCTCCTTACTGCGTGCGGTAATGTTGATATTCCCGGAGTGGGAATTCTTTTTTCTGGCATAGTGTGCCTCGAGGAGCCTGCGTACCAAATAGGAAGATTTGACAGTCCATTTCTTTTTGTTCACGGTAACAGCGGCCACCGCAATCCGATCCTGGCCCAGGATACCGTATCCGGTAAACCAGTCGGTACTCCCCTTGGGCGAAACCCCCATCAATGACCCTGTCTTGCCACCAATTTCCAGATCTTTTGCTGTTTTTCGTCGAAATCCCCGAAACCAGCGGCGTGCCGTACCACGACGAATCGTTTCCTGCATCATCTTGCGCAGCTCGCCGGCGGTGGCTGGGGAGATCACCTGCTGTGTTATCTGCGGTTGTGCACGATACAATAGTGTACCGTCTGCACCCGTGATGGTAGTGATCACTTGAGGTGCCAAGGTGCGACCATTGTTGGCTATTGTCGCCGAGAGAAGAACTGCATGCAGGGGACTGATGCGGGTTTCTCGATTGAAGCCAGAAGCCAGTTCTGCAACCGACCAGTCTGAGTTCAGATCTGATTTGATATGACTTTGTGGCAGCATAAAATCTCCCGCCAAGGTTTGTTCAAAACCATAGCGTAAAGCCATTTTTTGCAGTTTTCCAGCACCGACAGTATATAATCCAAGCCGGGCAAAAACGGTATTGACCGATTCTGCAAAGGCTTGTTTCAGTGACAAATGTCGAGTCCATCGATTTTTGCGATGACGCAGTACCTGTTTGCGGTACAACGTCGTGCTACGCCCGTTATAAACCATCGGTGTATTGGCATTCGCCAGGCCGCCCTCGATCGCTGCCGATGCAGTGATGATCTTGAATATCGAAGCAGCCGGATAACCAGATCGCAAGGCCAGGTTATCATCTGTTTGCGCGTCACGCTGGTAGCTGGCCATGGCCAAAATACGCCCAGTAACAGCATCCATCGCCACCACCCCCGCATAGTCCGGCTTGTATCGCTCCAGCAGGGCATCTATTTGTGATTGCAGGACCGGATCAAAACTGTAGTAAATACGTGCCTTGGTGGTGCCGTAACTGGTCGCAAGTGATAAGTTAGTAGGATATTGCTGACGGGCAAACAAGGGGCTGATCGTAGCATGCAACTTGGCGGCATCAAGGCCAGGTTTTACTTGCGCTGCATAGCCTTGAGGATCCGGGTTGGAGGGCCAAAGCAAGGCAGTAGTAATGAAGGGCAGCAACAACAAGATGCAGGTCAGCCCAAACCGGTAGGGTGAGTGTCGTTGTGTTCTGCTAGCCCCTGAAGTAACAACCCAGGTTGGGTTTGCAGCTCGCACAGACATCCGGCGCGTTTGCCGTTTGCCAAAGGTCTTCAACAGGCGCCGCCACCATGACTCACGAGGACGAAGATAGAGTTCTTTCACGAATAGACAGGCCGATGTTTTGCTCGTACAGTGAGTTGATAGCTCGTGCCAGAGATTCTGGTTCTTCGGGCAGCAAGTGGCTTCGATAGGCGAAATACTACCATACAACACCGACAGCAATTTATGTCAAGCGTAGATATTAGTCGATTTCTGTGCTCAAGCCCAAGCCAGCCTTGGCCGACTGTTGAAGTGTACATAAGCATTTTGATACAAGAAATGGCGGTCACGATTGAGGCCAGTGCAGGCTGGGTAGATTGCCAGGGGCTGAGCTGAGTCACCCGTTCACAGATTCCAGCAAATCAGATCTCCAGGGACGAAACTGTACGCTGTCGATAGGTCCAGCTGTGACAACACTCACCAACCAGTCATCTTCAGGTTGCAGTGTCAGGAGCTGCCAATCGCTCTGTGTGCTAAAGATACGGCAATTTGCCCAGGAAAGCCCAACACAGACGGGTATTAATGGCAGGGTATAGCGGATGCCAGAACCCAGTGCTTTGCCCCAGGCTTCCTTGCGTGTCCAGCATTGCAGTAGCTGTCTCCTGGCTTCTTCGCCAGTTTGCCACTGCGCGCGCTCTACGACACCGCATATACGCTCGGCCAGGCGTAGATTGCGAATCCGGCGATCAAGATATTCCAGATCAATACCCAGTTGCGCATCTTTTGCCACTGCAACCAGTGCCAGGTCACGGCTGTCAGTGCTGTTAAAATGCAAGCCAACAGATTGGAAATCAGCCGCCAGCGCAGGTTTGCCGTAGCGGCCATACTGATATCGAATTGCCAGTGGGGGACAACCCAGATAAAGACTGAGAATACCACGCAGAGCCATCAAGACGACCGCGTGACGATTCTGTATATCGCCAGGGCGGTAACGGGCCAGTCGCTGCCGCTCATGCTGACTCAGCCACTCGCAACTCGGCTGCCGGGTCGCATCGCTGTGTGCCTGCTGAAGATCTACTTTCCAGATGTGTAGTTGACCCGTAGCCGGGAGTTGCAGTGGCAATTGGACTGGGCAAAATTCCACAGCCAAATCCTTTAACCGGGAAATTCTGTGAATTTTCAGGCTATCCATTCGCTGCTGAACAGGTATTCTTACTCTTGTTGTGGTTCGCCGAGTGCATTCATATGTTCCAGAGCCAGTTCCTCTGCGTCTGTGCTATCACCAACCTGGCGACAGGAGAGCAGACGGTGCTGTAATCCCTGCCGGCTGAACAGCAGTGTTTCGCCATCTACCTTCAACTCAGCAACCAGTCCTTCACCGGGGACATGGTATAGACAAACAAACTGGTTGGGCTTTTCACTCATGGCATTTGGTTCCCGTGGGTTCGACTCAGCGTAAAAACAGATTACAAGCCGGATTGTCGGTCTCGTCGTGATAAGGATAACCGATGCTTCCGAGAAATTCCCTGAATGCGGCTTGCTCCTCGACAGGAACCTGAAAACCGGCCAGAACACGACCAAAGTCGGTACCATGATTGCGGTAATGAAATAACGAGATATTCCAGGATTTGCCCATCAGGGAAAGTAAATGCAGGAGAGCTCCGGGCCGTTCCGGCAATTGGAAGCGGATGATAAGTTCATTGCCAAGCTGTGGAGCGTGGCCACCAACCAGATGGCGGATATGCAATTTTGCCGTTTCATTGTCCGTCAGATCGACGGTTTCATACCCTTTCTTCAGAAAACGCGATGTGAGTTCCTTGATTTGTGCATCATTCCTTACCTGGATACCAGCGTAAATATGGGCAATCGTACTGTCTGAGTAACGATAGTTGAATTCACTGATGTTGTGATTTCCGATCAGGGAACAGAAGCGGCGGAAGCTGCCTGGCTTCTCGGGAATGGTGACTGCCAGTATGGCTTCACGACGCTCACCGGTTTCGGTTCGCTCCGAAATGTGTCGCAGTCGATCAAAATTCATATTGGCACCGGAGGTGACCGCCACCAAAAACTGTTGTTTGATCTGATGTTCGGCAACGTATTTCTTGACCCCGGCGATCGACAGGGCTCCGGCGGGCTCAAGAATAGTACGGGTATCCTCGAATGTGTCCTTGATGGCAGCACAGATTTCATCATTGCTGACGGTAATCATGGCATCAACAAATTTGCGAGCCAATCGAAATGTTTCCTGCCCGACTTTTTTTACCGCCACTCCATCGGCAAAGAGGCCGACTTCACGCAGGGTGATGCGACGTTTTTTCTCCAGCGATCGAGTCATAGATGCGGATTTTTCTGGTTCTACGCCAATGACGAGTACTTCCGGTCGAACCAATTTAACATAGGTTGCGATTCCAGCTATCAGGCCACCACCACCAACCGGAACGAACACGGCATGGAGTGGCCCGGGGTGTTGCTTGAGCAATTCCATGGCAATCGTCCCTTGACCAGCGATGACATCCGAATCATCGTAGGGGTGGATATAAGTGAGCTGCTGCTGTTCGGTGAGCTTCCTGGCATACGCAGAGGCTTCATCATATGTATTGCCGGTCAGCATCACTTCGGCCCCCAAACTGCGAACTGCATTGACCTTGATATCCGGGGTGGTAACCGGCATGACAATGATTGCTGTACAACCCAGTTGTGATGCTGCCAGGGCCACCCCTTGAGCGTGGTTACCTGCAGAGGCAGCGATCACACCATGCTTGAGATCAGCATCCGATAGCAGAGCCATTTTGTTATACGCCCCACGGTTTTTGAAAGAGAACACCGGCTGCTTGTCTTCTCGCTTTAGCAACAAAGTGTTATGGAGGCGACGAGACAGACTATTTGCGACTTCCAGTGGTGTTTCTACAGCCACCTCATAAACGCGGGCTGTAAGTATGCGCTGCAGATAATTTTTTGGCATGGAGTTGTGCTTGGGTTGTACCCGAAGACAAGGTAGAATGGTTTTTCGGTACTGAAATTGTTGCAGTCACGCAACTGTAACGGGAGTATACAACAATGACCCTTGATGAAATGAAGAAAGCTGCCGCTGAGGCAGCACTGGATTATATCGACAGCGGGGATGTGGTCGGCGTTGGTACAGGCTCAACTGCTAACCACTTCATTGATGCATTGGCCAGAATCAAAAGCAAAATTGACGGCGCAGTAGCCAGTTCAGAGGCTACTACCGAGCGCTTGCGTGCACTCGGGATTGCGGTCTTGAGCTTGAATGAAACCGGAGACTTGCCGGTGTATGTCGACGGAGCAGATGAAGCGACCCGACACCTGCATTTAATCAAGGGTGGCGGTGGGGCCCTGACCCGGGAGAAGATCGTCGCGGCGGCTAGCGATAAATTTATCTGTATCGCAGATCGAAGCAAGTTGGTGGATGTGCTGGGGGAGTTTCCGCTGCCGGTAGAGGTTATCCCTATGGCACAGAGCCTGGTGGCACGACGAATGGCTGGCCTGGGGGGGCAACCGGTATTGCGACGGGACTTCACCACAGACAACGGCAATATTATTCTCGATGTCAAGGGTCTCACAATCCTCGAGCCCACAGTACTGGAAAGTGAAATCAATCAACTTCCCGGGGTTGTTACCGTAGGCCTGTTTGCACAACGCCCTGCCTCTGTACTGTTGCTTGGCAGTAAAACCGGGGTCGACCTGATCCGCTGAAAGCCTGTTGACAGCGTGTGAGAATGACGGCTACTCCTGTAGCCAGATTCGCGCGCTGGCTGTATCCGGGAACTGCTGGACATCTGCCTGGATAAAAACACCGGCCAGCCAGCTGGTCCAGGCCAACCATTGATCAGAGGTGATGATGGCGATTTTTCGGTAATCACCGGCATGCTGGTGATTAAATTGAAGCTCCTCCCAAACCACATCTACGGTAAATCCACTCATGGCATTTAGATCCAACAACAGATTAATATCGGCATGCTGATCGAGCTCACGACCGATAGCCCGCTCAAAACGACCGAAATCTTCCAGGGAGAGTTCCCCGAATACCGTTACCCGTAGATGTTGATTCTGGTGTTCTATTGTGATCATGGCAGCACCTTGTTGCAGGAAAGGACAGGCAGCAGATGTACTGTAGGCCACCGGTCTGTTGATGACTGTAGTTATCGATAATTGTGGATTCAGCGACGCTTTGTGGTATCACCCAGAGGCTGACCGCTACGAGCGTCATTAACCCCACCGTACTTTTCCTTCAGCGAGAGTAGCCCAGATTATGGCACGATAGTGGTAAAGCAGTCGATGGCTGGAAAATGGTAAAGATGGTATGCTGACGGTCACAGATGTCGACCCGTACGCTGCAATTGCGCACTGTGTGTGGTTCTATAATCGGGTCGACTGCATAAGGCAAGGGGTAGGGTGTGGCGGACAGAACTAGGCCCAGGCTGTTACAGGCCAAGGTGGTTGCACGAAGCCGGTTGTTCACTATCGAACAACTGGACCTGCGATTTGCTAACGGCACCGAGGTCCAGTATGAACGCATGACCGGTAGCCGACGTGGTGCGGTGCTGATCGTGCCGGTACTCAATGATGAGAAATTATTGCTGGTGCGCGAATATGCTGCGGGCTCTGAGCGCTATGAGCTGTGCTTTCCCAAGGGCAGGATTGAGGAGGGGGAAACCCCTGAACAGTCGGCCAACCGGGAACTGCAGGAAGAGGTCGGTTATGCCGCCGGTCAGACCCGTTATCTGCAATCATTGAGCAGTGCCCCGGGTTATTCCACCCATCGTACCCACCTGATATTGGCAACCAAGTTGTATCCACAACATGCCACCGGAGATGAACCGGAAGAGCTGGAAGTGGTCGCCTGGCCGCTGGCTCGGGCCAGGGAGCTCCTGCAACAGAAGGATTTTACTGAAGCTCGCAGCCTGGCAGCACTGCTGCTGCTGCTTGATGACCTCGGAAGGGTGCGGTGAAGCAGGCGGTCATCAGCAGGGCAGCTACTTATCTTCAGGATGTCATCGCAATTGCACACGCTGCTGGTGATGTCATACTGGCAGTCTACCAGCAACCGTTTCAGGTTGACCATAAGACCGATGGTTCGCCACTAACACAAGCGGATTGCGCTGCCCATGAACTGATCCTGCAGCGCCTGCAGGTGTTGGCGCCACAGTGGCCGGTGCAATCCGAAGAGTCGGGGGCCATCGAAACATCAGAGCGCCAGAGTTGGCCGACGTACTGGTTGGTTGACCCACTGGATGGAACCCGGGAGTTTGTCAAGCGTAATGACGAATTTACGGTCAATATTGCCTTGATTCACGATGGAGTACCGCTGCTGGGTGTCGTCTACACACCAGTATTCGATCTCTGTCATTGGGCGGTATCTGGCCGAGGCAGCTGGAAAACCTGCAAGCAAAGTCTGCCTGAGGCCATTCGTGCCCGATCGTATCGGGGCGGGAAGGCTACCGTGGTTACCAGCCGTTCTCATATGAGTTCGGCCGTGGCCGTTTTTCTGGAGTCTTTGCAGCGCAAAGAGGGAGACTACCGGGTTGAAAAACTTGGCTCTTCATTGAAAATGTGCCGGATTGCTGAAGGACGGGGCGATATCTATCCACGATTGGGGCTGACCTCAGAGTGGGATACCGCTGCCGCACAGGCCATTGTCGTTGAGGCCGGTGGTCAGATAACAGATTTGCGTGGTCAACCCCTTCGCTACAACAAGGACGATATTCTCAACCCCTGGTTTGTCGCCGTCGGTGATCGTAGTTACCGCTGGTTGGATTTACTGCCACCACCGGTTTCCTGAGGCTTGGTAGCGGTACGGTGTTGGCGCCAGTGGCGCCAGTGGCGATGCCAGAGAACACCTCTGGCATAGAATCGCTTGGCCCACTGGAAATCTGCTGCCAGCAGAATCAGACCCAGCGGCAGCATCCAGAAACCGACGATTGGCAAAAAACCCAGAATACCGCCGAGTATCAGCAACATGCCGATACTGATTCGCAAACCCCGATTGGGGTGACGTTTCAGTTGCCGGAATTTGTCCTTGAGATATACTTGCATGACTTAAGTGTAAACGACTACAACGACCTGTGTACTAGATATCGTGAATCTCGAATTCAGCAAAATGCATGGTCTGGGCAATGATTTTGTTGTCCTTGATGGTGTGCATCAGCACTTGGAATTGTGCCCCGAGACTGTACGCTTCATTGCAGATCGCCACCGGGGTATCGGCTGCGATCAGTTACTGATCGTAACTCCGGCAACCGCACACGCTGATTTCGGTTTCCTGATCTACAATGCGGATGGCAGCAAGGCGGGACATTGTGGCAACGGGGCCCGTTGTCTGGCCCATTTTATTCGCAAACGAGGTCTTTCTGACCAGGACCAAATCACTGTTGATACCGGCACCACTCTGGTTAGTTTGCATCTCCATGCAGACAATCAGGTGACCGTAGATATGGGAGAGCCAGATTTTGCGCCCGAGCATATCCCTTTTGACAAACCCCGGAAACTAACAGTGTACCCACTGGATGTTGCCGGAGAAACCGTCCAGATTGGTGCAGTTTCGATGGGCAACCCCCATGCCGTGCTCCGAGTGGATACCGTATCTTGTGCACCCGTGTCAGCCATGGGTCCACTTTTGGAGCAACACCCAAGCTTCCCCAGACACTGCAATGTCGGCTTTATGGAAGTGGTCTCAGGTCGATCGATTCGTTTGCGTGTCTATGAACGTGGTACAGGAGAAACCCAGGCATGTGGCACTGGCGCCTGTGCGGCAATGGCCTGGGGACGGTTATCTGGCCTGTTGGAATCGGCTGTGACCGTCAATTTGCCTGGAGGCCAGTTGCATATACAATGGGAAGGCCCGGGACATGCCCTGTACATGACCGGCCCGGCAGTAGAAATCTTTACCGGCACACTGGAGCTGTAAAGCGCATGAATCAACAACCTCGAACAACCGAACGCATGCTGGCGGAGGAAACCGCAGTCATTCAGTTTCTCAAACGTCACCCGGACTTTTTTCAACAACATCCAGAGCTACTGAATGATCTTCGTCTAGGAACGCATGAAGATGGCAAAATTATTTCATTAATGGAGCGGCAGGTGCTGGCATTGCGACAGCGCCAGCTGGATTTATGCAATCAATTGCGGAACTGGGCGGATGCCGGGCGTATTCAGGAGCACCAGGAACTGCGCTTGCATCAAGTGGTCAGTACCTTGATTGCAATAACTACCAGCGCACAGTTGCAGGACAAGTTGCCCGCAGTTCTGAGCAAGGAATTTTCATTGACTGCCGTAGTTTTATGGTTGCCGGAAACCCTCGAAATAGAAAACACGGCAGGCACTGCGAGGTCGAAATACCGAGTTCGCCTGCTAAAGCGGGTTGCTCATGGACGAAGCGTCTGCGATGATCGCCTACCTTCAGAATTACTCCAGGCCTTGTTTGCTGCTGATGCAATCAAAATCACTTCGGTGGCGTTGATTCCATTGACAGTTGCAGGTAAGAAAGGGCTGCTGGCCTTGGGTGACGATGAAAAAGAGCGCTTTCAGCCACAAATGGATACGGTTTTCCTTGACCGGCTGTCTGAATTGGTCAGTGCGACGGTCCTGCGGATTTCCCAGCACAGCAGATTACGATGAAGTCGGAACTGGAAAATTCGCTACATCTGTCAGCAAGTATCGTTTCATTCCTCAATTATCTTGAGACAGAGCGGCATTATTCCGTCCATACACTCGATGCCTATCGACGGGATCTGGTATTTCTGCAAAAATTTGTTGAACAACAGAATATTCCACAATGGTCAGCAGTCACAGCTGCAGTGGCCCGTCGCTACCTGGCTGCACTGCACCGCCAGGGTCGTTCGGCACGGACCATACAGCGTCGGCTGTCAGTGGCGCGTAGTTTCTATCGTCACTTGATGCGCGAGCAATCCGTGCTACACAACCCATATCTAACAGTCAGAAGCCCCAAAATTCGACGCAGCTTGCCGCAAGTTCTTTCGGTTGAACAGGCCGCAGTCTTGTTGACAACCGAAAGCAGTGAAGAGCCATTACAGGTTCGTGACCTGGCCATGTTCGAACTCATGTACTCATCCGGCTTGCGACTCTCCGAACTGGTCAATATCGACCTTCACCATCTCGATCTGGAGCAACAACTGTTACGAGTCTATGGCAAGGGCAGTAAGCAGCGGCTGGTGCCAGTCGGTCGAATGGCGGTGGCTGCGATCCAGCACTGGTTACCGCTGCGCGAGCCATGGGCACATACCGATCCGGCTCTTTTTATCTCCAGAAAAGGCACCCGCCTAAGTCCACGAAGCGTGCAATTGCGGCTGAATTGCTGGGCAGCAACGCATCACCCCGGCCAGAATGTCCACCCGCATGTGTTGCGTCATTCGTTTGCCACCCACATGCTTCAGTCGAGCAGTGACCTGAGGGCGGTACAGGAGTTACTTGGGCACAGTGATATCGCCACTACGCAGATTTATACCCACCTCGATGCCCAGTATCTGGCCGGCGTCTACGACCGGGCCCACCCACGGGCCAAGCGTCGTCGCTAAGCAGTGCCCGATCTCCCTCTTACAGCGCTGTGCAGTAGTGGGTTTCGAGCCGCCATACAGGATATGGCTTTGCCTGCTGCCTATATGGGTTTATTGACAACTTTCTACCTGCCTTTTGCAAAATGGTTGCAAGGTACCAGGAAACAACAGTCGAGGCCACTGGTAGTGGGGATTTGCGGTGCTCAGGGCAGCGGGAAAAGCAGCATAGCTCAGCTAACCGCACAGGTCGTTGCAGCATGTTATGGCCTGCGTATCCTGGTGTTGTCGCTGGATGATTTCTATTTGACCAAAAGACGTCGTATTCAGCTTGCGGCCACCCTGCATCCCCTGTTTCTTACCCGTGGTGTGCCTGGCACCCATGATACCCGTTTGGGAATGGCGGTATTACGTCGACTCTTGATTCAGTCCCCCGAGTCGTGGGTAAATTTGCCCGTATTCGATAAAGCCAGTGACGACCGCTGTGCTGTCAGCCACTGTCTCCGTTTTCAGGGTCGTCCTGATATTATTCTGTTTGAGGGCTGGTGCGTTGGAGCACGCCCACAGGACCCAGAACAACTGCTACCGGCATTGAATGCGCTTGAGAAAGAACAGGATCCGCAGGGCACCTGGAGACAAGCCGTCAATAAACAACTGGCAGGACCATATCAGCAATGGTTTGCACTGCTGGACAAGCAGGTGCTGCTGCAGATCCCCGGTTTTTCATGGGTGCAGGAATGGCGAGGCCTGCAGGAGAAAAAACTGCTGATGAATCATCCTCGCGAGCATCAACGTACCAATCCGGACTATCGTGCACTGCAACAATTTATTATGCATTATGAGCGTTTGACCCGGCATATCCTGATGGAAATGCCACAACATGCGGACCTGGTGATTCCCATCGATCCTGCTCATAACCCACTCTGGCCCGGGGAATGCCGGGGGTCTTTACGACCGTAACTTCATCAAATCTTAATCTTGCAAAGAGTATGCTGTAACACCTTTGGTCAAAAAATACTTGTATTCACTTGGGAGAACCGGTATGCGCCTGTTGTATGTAGAAGATGATCCAAGGCTGGCCCGCAATGTAAAACGGGGGCTTGAGGAAGAGGGCTTCGCCGTTGACATTTCGGTTGATGGAGAAGACGGTCTGTTTATGGCTTTGAATTGCCCTTATGATGTGGCCATTCTGGATCGCATGTTACCGAAGATGGAAGGGCTTGAAGTGCTTGCGGCATTGCGCAAAGCGGGCAACAAAACACCGGTGCTGGTGTTAACTGCACTCGGTGAAGCCGGTGAGAAAATTGCCGGACTGGATACCGGAGCCGATGATTACCTGGCCAAGCCTTTTGCCTTCGACGAGCTTGTGGCGCGGCTGCGCGCACTGATTCGGCGTGCCGGCGGACACAGTAGCAATACTCTGGAATTGGGCGAAGTCAGATTTGACCTGAATCGTCATGAGGTCCTGTATAAGAACCAGCAACTGACATTTACCGCCACAGAATTTTCCTTGTTGGAATATTTATTTGTGCATCAGGAAGAAGTGATCTCTAAAACCATGCTGACCGAACATGTTTTTGATGACAACTTTGACCGCGATAGCAATTTGATTGAAGTACACATCCACAACCTGCGCAAGAAGCTTAAGGATTGTGGCAGCAAACCGCTGATCCATACGGTCCGTGGTGTGGGCTATGTGGCCAGTGATAAGCGATGAAATCACTGCGAAAAAAGATATTTTTTGGTATTTTTACAACCATGATTTTTGTCATTGTACTGGCTATTGTCACGGTCTATCTGGAAGTAACCTCCGGCGCCAGGGAGCGACTCATAGAAACCCTGCACACCCAGGCTGAGGTTTTCTCCTCGGTCACCGTCCTGCACCGGGATGGCTCGCTGGCATTGCCCATTACCGGTGAAATGGCTGCGGAGTTCTATGATACGACCAAGGATGATCACCTGTTTGAATACCGTGATGCCAGCGACAAAACCATTCTGGCATCACCGACCATGAACGGCTATCGGTTGCCGACACCTGCAGCCAATACTGTGCTTGATGCCACGACCCCACGCAGTAATCAGCCCATGCTGGTGTACAGTTTCCCCTTTCTCCTAAAAAACCCTGAGACTGGTGCAATGGAGAAATTTACTCTCTTTATTGCTGATATCTACAAGCCAGTACTGAAAGTCAAGGATCACTTTCTGGAAACCCTGGGTGTTGCCGTTCCGGCAACCCTCATACTGTCACTCCTGCTGGCCTGGTCGATCAGCTATCTGACCATACGTTCCATTTCACAATTTGCCCGTGAGGTCAAAGCGCTGGAAGGCCATGATTTACCAGACCCACTGACACTGGATACCCTGGATCACGAGTTATTGCCGCTGGGTCGGGCGATTAACCGCTACCTTGAGAAACTGCGCGAGCGCATGGTTCGGGAAAAGCGTCTGCTGGCTGATACCTCACATGAGTTGCGTACCCCCCTGGCTATCATGCGCTCAGAAATTGATCTGCTACTGCGGCGAGATAGAACAAGTAAAGAGTTACTCGATGGTTTGAAAGAACTCAATCTAGAGCTCGACGAAATCCAGCTACTGACCGAAAATCTGTTGGCCTTGTACCGCATCGAATCGAGCCAAAGCCATCCACAAAAAGAACAAGTGGAAATTGCCCATGAAGTCGGAGAGGTCATCGACAGGATACGACCGATGCTGGAAAATGCCGGGAATGTTATCGAGACAGAAGGTAGCAGGCTGGTAGCCCACACCGATGGAAGTACGCTACGACTAATCCTCACGCAATTGCTCGAAAATGCCAAAAAATATGCTGTCGGCACACAAATCAGGGTCTCCTGGGTCAAGTGTAATGGCAACATCGAGATCCGCGTGGACGATGCAGGACCCGGCGTACCGCCAGCCGACCAGGAAAAAGTCTTTGACCGTTTGTACCGACTGGATCGGGACCGCCATCGCCTCACTCCAGGCAGTGGCCTGGGCCTGGCACTGGTGAAACTCTACGCCAACAGTATCCAGGCGGTGGTGTTCTGCAGCACCTCACCACTGGGTGGCGCCCGCTTTACGATTGTGATCTGACGGTAAAGGTTCAGGGCTACATGTTCAGTAGATACGGTCGTAGCTCGGGTTTTTCCTGCAAATAACGCTGTAGCTGACTGCGCCCGGCAATGGCGTAGAAAGGGATGGCAAGGCGTTCGCTTATTTCATCAGCAGCATTCCGTTTTCCATTCAGGCCTGGTTCTTCGCGGTCCAGTGCCACCAGCAAACCGGCACAAACAGCTTGTTGTTGTCGAATCAACGCTACCGAGTGGCCCGCAGAAAGACCGGCAGTAAGCACATCATCAATAATCAGTACCTTGCCCTGCAGGGGGGCACCTACCAGCATGCCACCCTCACCATGATCTTTGGTTTCCTTGCGATCAAACGCAAAAGGGACATCGCGCTGATACAGTCTGGACAAGGCCATCGCGGTAGTACTCACCAGTGGAATACCCTTGTATGCCGGGCCAAACAGCATATCGAATTCAATATTGCGGGTGAAAATAGTACGGGCGTAGAATTCTCCCAGCCGCTGTAGGCTGGTGCCACTGTTAAACAAACCAGCATTAAAGAAATAGGCACTCCGGCGACCTGATTTGAGTTGAAAATCACCAAAACAAAGCGCACCGACAGTGATGATAAAATCGAAAAAATCATGTTCCAGGTTTTGCATGGATGGCTTCCTGTGCAGCAGCTTTAGCAGAAAGTCGGTATCATAGCCCACCTTTGAATCGATAATCAGACATTATCCTGAGGGCCGGGAGATGAGAGTAATCAGTTTTAATGTGAACGGTATCCGGGCAGCCGCCCGCAAGGGGTTTTTTGACTGGTTGGCTCGGCAAGATGCAGATGTGGTTTGTATTCAGGAGCTCAAGGCACAGGTGGAGCAACTTGACGAGCCGATTTTTCATCCACCGGGTTATCATGTCTACTACGTTGCCGCGCAGCGCAAGGGCTATAGTGGTGTGGGCCTGTATTGTCGGCAACAGCCGGATACGGTCCTCACCACCATGGGTTGTGATGAGTTCGATCAAGAGGGTCGATATGTTGAAGCACGATTTGGCAACCTATCTATCGCCTCCCTGTACGCACCTTCAGGCTCTTCGAATGATTTGCGGCAGGCTTCCAAAGAACGTTTCATGAATTATTTTCCAGGTTTTTTGAAAAACCTGCTCAGCGAAGACCGTGAGTGCCTGATTTGTGGTGATTACAATATTGCACACCGGAATATTGATATCAAAAACTGGCGCCCAAACCAAAAGAATTCCGGTTTCCTCCCGCATGAGCGTACCTGGCTGGATCATTTGTTCGGTGAATGGGGTTATCGGGATGCCTTTCGGGAATTGCTGCCCGAGGCCGTACAATACACCTGGTGGTCGAATCGAGGCCGGGCCCGTGAAAACAATGTTGGCTGGCGTATTGACTACCAGGTCGCGACACCAAACCTCTCAGCAAAGGCCTGTCATGCCAGTGTCTATCGCCAAACCTGGTTCTCTGATCATGCGCCCTTGATGATGGACTATCATCATAATATCCCGGCACGATGACAGTGCATGCGGCACCTATCAGAGTATTCTACTGACTCTGGAAGCTGCTGTTGAACGGTGACACAAACATCGGGACAGATTGGCGCCAGACATTTCGGGCTTTTACCCGTGGTCCAGTGGTGGCAATGCTTTTTCTCGGGTTTTCTGCCGGGTTGCCACTGCTGCTGATTTTTTCGACCCTGTCACTGTGGCTTAATGACGCGGGCTTGAAAAAATCACTGATCACCTACTTCAGTTGGGCAGCCCTGGGCTATTCCTTCAAGTTTGTCTGGGCACCCTTGATCGACCGGATGCCTTTACCCTTACTGTCGACATGCCTGGGGCGACGCCGATCCTGGTTGCTGGTTGCGCAGTTGGCTGTGACTACCGCCATTGTCTGGATGGCCTTGACCGACCCACTCTACCATTTAAGCAGCATGGCTTTTGCCGCAGTGGCTTTGGGATTTTCTTCCGCAACTCAGGATATTGTGATTGATGCCTACCGCATTGAAGCCGCCGATTCTGATCTGCAAGCGTTGATGTCATCCAGCTACATCGCCGGATATCGCCTGGGTATGCTGGTGGCTGGTGCTGGCGCATTGAAACTCGCAGCGTGGCTGGGTGCAGATGGCGGGGGCTACAATTACGTAGCCTGGCAGCAGACCTATCTGCTGATGGCTGCGGTGATGCTGGTTGGCATGATCACCACTTTGTTGATACCGGAACCGGTCGCTTCTACACGTTTTGCCAATGACTGGTCGAGGCGTGATTATCTGCGTTTTTTGCTGTTGTTCTTGCTCATAGCGACGGCTTTTGTGGCTGTGTTCGCAAGTTTGACACCGATCGTAGCCACGACTAAAGACTGGTTGCTGTCTTATGCCATCACAAATTCACGACTGGCAGGTTTTTTTGCAGAAGCCTTGAGGCTTGCAGCATCGATTACCCTTGCCTGGCTGGTGGCTTGGTTAGCCATTGGCGCAGGCATCGCGAGACGCGAGATGCTCGATAATGCCTACCTGGATCCGCTACGGGATTTCATCCATCGATACGGCAAGCAGGCTCTACTGCTGCTGGCTCTGATTGCCAGCTATCGCGTTTCTGATATCGTACTCGGCGTCATTGCTAATGTGTTTTATCAGGACTTGGGTTTCAGTAAAGACGAGATCGCCGATATTACCAAAGTGTTTGGACTCATGATGACGCTGTTTGGCGGATTTCTGGGAGGCATTCTGGCTGTCCGCTACGGGGTAATACGAATTCTATTTCTTGGTGGTTTGTTGTCAGCTTTAACCAATCTGTTGTTTGTGTTGTTGGCACACAGCGGTCATGACCCTGCGCTGCTGATCGTGGTGGTTTCGATGGACAATATCAGTGCTGCTATCGCCTCGGCGGCCTTTGTCGCTTATCTGTCAAGCCTGACTCAAGTAGCCTATACAGCCACCCAGTATGCCATTTTCAGCTCTCTGATGACCTTGTTTCCCAAAATCCTCGGCGGTTATTCAGGGACCATGGTGGAATCGATGGGCTACAGCAGCTTTTTTGTCTTGACTACCCTGCTCGGTGCTCCGGTGCTGTTGCTGATCTGGCTGGTGATAAGAAAGCAGCAGGCTGCACTAGGAGGCTCCTGAATTATCCACCTTTGCCATTGTTATTCCTGTTCTTTGTCCCCAACTGAGAAGGGTGGCTGGAAACTCAGCCAAATTTTTGAGGCATTCATGAGCAGCCTGCGTATTTTCTTTCTAATATTTCTGATTGTACCGGTCCTGGAGATTTACCTGTTAGTTCAGGTCGGCTCGGTCATCGGTGCCTTGTGGACAGCCCTGCTGGTGGTTTTTACTGCCATCGTTGGCGCCTCCCAGGTACAACGCCAAGGCCTGCAAACAATATCCCGGATTCAATCACAACTGCACAGCGGCGGTATTCCAGCCATGGAGATGGCTGAAGGCTTTTGTCTGTTTGTGGCAGGAGCTCTCCTAATCACTCCGGGCTTCTTCACTGACAGTGTCGGCTTTGCTCTGCTGGTACCCGTACTGCGCCGTTTCCTGGTCAGCCAGGCCTTGTTGAAATTCAAGCCTGAAACCGGAACTTCTACAGGTGTTAGTCCCCGCAATTTCTCACCACAGCCCGAAGATCCAATCGATGGGGATTTTCGCCGCCTGGATGAGTGATATCGTCGCCATTTAAATAGCCTGACGTGGGCTATTGACGTACTAGTTGGTTCTCGTCCGTGTGCTTGAATACTTTGCCATAAATATCCAGCAAGGTCGTTTGCGCATAGGATAACGTGTTATTACCGAGGGTGATCTTTAGCTCAAACCCTTGGGTACGGGCATTGTTCTGCATAAATGGAGACTGAATAATCTGCCAATCTGGATCATCCTCGCCCGCAGCAACTTCCAGGATGAGACCACCTGTCTGAGAAAGCACACCCGTGTGGTTACCACCAGCAAGGACACTAACAGCGCGGGGAATGGTAAGCGAGTACATGACCAACCCGGCTTGGGCATCCCACATCCAGTACCCGGTTTGGTCATGAAATACTTTATCATTGGACTTGCGCAGCACAATCTGCCGGTAGTGCAGCACGGCCAATGTCTGAGACTCTGCATTCGTGACATCACCGATGGCACTGCAGGTGATCGTTTCGTAGTATGGATTGTGTTCAGTCCCATCCGGTTCTGGGGCCAGATCCAGGCCTTTGCCCCCTTTCCAGGAGCCAATCAGACCTCGTAAAGGGCCGTACATCTCTTCTTCATATTTGCTCATCATTGAACCTGTTCGTTATTACAGCAGTGGCTTGGGTTGATGACTATCCTGTGTTGAGAACTGCGATGCAGCAGCCGTTTCAAGCACAACGTGAGCAGGCATCAAGCTTTGGGGTTCCCGTTTGGGTCCCGCATACTCCCCAGGAACCTGTCCGAGCATAGAGAACCTACTACGGAAAAGCCACCTAGTGCGGGAGTACGATAGAAATTTTACCTGTAGTGGTCAGGTATTTTCGGTATTTTTTACCTCAGGTCCTGAATTCGGTAGTGGTAGCTCCTGCACTATCCTGTTACAGACCCGTTTGCTGAATAGCAGGCCACTGTGACTAACCGGCAACTCAAAATGCCGACTGACTTCTCCACTGCGGGTTTCCTGTACCGCCACGGTACCGTCGTTGGGCTTCGGTAAATCACCCAGCAGGTATTGACCCACCCCAAATCCCCGGCTGCCAGCGATCATGACCAGCGATTGCCCCAGGGGCCATTCTGGCAAATTGCCCAGGAGACCGTACTCCAGACTGTGCCCCAGTACGGCTCTGCCAGATCGCATGGCTGCAGCTCGCTGCACATTTTTGCTACCACGTATCGGGCTGCCCAAAAGGATGACGGAGCCGGTCCCAACCATGGGTTGCCCCTGAAAATAATGATAGAGCAGCAGACCACCAAGACTAAAACCAATGAAATGAACAGTCTTTGCACGCACCCCGTCGACCAGCTCATGCAAACGCCGAACAGTATCTGCTACTGGACTGTATACGGCGTTGTAACCAAAGCGATAGACCGGGTAACCAATCTGGTGCAGCCGCCATTGCAGCAAACTCATCGCCAGACCAGGCAACCAAAGCCCGGGTAGCAAAACCACAGCACTACGAGGTCTGGCATGCATCGCAAACAGCCCGCTGATCAACCCGTGCCGGTTCAGACAAGCAATGATTCAACTGCTGCCAGTTTAATACAAGTGGCGATGACCTCCATTGCCTGGCGAACTTCTTCAACAGCCGGAAAGGTCGGAGCAATCCGGATGTTGCGATCTCTGGGATCCTTGCCATAGGGAAAAGGAGCACCTGCAGCGGTAAGCTTGACTCCAGCCGCTGCTGCCAGTGCCACCACCCGTTTGGCACAACCGTCCCAAACGTCCAGACTGACAAAATAACCACCTTGCGGATCAGTCCATTCGGCTGTCTCGGTAGCTTGTAGTTCAGCGCTCAGCACTTTCTGCACAGTCGCAAATTTTGGTCGAATCAGTGTCGCCTGCTGTTTCATATGTTCACGGATACCGGCGAGATTCTGGTATTTTCGCAAGTGGCGCAGTTGGTTGATTTTATCGGGGCCAATCGTTTGAAATTGCCGATGGGCACGAACATCATTCATATTCTCTACGGATCCAGCAATAACTGCGATCCCGGAACCGGCCAGGCTGATCTTGCTGGTAGAGGTGAACAACAGGACCCGGTTACTGTCACCGGCAGCTGTACAGGCTTGCAGGATATTGGCCAAAGCCACAGGTTGCTCGACCAGATGGTGCTCGACATAGGCATTGTCCCAGAAAATACGAAAATCTTGCGCCGCTATCGACATGCTAGCCAGCCGCCGAACCACTTCATCACTATAGGTTACACCGGTAGGGTTGCTGTAACGGGGCACACACCAGATTCCTTTTACCGTAGGATCTTCCTTGGTCAGCCACTCGACCTGATCCATATCCGGCCCTTCGGCGGTCATGCCGACCGGCACTAGCTCAAAACCAAGGTGTTCGGTGGCGGAAAAGTGCCGGTCGTAGCCAGGGCTGGGACACAGAAAACGCAGTTTTTCTTCATCTTTCCAGGGTTTTTCTCCTCCGGGAACGCCGAACAACAGTGCCCGCACCAAAGCATCATGCATCATCGCCAGGCTGGCATTGTCCCCTATGATGATATTTTCCGGTTGCAGTTCCAGGACCTCGGCGAACAAAGCCTTGAGCTCAGGTAAACCGTCGAGACCACCGTAATTGCGACAATCCGTGCCGTCTGCCGATCGGTAGTCTTCAGTACCTGGCAGACCGAGCAGATCGTTGGCCAGGTCCAACTGCTGTGGAGCCGGTTTGCCACGAGTCATATCCAGGTGCAGCCCGGCAGACTGAAAGTTTTGGTAGTGCAGCTGCAGTGTCTTGAGTTCACTTTGCAGGTGTTGTGGGGAATATTCGCGATAGGAAGACATGGCAGATCCTGTTGCTGATATAAGATATGAACGAATTTTACGACCGTAAACTTCATTCGTCATGGTGTTTCTGTGGCGAAGCGGTGATTGTACAATAGTGACATGAAAAACGTGAACGATAACGGAGCAGTCGCTACTGAAGATGTTGGACTTGCAGCTTGGGTCCAGGCGATTCAACAGCGTGACCGTCGTACCCTGGCACGGGCAATCACCCTGATCGAGTCTTCCAGAGCCGATCACCAGCAACAGGCACGGGCCTTGTTGACTGCCTTGCTACCGGTCACCGGTCAGTCCTTGCGCCTGGGTATTTCCGGGACCCCCGGAGTCGGCAAATCGACCTTCATCGAAGCTCTTGGTTTGTACTTGCTCCAACAGGGACATCAGCTCGCGGTGCTAGCGGTCGACCCCTCCTCTTGTCGTACCGGTGGCTCGATTCTGGGTGACAAGACCCGGATGGAACAGCTGGCTCGCGATTCTCGCGCCTTCATTCGTCCTTCTCCTTCGGCCAGCTCCCTGGGCGGGGTAACTCGCCGCACTACCGAAGCCATACTGTTGTGTGAAGCAGCAGGCTTTGATGTCATTTTGATCGAAACGGTGGGGGTCGGACAATCGGAAGTTGCGGTCTCAGCTATGACAGATTGTCTGTTAATGCTGCTCAATCCGGCTGCAGGCGATGAACTGCAGGGGATTAAACGTGGCGTTATGGAGCAAGCCGATATCGTCGTGGTCAACAAGGCAGATGGGACACTGCTGGAGGCAGCGCAACGTACAGCAATGGATTACAGGCATGCGTTGAGCCTGATTCGGCCTCGCCATCCCGGCTGGGAAACACCGGTATTGACGGCTTCTGCCCTGAAAAATCAGGCGCTGGATGAAGTCTGGAGCTCGGTTCAGCGATTCCACCAGCAGCTTATCGCTACCCACAGCCTGGAGGCATTGCGTAGTCGGCAACGAGTGGACTGGCTCTGGCGGGAAGTCAATGAATGCCTACAAGCCGCCTTGTTGAAACAACCCGCTTTGGCTGCCGCCATCCACGCCGCTACAGAGGCCGTGCGCCAGGATCATGCACTGGCCTCTGCCGAGGCTGCACGAATCGTCAGCGATTTCGTACAACCGCTACAAAACAAACCCCAGGAGGCAGATTCATGATCGGAAAACTCAACCATGTGGCGATTGCCGTACCGGATCTGACCGCGGCGGCAGCCCGTTATACGGCCATGGGTGCCGGCGTGAGTACTGTTGAGGATTTGCCGGAGCACGGCGTACAGGTGATTTTTGTCGAGCTGGCCAACAGCCGTCTGGAGTTGCTCGCCCCACTGACAAAAAACTCCCCGGTAACAGCGTTTTTGGATCGCCACCCGGAGGGTGGGATGCACCATATCTGCCTGGAAGTAGAAGATATTTATGCGGCCATCGACCAGGCCAGAGCAGCAGGTACGCGGGTGTTGGGTGACGGACAACCTCGAACCGGAGCCCACGGCAAGCCGGTGGTCTTTTTGCACCCCAAGGATATGCACGGTGTACTGATTGAACTGGAGCAGGCCTGATCCGGTTGGGTGCCAGTTCTTGGACCGCCTTCAGTGCTGTTCCAGCAGGCACTTGAAGCACTGGAGTTCAATTGGCCTTTGGGTGATTATTTTTCTGCAATTTTCTCCAGCGCCTTGGCACGGATGATATTGCCCTTAAGACCGGCTTCTTTGGCTGTGCTGCCATAAGAAACTGCCAGAATCTGACTGTAGTAGGTGACCGGCATCGCAAAATGAGTACCGTAACGCTGGTTGATTTGACCTTGATAGACTTCAACATTCATCTGGCACACCGGGCAGGGGGTAACGATCATGTCCGCTCCCTGATCATACGCGGCCGCAACGATGTCATGAATCTGTTTCTGGCTTTTTTCCGGCTCCGAAAACGCCAAGGCGCCGCCGCAACAGGTAACCTTCTTCTCATAGTCCGTAATCGCTTCGCCACCGACGGTTTCGACCATTTTATCCAGATAGCGCGGGTTTTCAAAGGATTCCCCGTCAATACCGAACGGCCGGTTGGTCTGACAACCCACATAACCGGCAAATTTAATCCCCTCCAGGGGTTTGACCAAGGGCTTGGCCAGTCCATCATAGCCGATGTCTTCAATCATAACTTCAACCATATGGCGGACCGGCGTATTCTCACTGTAATAGTCCTGTAGATTACCCTCTTGCAATACGGTACGGGTATCGGTCAGCAGCTGCGGGTCCTCATTGAGCCTTTCCTGCGTCTCACGGGTACCCAGCCAGCAGGCTGCACAAGTAGCGACAATATCCTGGCCAGGATTATGCTTGCCAGACAGGGCGATATTCCGAGCGTTAAGAACATGGCGCGGCAGCTCGCCACCTTCCGCATAACCGATCGAGGCTCCACAGCAATTCCAGTCCGGAATTTCATTGAGTGTGATGTCCAGCTTCTGACACATGCTGCCTACCGAAACCATATAGTTGGAAGCGGAGGCGCTGCGTACCGAGCTGCAGCCGGGGAAAAAGGAATATTCTTTCTTGGCCATATCGGGATTCCGTAATCAGTCAGCGCTTGCCACGGTGTCAAGACCACGACGACGGTCTTCGATTTCGCGGGCTTGTTTCAGCATGGCTTGCAGCTCTTTGGTATTTTTGATGCCCTTGTGCATAAACAGGCCAAAGGGATCAAGACGACCGGTCTTGAGCATGCCAATGCCCATACCAGCCATTTGGTACGCCATGCGAATTCCTTCACTGAAGCCATTCATGAAGTACAGTTTCATCGATAATGACAACTCATTGACCCGACCACTGTGGGCGATGTTATCCCAGAATATTTTTGCGAAGCGTCGGGTTGGGTTTTGAGCCGGGGCAATACCTAGACGATGGGCATAATTGGCCAGACCGTGCATGATATGGGTAATCGGCAAATTCCGTGGACAACGCACAATACAGTTGTAGCACGACGTGCACATCCACATGGATTCAGAGCGCAGTACCTGCTCGCGTTGTCCGGCCCGGATCATCATGAACAGTTCCTGTGGCGGGTGTTCCCATGCTGGGCCCAGCGGGCAGGAACCGGAACAAACCCCACACTGGATGCACATCTTGACCCATTCGCCTTCCTCAACGTTGTCTTCAACTTCCCGCAAAAAATTATTGCGGTATTTTTCTGCGGGCACTGTCGCGTTCTGATGCATAGCGGTTTCCATCTTCAGAAGCCCTTGAAGGGGTTCATGCCAATTTTTTCTATTCCTTCAGCATAGTCGTTAATAAGTGCTGGCAAACGTTGAATATCGGTGATCTCCGCCTCATGGATGACCACCCGCTCTTTTTCCAACTGTAGCTGCTGCAGGGTATCATCAATTTTACTCATGCGATCATGCGCCATTTCCGAACCCTTGACGAAATGACACTGATAATTGTCGCCCTTTTTGCATCCCAGCAGCATAATGCCATCATAGCCACTGTTGAGGGCATCGGTAATCCAGATGGCATTGACGGAACCCAGGCAACGTACCGGGATGACCCGCACCCAAGCACTGTAGGAAAGACGATTTCGAGCGGCCATATCCAATGCCGGGTAGGCATCATTTTCGCAGGCCAAGATCAGGATACGCGGCTTTTCATCCATTTCATCGGGAATTTCGACATGCTTGATCTGCTGGCCAACTGTATCAACAGAATAATTCTGGAATGAAATCACCCGTACCGGACAAGCGCCCATACAGGTACCGCAGCGCCGACAGCGGCTTTCATTGAACACTGGATATCGATTTTCGTCCTCATCAATGGCACCAAACGGGCATTCAACGGTACAGCGTTTGCACTGGGTACAGCCTTCTTTGCGAAAGCTGGGAAAACTCAAATCTCCAGAACGAGGATGGGCGGCCCGTCCCAGGGCAGCATTTTCCACCGCCTGTATCGCTTTGAGTGCAGCACCCGTAGCATCCACCCGGGCCTGGGCCATATCCATGGGTCGGCGTACCGGTCCACAGGTATAAATACCGGTGCGACGGGTTTCATACGGAAAACAGATAAAGTGGGAATCAGCAAAACCGTGTATGAGTTGGGGGACATCCGGGCCTTGTCGATAGTTCAGGTTCAGTACCGAAATGCCCATGTTTTCGGCCGAGTCCCCGGTAGGTGCTACTGATTCAATATCAATCCCGGCATTGGCGACCTGGCCAGTAGCCAGCACTACCAGATCAGCCTGAATACTCGTTTTCTCATCCAGGATCAGGTCATCAAAGAAGACTTCGGCACCCTGCTTCCCCGGCACCACGGAAGTTACCCTGCCTTTACTAAAGGTAATCCCCTTGCGCTGGGCACTACGATAGAAATCCTCACCATTACCCGGGGTGCGCAAGTCCGTGTACAGGATCACGGTATCAATATCCGGATTGTGGTCTTTGAAATACATGGCCTGCTTAATGGAAGCATTACAGCAAAACCCCGAGCAGTAAGGCAGGTGCCCGGGCTGATCACTGCGCTGTCCGGCACACTGTACAAAAACCACTGTCTTGACTTCAGCCTGATCCGAGGGTCGGCAAATACTGCCCTCTGTTCCAGCAGCACTCGCCAGTTGCTCCAACCCCATCTGATCAATGATGTCCGGAGATTGCCCATAGCCCAGTTCCGGTAACTGACTGGCATCGTAGCGGGTATAGCCAGACGCCTGGATAATGGCTCCGACTTTGACGGTATGGGTAGTTCCGGATTCGGTACTGATATCAATACTGAACTGGCCCGGCGAACCGCTGGTACGGGTGCAATAGCTGTTTGCATTCACCGTGATCCGCGGTTCGTTCTGTACCCGATGGATCAGTGATTCCACCCCGGTGTCCTGCGGATCGGCATAGGGTTCCCGCTCCGGCGTACCTTGATAAAGCTTGCTGGCCCAACCACCCAGAGCAGCCGATTTCTCAACCAGCACTACGTTGTAACCGGCAGTAGAACTCTCCAGTGCAGCCGTCATGCCACTGATACCACCACCGACCACCAGAATTTGCTTGTTGACACCGGCTTCGACATTGCCCTCGGGTTGGCGCATCTGCTGAATTTCAGCACAGGCCATGCGCACATAGTCGGCCGCCATTTCCTGGGTGGTTTCGCAGTCTTCCTCCGTATCCGGTCGAATCCAGATGACCCCTTCGCGTAAATTCGCGCGACTTGTGGTCACGGAGTCAAAGGCAAACGCTTCGGTCTTGGCGCGCCTGGAACAGGCCGCAACAACGACCTGGTTAATGCCTTGCTCGGCCATGTCACTGTGAATCGTGTCGACGCCGGCACTACTGCACAGAAAAGGATGCTGACGTACTACTGTGGCCTTGCCTTCGCTACTGGCCACCTGGGCCAATTGTTCGCAGTCCAGCCGGTCGCTGATACCACAGCCATTGCAGATATAGACAGCGAGTTTTTGTTCAGTCATCTTCTGGTTACTCCCCTGTCGTCGTCTGCACGGCGCGGGCAACCTGGTGTATGGTCTGTATTGCATACAGAGCTGCCGCTGTCGCACTTTGGGTCGCTCGATTAACATCCAGGGCATTACTGGCACAGCCAGCGCCAAAGATGGCACCATTGGCCGGATCAAGCTCGATAAAACCGCTACTGTCGCTGTGTAGCCCACCGTTAATCATTGCGGCTGGTACAGTCGGTTGCATACCGATTGCCAGTACACAAAGGTCATGGTGATTGGCATAGCGGTGATACCCCTCGGTATTCACGCCATGCAGGATGACATCACCACTGCTGCGGTCCTGGGTGACAGCAGCCACTTTGGATTTGACAAAATATACATTTTCATCGGCCAGGACCTGTTGATAGAACGCTTCAAACCGGTCAATAACACGGATGTCGATGTAATAAATTGTAGCGCGTGCCTCGCTATCCTCACCATACTGCTCACCCAGGTAGGTCGACTGTTTCAGGGAGGCCATGCAGCAGATACGGGAACAATGCGGCAGGTGATTTTGATCACGCGAGCCGGCGCATTGAATAAAGGCGATATTCTTTGCTTCCTTGCCATCGGACGGGCGCAGCAAACGACCCCCCGTAGGGCCGTATTGGTCCATCATCCGTTCAAATTCGACACTGGTAATAACATTGGCATAGCGATCATAGCCATAGGCCTGAATTTTGGCTGCATCATACGGCTTCCAGCCAGTGGCCCAGATAATGGCGCCGACCTTGACTTGTAGCAGCTGCTCCTGCATCTTTAAATCAATGGCGTCATACTGACAAGCCGACTTGGCTGCTTTTGCCTCGGGGCTCCCGAGCAGCGACGGGTCCAACACATAGCGCTGCGGATAAGCCGCGTTGTGGGGCAGATAAGCCGCTTTGGTGGCGCTCATATTGTAGTTAAAGGCGTCGTCAATCTTCAGGCTGACGACCTCGGCGCAAGCCCCACAGGCCGTGCAATTCTCGTTAACGTAGCGGGGTCGGATGTGGATGTCAACGGTGTAATCACCGGCTGTACCATCGATGGCGGTGACTTCTGCCATGGTAATGAGGCGTACCCGTGGATTGGCCTTGAGTCGGCGAATGTTAATTTCCAGCCCACAGGCCGGTTTACACAGCTTGGGAAAATAGCGGTACAACTGTGCGACCCGTCCACCGATTGCCGGCGTTTTCTCCAGCAGGAGAACTTGTTTACCACACTCAGCAGCCTCCAGTGCCGCCGTAACACCACTGATGCCGGCCCCCACAACCAGAATGGTTTCATTACTTGCAACGACATCAGTCATAGCTGTCTCCGGGTCTGTGAATACCGGATTACTGGTCAATAGTGCCCTGGAATTTATGCCCAAGTATCCGCCGGTAACAAAGATTTTACTAGACCATACTATAAAAGCTTACACAGTTCCTGACTACCTTCTTAAATCCCTGTAATGATTCAAATTTACGATCTATTGATAAATTTGATCAATCTTGCCCTGCAAGCAATGCCATCGGATGACTATTGGGT
>CAYQAP010000014.1:0-42344 GCA_964415515.1 uncultured Gammaproteobacteria bacterium | reverse complement strand
GAAGGTACTGCCAATTATGTGATGGCTCCCCTATAATGATGTGCAGGAAATACAGTAAAAAGGCTGTGGTTGAAAACGCATGAAAACTGCCTATATCACGCACAAGGATTGTCTTGGCCATCAAATGTTCGCAGGCCACCCAGAGAGCCCTGGGCGGCTTGTCGCGATTCATGACCAGTTGCAAAATCAACATCTATGGGATTCTTTACAACATTTTGAAGCGCCCGAAGCCGAAAGGGCTGCACTATTGCGTGTCCATAAGGCCTCTTATATCGAGCACATTTTTTCCAACGCGCCGAAATCCGGAGAAACGCTGTTCGAAATTGATCCTGATACCTGTATGAATGAACATACCTTGCCCGCCGCTCTCAAGGCTGCGGGTGCCGGGGTACTGGCGGTTGATCTGGTGCTGGAGAAAAAAGTCAATAATGCGTTTTGTGCTGTTCGTCCCCCCGGTCACCATGCCGAGCCAGGCAGGGGTATGGGTTTTTGCCTTTTTAATAATATCGCCATTACCGCAGCTTATGCACTGGATATTGGTGGCCTCGAACGTGTCGCGATCATCGATTTTGATGTTCATCATGGCAACGGGACTGAAGCAATGTTTGTCGATGATCCACGGGTTTTGATCTGCTCATCCTATCAGCACCCCTTTTATCCTTATAGCGGGTGTACAACGGTGCCAGGTCATATAATCAATAGTCCACTACGGCAAGGTGCTGACGGTACCGAGTTTCGGATGACGGTACAGAACACATGGTTACCTGAACTTGAGGCATTTGCGCCGCAGTTGATTTTGGTATCAGCCGGCTTTGATGCCCACTGGCAGGAGCAGATTGCGCAACTGCAGTTTACCGAAGCGGATTATGCCTGGGTGACAACAAAATTGCTGCAGATTGCTGAGCGCAGTGCGCGAGGGCGTATGGTATCGATGCTGGAGGGAGGTTATGCTCTGAATGCACTGGGGCGAAGTGTGGCGCAGCATCTTCGTGTATTAATGGGGCTTGACTGATAGAGTGTACTCGAAAAGTACATCATTCAAGATCTGGCCATGCTCCCACTTTTCCACTAACGGGAAGTGGGACAGATTTCATTTATGCCTGGAGGGGGAAGACCAATACAGCCTGTGGAACGAATATGGGCAAGAAGAAGCCTTGTATCGTGCCAGGAACAATGGTAAAAGTCAGCTTGACTGTTAACAGTTCGGGAGACAGACAACCCGGTTCAGGGTTGGGTCACTTCATGGGGAGTGGATGACAGCATTACTCGAAGTACACAAAGTCTCGAAGTCATTCGGTGGTCTGCAGGTCATTCGGAACTGTAACCTGCAGGTCCAGGAAGGTTCCATAACCGGGCTGATCGGGCCCAATGGTGCCGGCAAGTCAACCCTGTTCAACCTTATCGCTGGAACTCTTGATGCAGACAAGGGGACGATTCATTTTTGTGGTGACGATATCACCACGGTACCAGCCCACGACTTGTTTGCTATGGGCTTATTGCGGACTTTTCAGATCGCTCAGGAGTTTTCCAACCTTTCGGTATTCGAGAATCTGATGATGGTGCCGGGAGGCCAAGCCGGTGAAAGTTTATTCAAAGCTTGTTTTCAACGCACGCAGATGATGGTCGAGGAGCAGACAATACACCAGAAGGCGCAGGATGTGATCGATTTTCTGGCACTTGGTCCGGTGAAAAATGAACTCGCTGGTAATCTTTCCGGAGGGCAGAAGAAACTTCTGGAGCTGGGTAGGACGATGATGGTTGATGCCAAAATGGTGCTGCTCGATGAAGTCGCCGCCGGGGTCAACCGTAGCCTGTTGCAGCACCTGGCCGCTAATATTGAACGCTTGCAGCGTGAATTGGGCTATACATTTTTCGTTATCGAACACGATATGGACCTGATTGCCCGGCTTTGTGATCCGGTGATCGTGCTGGCCGAAGGCCAAGTCATGATGGAGGACAGCATGAGCGCTGTACGTGCCAATCCCACGGTAGTCAGTGCTTATTTCGGTGGTGGTTCTGCACTGCAGAAGGAGCCTGAATGAGTGAGTTTCTGCAAGCCACTGCAGTGCAGGCTGGCTACGGCGGCGCCTTGATTCTTAAAGGCATTGACCTGCAGTTGCGGCAAGGTGAAATCGGTGTCATCGCCGGCCCCAACGGTGCGGGAAAGTCAACTTTGCTCAAGTCCATCTTCGGCTTGTTGACGGTTCATTCCGGGAGTATCCAGCTTGCCGGGAAGGCGATTACCAATCTGGCACCGGATACTTTGGTCAAGCTCGGTATGGCCTTTGTGCCCCAGGAGAAGAATGTCTTTGAAAGCCTGACGGTGGAAGAGAATTTGCAGATGGGCGCCTACTTGCGCCGCGACAACTACACTTATATGCTGGAGAAAATTTATCAGGATTTTCCACCGTTAGCCATTAAACGCAAGCAACCGGCCGGTGAGCTGTCCGGTGGACA
This sequence comes from uncultured Gammaproteobacteria bacterium, assembly GCA_964415515.1. Taxonomy (GTDB): domain Bacteria; phylum Pseudomonadota; class Gammaproteobacteria; order Arenicellales; family DRJH01; genus DRJH01. Next base: position 39,887 of record CAYQAP010000014.1, on the reverse strand, counting down.
GCGACAGATGGTGGCCATTGCAAGAGCCCTGATGATGGAACCGCAACTGATTTTGCTCGATGAGCCGACTGCCGGGCTATCACCCTTGTTTATGGAGGAGATCTTTGTCCAGATCCGCAGTATCAATACCGGTGGTGTCAGTGTCCTGATGGTGGAGCAGAATGCCCGGCAGGCTTTAGCCATTGCAGACCGTGGTTTTATTCTCGCTGCCGGAAAAAATCGATATACCGACACTGGCCAGCACCTGCTGCGGGACCCCGAGGTGGCGAAAAGCTTCCTCGGAGGCTGAGTGGTCCATTGCCGGGATGAAAAGAGCAGATGCACAGGAGGATTGATTGAACGAACTGGTATTTTTTGCCAATAAGGTGTTGATTTCCGGTTTTGCCATCGGCTCGGTCTATGCCATGGGGGCGATTGGTGTGACCCTGGTGTTCGCGATATTGCGTTTCGCTCATTTTGCCCATGGTGATTTGATGACCGTAGGGGCTTTTTTTGCCTTTGCCTTGACCGCCCTGTTTCCCACCATCGGCCATGGTCTTGGTTTGCCGTCCGGGTTTGTGATGTTGCCATTGGCGATGGCGATGACCGCTTTGTTTGCCGTAGTTCTGGACCGGCTGTTTTACCGCAAGCTGCGCGAAAATGGGGTCAAACCGGTGGTGATGGTGATGGCATCGATCGGTGTGGCCTTGATGTTGCAAGGCCTGGTCCGGCTGTTTGCGGGTACGTCTTCACGGAGCTTTTTTATCGAGGAACACAAACAGATCTTCCGCATCGCAATACCGATTGAAGGCATAACCCGCAAGCTGGTGATTTCTGAGCCGCAGATTCTGCTGGTGATATTTTCTGTGTTGGCGGTGACTGCACTGCACCTCTTTTTAACCCACAGTCGCTTCGGCAAGGCGATGCGGGCGATGTCCGACAATGCTGATTTGGCCCGCATGTCTGGTATTAATACTCAGACGGTGGTGATGATGACCTGGGTTATTGCCGGCGCTTTGGCGGCCGCAGCTGGTGTGCTCCTGTCACTTGATGTTTCCCTGAAACCGGATATGAGCTTCAATTTGCTGTTGCCAATTTTTGCGGCCACCATCGTTGGCGGTGTCGGCAGTCCCTTTGGTGCCATTGCCGGGGCCTATTTGGTGGGGTTCGCGGAAACCCTGGCGGTGTTCAACTGGTCAGTGCTGTTGCGGCCTCTGGTGCATTGGCTGCCACAATGGATTGAGATTCCGACCAAGCTGGCTTTTGTACCCGCGGAATACAAATTGACCGTGCCGTTTTTTATCCTGGTGGTGGTATTGATCTGGCGGCCAACCGGATTGTTTCGCGGCAAAGTCCTGTGATGACCCGGCTGGATCGAAAGCAGATTAGCTGGTTTGCCGGTTTGCTGGTTTTGATCGTGCTGGTGTTCATCGGCATGGGTTCTGCCTATGCGGTGAGGATGTTGGTTGAGGCCAGCAGTTTCGCTGTTATTGCCCTGGGATTAACGATTCAGTGGGGTTATGCAGGCTTGTTTAATGCCGGCGTTATGGGTTTTATCGCCCTGGGCGGCTACATGACGGTATTGTTCAGTTATCCGGTCAATTCGGCATTCTGGAATTCTGGTGGGCCGGCTGCACTGTTGGGGGTGGCCGGCCGTCTATTGCTTGGTATGGTCAGTATCGCACTGCTCAGTCAACTGCACCGGTTTGGGGTGGGGCGGCGCTGGCGTAATGCCTTGTTGACACTTGCCGTTATCGCAACCTACCTGGCTTTTATCACTGCGATCAACCCGGTGGCGGATTTAATCGAAGAACAGGCCGGTTTTATCGGTGGCCTGGGGCTGCCGGTTGGTTTGAGCTGGCTCATGGGTGGGCTCGCTGCAGCCGTTGTAGGGTATTGGATAGGTCGGATCTGTCTGGGTTTGCGCAGTGATTATCTGGCGATTGCGACCTTGGGGATCGCAGAGATTATCAAGACTTTTTTGAAAAATGCCGATTGGCTGACACACGGCACCTTGACGGTTTCACCCTTGCCCTGGCCGGTTCCGACACCAGGAGAAATTGGTTTTATCGGTGCACGCAGCGCCTTCCTGGCCTTGATGGTGGTCTTGATCGCCGTGATCTATGTGCTGTTGCAAAGGGCCTATCAATCCCCCTGGGGACGCATGATCCGGGCCATTCGGGATAATGAGACTGCGGCCGCAGCCATGGGCAAGGACATCAATCGGCGACGCTTGCAGATTTTTGTTCTGGGTTCCCTGTTGATGGGAATCGGTGGTGCGGCCTTAGTCAGCTTCTCAAGGATTTTTGATCCTTCAGGATTTATCCCCCTGCACCATACCTTTTTAATCTGGGTTATGGTTATTCTGGGTGGTGCCGGCAACAACCTCGGCACCCTGTTTGGTACCGTTCTGGTGTATATTATCTGGATAATGTCGGAACCAGCGACTTTGGTATTGTTTGATTTTATCCGTGAAATCGGCAGTCAGTGGTTCGATTGGGTGGCTCCCAATGATCTCGACAGCCGGGCGCTACAGATGCGGGTATTCATTATTGGACTCACCATTACGTTAGTATTGCGATTTGCTCCCAGGGGCGTGATGCCAGAAGAAGTGGTAAAACACCGTTGACTTCATTGGCTCAAGGCTGTGCTCAGTACGAAAAATGGGAGTTGACTGGAGGATAAATCTGCGATTACCTACTTGTCGCGCTATTTTTCCAGTATGATTCTGTAGTCACTTATTACCCACTAAAAGGAGGTGTAGATATGTTAAATAAATCTCAAAGGACGCTCATGGCGGTATCACTGGCTGCAATGCTGGGTTCTGGGAGCGTTTTTGCAGAGGTCAAAATCGGTTTTCTGGGTGGTTTTACCGGCCCCATTGAAAGCATGACGCCTGGGATCGTCGCAGCAGCAAAGCTTGCAGTTGCCCATGTGAATGCCCAGGGAGGGGTACTCGATGGCCAGAAAATCAGCATGCCGCAGGCGGATACCACCTGTGTTGATGCTACCGCAGGGGCCAATGCGGCAGATCGTCTGGTAAATTCCGAACGGGTACTCGCTCTGGTGGGACCACTGTGTTCCGGGGTGACCATATCTGCTGCCAACAACGTTGCCATTCCGGGGGGAGTGGTCATCGTTTCTCCGGCTTCCACGTCGCCAGCACTGACCACACTAAAAGATCAGGATCTGGTATTTAGGACGCCACCATCTGACGCCTATCAAGGTGCGGTGCTGGCCCGATTGCTGAAATCCAAAGGGATCAATGATATTGCGATTGCCTATTTGAATAATGATTATGGCAAGGGTTTTTCCTCGGCATTGGCAAAAAATTTCAAGGCCATTGGTGGTAAAGTCGTTGCCAATGAGGCCCATGAAGATGGCAAGTCCGATTATCGGTCCGAGCTCGGATCGCTAGCCTCGGCCGGGTCACAGAATCTGGTGGTACTGGCACTGGCGGATGGCTCGGGCCAGACGATCTTGCGCCAGGCTGTAGAAAGCGGTGATTTTACCCAGTTTGCTGGTGGCGACGGCATGATCAGCAACAGCCTGATCAAGGCTGTAGGGGCGGACAATCTCAAGACCATGATTGGAACCAAACCAGGAACGCCGAAGATTGCCGGTGCCGGTATTTACAGTAAAGCCGCCAAGGCGGCCGGCCAGGACCCGAATGCAGTATTTGGGGCTCAAGCCTATGATGCGGCTTTTCTGTTGGCCCTGGCGATCGAAAAAAATGGCAGTAGCCATCGAGAAGGTCTGTCCAAAGCTTTGCGGGCAGTCGCCTCGGCACCCGGTGAGATCATTTTTCCGGGCGAGTGGAAAAAAGCCAAGGCTTTGCTCAAGGCCGGCAAAGAGATCAATTATGAAGGGGCGACCGGCTCTCTGGAGTTTGATGCAGCAGGCGATGTGCCTGGCGTGATTGTGGAAATGGCGATCAAAGACGGCGAATTCAAAATCGTTAAGCAATTGAACTAAGCCACGGCTGGCGAGTGCTGTCAACGGCTTGTCACAGGATATCACCCGCAGGAGGTACTGTCAGGGATGCAGCGCGCTGACCATACACGGGAAGCACTGCATCTCCTGACCGTAGCGCGAACCCGGCTGGTTCTGGAGCGGCCATTTCTCGGGGCTCTGGCCCTGTATCTGCCGCTGGTTAGCAGGCCCGCATCGCAGTGCCGTACGACGGCAACAGATGGTCAAGCCCTGTATTTCAATGGTGCATATATCATTACTCTGGCAAGCGACCAGATCGAATTTATGATGGCTCATGAAACCTTGCACTGTGCATTGGCACATCTCTATCGTCGGGCCGGTCGTGATCGAGAGCGCTGGGATCTGGCCTGTGACTATGCGGTGAATCCAATCCTGTTGGCCGAAGGACTGCAGCCAACGGCAGAGGCGCTGTATGAAACAGCCTACGAAGGCCTGGCAGCCGAAGAAATCTATCCCTTACTTACGCGTGACAACCAGCAGCAGACTCAGGATCAGCATTGGTACCCGAATTCTGGTGGCAGTGAAGATTGTGATCCCATGGCATCACAGATGTCATCGGCAGAGAGCAGCAATCAACAAATAATGAGGTGGCAGCAACGACTTGCGTCCTCTGCTGCGACAGCCCGGCAGGCCGGACAAATCGGTCCAGGGTGGTCTCGGCTCGTCCAGTTTGGCTTGCGCCCACAGGTATCCTGGCGAGCTGTGCTGGCCGGTTGCCTGAGTTACTGTGGCCGGGACGACTACAGTTTCGCCAGACCCTCCCGCCGGGAAGGCGATATGATGCTGCCGGCCCTGCACAGTGCTGTCACTGATCTCGTGGTCGTTGTCGATATCTCCGGCTCGATCTCTGATCAGGAAATAGCAGAATTTTTCGCCGAGATTGATGCCATTAAAGGGCAGATTCGAACTCGCGTCAGACTATTGGCTTGTGATGACAAACTCAGTGACGACAGCCCACAAATATTCCAACCCTGGCAGAAAATGATACTACCGAAGGGTTTCTTTGGTGGTGGTAGTACTGATTTTCGCCCTCCTTTTGACTGGTTGGAGCATCAAGATTTGCAACCTGCGGCAGCCATATACTTTACCGATGCGCAAGGCACTTTTCCTGAATCAGAGCCTGATATTCCGGTGTTCTGGCTGGTCAAAGGCCATGCCCCAGTCCCCTGGGGACAACGCATCCAGCTTAACTAACCGATTTTCTATCATTATTCCAATAATGATAGTATGTTACGTCCTGCAAGGTGCTGTGGGTTAGGAGCTATTGCAATGAATAGACTCTCGCACCACTTCAGCAATTTGCCCGGCAAGCCTTGTTGTCTCGCTTTGCTCTCTGGCCTCAACCAGCACCCGAACACAGGGCTCGGTACCAGAAGGTCGCAGCACTACCCGGCCTCGATGCCCCAGTTGTTGCTCCGCTTCACGGACGATGGCACTGATTTGGTCATACTCTTCCAGGCATAGACTGTCGGCAGATCCGCTAAGGCCATCAAGATGAACATTGATCATGGTCTGGGGAAAAGTCATCATTCCGGCGACCAGGTTCTGGAGTGAGTGGCCGGTATCGAGCATAATCGACAGAATCTCAAGTGCCGCCACAATGCCGTCACCCGTAGTGCTTTTGTCCAGGCAGATAATATGTCCTGAAGACTCCCCTCCAAGTTTCCAGCCCTCTTGTCTGAGTCTCTGCAGGACATGACGGTCACCGACCTTGGCCCGGAGAAATTCAATCCCTGTCTGCCTGCAGGCCTGCTCCAGACCCAGGTTGCTCATCGAGGTGCCAACGATTCCGCGCAACCCATGTTCACGATGTCGACTCATCGCCATAGCATACAGGAGCTGATCACCATCGATAGAGTGGCCCCGATGATCTACCATAATCAAACGATCGCCATCACCGTCAAGGGCAATACCAACGTCTGCCCCGGCCTCAAGAACCCGGGCTTGGAGCGTTTCGGTATGAGTTGAGCCACATTCTTGATTGATATTCAAACCATCCGGTGAAACACCCAGGCTTTCTACTGTGGCCCCGAGCTCAGAAAAAACGGATGGTGCCACCTGATAAGCCGCTCCATGCGCACAATCGATGACCAATTTTAAACCTTCCAAGCTACGCCGTGGCATGATGCTACTTTTGCAGTACTCGATGTAGCGTCCTGCCGCATCGGGATAGCGCCGGGCCTTACCCAACTCGGCAGCCTGCGACAGCACGATCGGTTCATGAAATCTGGCTTCGATACAGTGCTCGATCCGGTCAGCCAACTTACCGCCCTGATGATCAAAAAATTTGATACCATTGTCATAGTAAGGATTATGGGAGGCGCTGATGACAATGCCGGCATCAGCACGTACGGTTTGTGACAGATAGGCAATGGCCGGTGTCGGCATTGGCCCCAGCAGTAAAACATCCATGCCGGCGGCTGATAAACCAGACTCTAGGGCCGATTCAAACAGGTAGCCGGAAACCCGGGTATCCTTACCGATCACAACCTTGCCACTGCCATTACCGGCTTCAGCCAGCACCTTGCCGGCAGCCCAGCCCAGCTTCAATATAGCCTCCGGTGTTACCGGCCAGTTGCCAACATGACCTCTTATACCATCGGTTCCAAACAATCGATGCTGCACTCTATTCTCCCAGGAAAAATACCTTGCAGAAAAGACCAAAAACAGACTTGTGGATCATTGGATTTGACTCTGCAATGCAGACCAGATGGCCAGCACATCACGTGTGGCCGCGACATCATGAACTCGTACCACGGTAGCGCCATTTTGGACTGCAACAAGGGCCAGTATAGCACTGCCGACCAGACGATCGTTAATACTGCGGCCGGTTATCTCGCCCAACATGGATTTACGCGATAAACCGGCCAACAACGAGCAGCCTAACTCCTGAAAATCAGACAGATCACGAAGTAATTGCAGGTTATGTTGGAGTGTTTTAGCAAAACCAAAACCCGGGTCAAGTAAAATCCTGTTGTTGTTGATCCCTGCTTCATTGGCAGCCTGCCGCCGGTTTTCAAGAAACTCCTTCACTTCCAGCGTGACGTTTTGGTACGCCGGTGCATGCTGCATGTTGCGGGGTTGTCCTCGCTTGTGCATCAGACAGACAGCAACCCCTGCTGAGGCTGCTAACTGCAACGCGCCCGCTGCCTGCAAGGCATCGACATCGTTGATGAGATCAACGCCTGCAACCACTGCGGCATGCATCACTTCAGTGCGGCTGGTGTCAATCGATAACGGTATATCAAACCGTTCACCTAGCGCCTCCAGGACGGGCATAACACGATCCAGTTGCTGCTGGACTGATACAGGCTCTGCTCCAGGACGGGTCGATTCACCACCGATATCCAGAATATCCGCACCTTCTGTAATCAGTGTTTCAGCATGACGTAAGGCGGCATCCAGATGCCGGTAGCGCCCACCATCAGAGAAAGAATCTGGAGTTACGTTCAGGACCGCCATCACAACTGGATGGTGGTTTGAAAAAGAATGCTCACGCAGTTGAAACATCATACTGGTGTTACGCATCGAGTTCTCTCGATGAACCTTTGAAAGCAAAAAACAAGCGTTATCTCGTCAAGCCATGGCAACAGCGAGAGAAGAACTGCGGGTCACATCCGCGCATCAGCACATAGTTAATGGCAGTAACATGAGCGATATAACCGGATACTCTGATTCAAATTCCAGGCGGGTTGGTCGCATGATCCGTAGATTTTTTTCTTTTAGCAACCAAACCAGGGCCGGCAGCATCCTCCTTGCCTGATGTAGCATCCGGAGACTTGGCTGTCGAACCGGCCTGCTTGGGGTTGGTTCCACCGGCTCCACTGGAGTTGGAATCATCACTGGTTTCTTCTGGTGGTTGTGGAGTCTTGCCTGCAATGATGTCATCGATCTGCGTAGAATCAAGTGTTTCCCAATCCAGCAGATACTGGGCCATTATTTTCAGGGTATCGCTGTTCTCTTCAATGATTTTTCGCGCCAGCGCACACTGCTCAGTAATAATCCGGGTGATCTCCTGATCCACGATCTCAGCGGTCGCCTCGCTGTGGTCATGGTGGGTCGCCATCTCCCGACCCAGAAAGATCTCTGAATCATTACTGCCATAGACCCGTGGCCCAAGTATTTCGCTCATACCCCAGCGTGAAACCATTTTTCGGGCCAGATCGGTTGCCTGCTCGAAATCATTGGATGCACCAGTGGTCATCTGTTTCATGAAGACTTCCTCGGCAATACGTCCTCCCATCAATACTGCAATTCTTGCCAACAGATAGTTGCGGTCATGGCTGTAGCGATCTTCTTCTGGCAACTGCATGGTCAGTCCCAGAGCCCGACCACGAGGAATGATCGTGACCTTGTGTACCGGGTCCGCACCACCAATGATTTTTGCGACAACGGTGTGGCCCGACTCATGATAGGCGGTATTGCGACGTTCCTGCTCCGGCATTACCATGGACCGACGTTCGACCCCCATCAGCACCTTATCCTTGGCCAGCTCAAATTCTTCCATAGTAACCAGGCGTTTGCCGGCACGGGCAGCGAACAAAGCTGCCTCATTGACCAGATTGGCCAGATCTGCGCCTGAAAAGCCCGGGGTACCGCGGGCAATAATGCTGGAGATGACATCATCAGCGATCGGTACTTTCTTCATATGAACCTTGAGTATCTGTTCTCGGCCGCGGATATCCGGTAGCGGTACATGCACTTGGCGATCAAAACGCCCAGGTCGCAGTAACGCCGGATCCAGCACATCGGGACGGTTGGTCGCAGCGATCACGATAACCCCTTCATTGCCCTCAAAACCATCCATTTCAACCAACAATTGGTTGAGGGTCTGCTCGCGTTCATCATGGCCTCCACCAAGACCGGCTCCACGTTGACGACCCACGGCATCAATTTCATCAATAAAGATGATGCAGGGGGCATTTTTTTTGGCCTGGGTGAACATGTCCCTAACCCGTGAAGCTCCCACTCCGACAAACATTTCAACAAAATCTGAACCCGAAATGGTAAAAAACGGCACCTTGGCTTCGCCAGCAATGGCCTTGGCCAACAAGGTCTTACCGGTTCCCGGGCTGCCCGTCATCAAAACACCGCTCGGGATCCGGCCACCCAGGTGTTGAAAGCGAGATGGGTCCTGGAGAAATGCCACCAGCTCACTCACCTCTTCCTTGGCTTCATCCACCCCGGCCACATCGACAAACGTGATATTGTTCTTGTCTTCTGTCAACAGCTTGGCCTTGCTTTTGCCAAAGGACATGGGTCCGCGGCCTCCACCACCTTGCATCTGACGCATGAAAAATACCCAGACTCCTACCAGCAACAGCAACGGAAACCAGCTGATGAAGATTTGCATCAGCAACGAGGGTTGTTCTTCGGCCTTGGCCTGAATCACGACACCACTCTTCAGCAGATCACCAATCATCCCTGGATCACCCGGTGTATAGCTTGTGTAGGTATCTCCAGCACGGGTCCGTGCATATATCGTACGGCCTTCAATCACCACTTTCTCAATCCGGCCCTGCTTGACCTCAGCCAGAAAACTGGAATAGTCCACTTCACTTTTGGCCCCGGAACGACGCCCGGAGAAATTATTGAAGACTGTCATCAATACCAGGGCAATCACTACCCACAGCACGATGTTCTTTGTGAGATTATTCAATATACACCTCGATCAATATGATCAGTCGACGGCCAGTAGCGCTCGGTTCAGCCGTTTTTCTAACGCAAGCGCTATTGTCCTATGTTCCCGGTCAAGGCACAAGTTTCTTTCCCGGTGTTGGTCCCAGCAAGAGCTTTCAAACCCTTGCACAATAGGTAGATTTCACGACTGCGAGCACGCGAAGCAGCCGGTTTCCTGACCACACATTCACGAAAATAACGACGACATTGGCGCCTAAACTGTGCCGATTCACTGCCTTCGAACAGTTTGACAACAAAATTGCCGCCTTTACTCAATGTTTGCAGACAAAATTCAAGTGCGGTCTCGGCCAGTTCCAGTGCGCGTACTTGATCAACGGTGGCCATACCTGTCAGATTGGGGGCCATATCTGAAATTACAAGGTCTACTTTTTCATCGGCAATGGTTTTCTGCAACTGCTGACGCACGCTTTGCTCTCGAAAATCACCCTGGATAATACACACTCCAGGCAATGTATCCATGGGCAGCAGATCCAGCGCGATCACACGACCCCGCTTTCCCAGTTGTCGACTGCACCACTGAGACCAACCACCCGGAGCCGCCCCAAGATCTACCACCAGCCGGACATTATCCAGCAGGTGATCGCGCCGGGCAATGCCCTCAAGCTTAAAAGCGGCTCGAGAACGCAAACCACTGGCTTTAGCCTGCTGAACATAATGATCCTGGCGATGTTCATCAAGCCAGGTTTGACCTCCTCGTGTTCTGCCACGATTTTTTTTTGTTGCCAAAGTGGGTAATACCCCGCTGCTTTGCTGAGACTGTCGATATATACTTCGAGCATGGTATCACCGCTACCCACGTTATTGTTCAATCAATCACTTTTGGACCCCATTCATGCTTGAATCGCTACCCGCACTCAATAGCAAGCAGCGCCAGTATCTAAAAAGCTTGGCACATCGACGTAAGGTTATCGTAATCATTGGTACGAGAGGACTGACCGATGCCTTGGAGCATGAGCTTGCAGCCGCTCTGCAGCACCATGAACTACTAAAGGTACGGCTCCCTGCACTGGAGAAGGCCGATAGTGTTACCCTGATAGAAACACTCTGTCGTCACCTGCAGGCTATGCTCATCCAACATATAGGTCGTGTGGTATGTATCTACAAACCCTCCGACAAGCCCCATATTACTTTGCCGTGACGCACAGGTCCGATGGGGGACCAGAAGGTTATCTAAACACCGAGTGCCGACTGTGGAAAAGCTCATTGTGTGTCTGATTCTGATTGCCTGGAACACACATCCGCGGTATCGGGTTATCATCGCCGCCAACCGGGATGAATGGCGCGCCCGACCAACGGCAGCTCTCGGTGAATGGCAAACCGACCCGGTGATTATTGCCGGACAAGATCTGCAAGCCGGTGGCAGCTGGCTGGGGTTATCCAGCCAAGGCAGGATTGCTGCGGTGACCAACCTCAGGGGTAGCACGACCGGGTCCGAAAACCCCCGTTCCCGAGGTCAGTTGGTTACTGATTTTTTGCACCAGGAGGTTGCTGCTGAGGAATATATCGCCCGGACCTGTGCGCAGCGAATGGAATATAACGGCTTTAATCTGTTGGTAGGGGATCTGGCTGGACTGTTACGATATTGCAGTGCTGATACCAGGTATCAACGCCTTAGCGATGGCATTCACTGTATCTGCAATGGTCTGCCCTCGGACGCGTGGCCAAAAGCCAAACGCAGTCTGAGATTACTGTCTGTTGCAATAAAGGATCATCAGCTGAACCCGAGATCACTGTTGAATTTGCTGCATGATTCCTGGCAACCCCCTGATGAGAGGCTGCCACAAACGGGGATCAGCCTGGAGCTGGAACGGCAGTTGGCACCGATTTTTGTAACCGGCAAGGAATACGGCACCCGCTGTTCCAGTCTGATTATGATAGAGCACAGCGGAAACTGGCTTTTCCTGGAACGCAGTTACGACACATACAACCCGATAGATTGTGAATTCCGGGGACAAATTGAAGCCTGATGGTTAGGTTCGACTACCTAATCATTCGCACGAACAGGATTTTACAATTCTTTCCAACAAAATCCATAAAGGCGTGCTGCTTTACCGTGCCTACAAACCACCTATTGTTGCATTAACACCAGCAACTGCCCACTCGCACTGATCTACTCCTGACTGGACCTGCCCTCTGTGATCTCCAAAACCAAGCCCAAGACATCCATGCTGCGCATTGTCATCCCTTTTGCACTGGGCTATACCCTTTCTTATATGTTCCGAACTGTGAATGCTGTCATTGCCCCGGACCTGGTCCAGGAGCTACAGCTTGATGCCAATGCCCTGGGGTTGTTGACCGGCAGCTACTTTTTGACATTTGCTGCTGCCCAATTGCCGTTAGGTATCGTTCTGGATCGCTGGGGACCACGACTGTCCGAATCCATCTTATTGTTGGTTGCGGCCATGGGAGCACTAATTTTTGCCATGGCCACTGCGGTGGGCGGTCTGGTTATTGGCCGAGGTCTGATCGGCCTCGGTGTTTCGGCCTGCCTGATGGCAGCTTTCAAAGCCTATGCCTTATGGTTTCCACCGCATCGACTGGCACTGGTCAACGGCATACAAATGGCTGCTGGAGGAATGGGGGCTCTACTGGCCGCAGCGCCTACGAAAGCATTCTTACACTATACTGACTGGCGTGGTCTGTTCTTTGGACTTGCGGTACTGTGTGTGCTGGTTGCCTTGCTGATCTGGAGGTACATTCCCCATCATTATGCTCAAAATACACCCCGTTCCAGACACTCTTTGGACGGTCTGGGCCAGATTCTGCGCAGCAAGGCCTTTTGGCAGATTGCCCCGGTTACTACGCTGTCACAGGCCACTTTTCTGGCCACCCAAAGCCTATGGGCCGCTCCCTGGATGGCTGATATCGGGCACCTGCAAAGATCTTCAACAGCAACCATTCTTTCCGCTATGGCGGCTTCCATGATCTGTGGCTTTTTGTTCTTCGGCTGGCTCACCGAGCGCCTCAATCGTTCTGGGATCAGCACCCAGCCGATAGCGCTGATTGGGATGACCGCTTTCATGCTGTTACAGCTCGCCATGCTCACTGGCTTGATCAGCACCCAAATCCTGCTTTGGATTGGCTATGGTTTTCTCGGCACCGCCGGCATATTAAGTTATGCAGCACTATCACAAAGTTTCCCAAAAACCCTTACCGGCCGGGTTAACACCACTTTGAATCTGCTCGTTTTTGTCACGGCATTCGCGGCTCAATGGGGTATGGGAGCGATCATCAATCTGTGGCAGGTGAGTCCTGGTGTCTATGCTGCCTCAGGATACCGACTGGCTTTCGGTATTCTGCTTGGTGGTCAACTCCTGGCCTTGCTGATGGCATTCCTGTTATCCAAATCGGCCTGTTATCCAAATCGGATTGGATAACACTCCATAGAGAGAAAAGTCAAGCAAAGCTGGAATCGATAAAATTCCACTGACCTGTCTGTGCCTGGATTCGAACAATCCAGGGCTTGACCAAGTTCTCCTTTGCCGTCTAGAAATATCGGGCATTTACCAGCATATGCACCCATATGCTGGCGGCATATCCGGCGGCGATGGCTGGCAGCCATTTGAGGTGAGAAAAGAAAGTGTAAATGCCCCGCGCCTGACCCATCAGAGCCACCCCGGCAGCGGAGCCGATCGACAGCATACTGCCACCGACACCGGCTGTTAGTGTCACCAGTAACCATTGCCCTGTCGACATATCTGGGTTCATGGTCAGTACTGCGAACATGACGGGGATGTTATCAACTATTGCGGAAATGATCCCGACCAGGCTGTTTGCAATGGTTGGGCCGAGCTGGGTGTACATGAATTCAGAAGTCAGTGCCAGATAGCCGATTTGTCCCAAGGCTCCTACACACAGCACCACGCCGTAGAAGAACAGCAGGGTGTCCCATTCGGAGCGGCTGACTTTGTTGAAGATATCGAAGTAGTCTTTACGGTGTTGGTGCGATACCGGACCCAGTTGATGAGCTTTGAGGTAGTACCCATAAAACATCAGGTAGGACAAGCCGGTCATCATCCCTAATACCGGAGGCAGGTTTAAATAATTGTGTCCAGCTACAGCCGTGATGATTGTCATCAGGAACAAAAACATGATGGTTTTGGCGCCATACAGCATTTTAATCGATTGATTCGATGCTTCGGGTCGCCCTTTGGGTACCGCAAAGTGCATCACAATACCGGGGACCACGAAGTTAACGACAGCGGGTATGAATAGCGAGAAAAAAGTCCAGAAGCTCACCATGCCCTTCTGCCAGACCATCAAGGTGGTGATATCACCGAATGGGCTAAAAGCGCCTCCGGCATTGGCAGCAACCACGATATTGATGCAACCCAATGACACAAATCGTGGGTTTTCCTTGCCCACGGCCAGCAGTACGGCACTCATTAACAGCGCGGTTGTCAGATTGTCCGCGACTGGAGAAATCAAGAATGCCAATATCCCGGTGATCCAGAACATCTGCCGGTACGTGAAGCCTTTGCGAATGAGCCAGGCCTTCAGCGCATCGAAGACTTTTCTCTCCGTCATGGAGCTGATATAGGTCATGGCCGTGAGCAGGAAGAAGAACAGTTCAGCGTATTCCAGGAGATTTTTGCGGATGGCCTCTTCTGCGGTGGTGGTGTCCCCTAGACCAGTGTACACGTAGGCGAGCATTCCCCAGATGAGGCCAGCGGCAAGAATTACCGGCTTGGATTTGCGCAAATGGGTGAATTCTTCTGCCATGACCAGCGCATAGGCGAGAAAAAATAACACTAGAGAAATATACCCAACGGCACTATTTGTCAGGTCAGGGGCCTTTTCTGCAGTCTCTGCCCAGGCATTGCTTCCAGAAAGTATCAGCAGGGGTATGATTGGCAGTAGTAGTATTCGTTTCATGCTTTCCTCTCTTCTTTTTTTGCTGTAAGAACAACCGACCTTGAGTCCACGGTACAATCATAGACGATCATGATCAAAATCCAAGCGACTGTACGCTTTTTAGGGATCGTGCAGATCGTTGTTGTTTTGTACCCTGGATCAGGAGATGCTAGGTGACATTGAAAAATATATTGGGCCGGGTTACCTCATATCTGGATGATGGTGCCGGGTGGTCATCCCTTCTTATTGTACCGGTTTTTCTCCTCAGTTGGATCAAGTATCCGGCGGCTGCAAGCCGTGGCGCGAAGTTATTTTCCGTATCGCGGTGCTCGGAGAGTTCAGGCCAGGGAGTGCGTATTGCCAGCTACAATATCCACCGTGCCAAGGGCATGGACCGGATCCGTGATCTTGGTCGGATCGCAGATAACCTGAAAGGTGTAGATTTGGCGGCATTGCAGGAGGTGTCGGGACCACAAGTCTGGGGGGGGGCGGATCAGGCCAGTCAACTGGCCAGGCGGTTGGCTTTGGGCTGGGTATTTGCCCCAACCCGATACCGTGCCTTCAAGCCAGATGTCGGTAATGCCTTGCTGAGCAGGTTGCCAGTTACCGACTGGCAGGTTCAACCGTTGCCGACGACTGTGGGCAGCACCCGTAATCTGATATCGGGAACGTTGTGGTTTGCAGGGTCTGCGGTGACACTTTTGGCTACACATATCGACCGTGGCCCGGATCGTGGTCGGCAGTTGATTTTTGTTCTGGAGCAGTTCAGGCTGCATCGATATGCGATCTTGTTAGGAGATTTGAATACCCGACGGGACCAGTCACCATTGCACGAATTTCTGCTCGAGAACCCTGACTCTGACGCTATTTTTCATGCTGGAGGGAAGAACCCGGCGGATCGCATTGACTGGATTCTGAGCCGTGGGGTCATTGTCGGTCAGGGTGGAGCTCATCCACCGGGGGCATCTGATCACCCACTTTATTGGGTCGAATTTCTGGGCCTTGGTGCGGGTAAATAATCTTCTCGGAACTGCAGTTGCCCCTGAGCGCAACACCCTGTATCTTTGTGTTATGAATACTGTCGACATAATCATTAATGCCGGTTGGGTCATTCCGGTTGATGCCCAGGATCGAACGCTGGCGGCACATAGTATCCTGATAGAGGATGGGCAGATTGTCGCGATTCTTCCGACTCAGCAGACCGCCGGACTGCATGCTCGGGAAAAGGTAGATTTGCTCGGGCATGCGCTGTTTCCCGGATTTGTCAACACCCATACCCATGCCGCCATGAGTCTGCTGCGTGGGGTGGCCGATGATCTGCCGCTGCAAAACTGGCTCAATGACCACATCTGGCCACTTGAAGCTCGCTGGGTCAGTGCAGAATTTATCCGTGCAGGCAGTCGTCTGAGTATTGCTGAAATGCTAAAAACCGGCACCACCTGTTTTAATGATATGTATTATTTCCCGGATCAAACCGCCGGGGTTGCAGATGTGGCCGGTATACGTGCCTGTCTGGGCTTGATATTGCTGGATTTTCCGACAGTTTGGGCCAATGGTCCAGATGAATATTTTTCCAAAGGCTTGCAACTGCACGATCAATTGCAACAGCATGTGCGTATTACCACCGCCTTTGCCCCTCATGCACCGTATACCGTTTCTGATGACTCATTACAGAAATTGCAGGTGCTGGCCGATGAGCTGGATATTCCTGTTCACATCCATGTTCATGAAACCGAAGGGGAGATAACCGCGGCGATGTCGGTGCACGGTCATCGTCCCCTCAACCGGCTACAAAATCTTGGCTTGCTTACT
Source organism: uncultured Gammaproteobacteria bacterium (assembly GCA_964415515.1). GTDB lineage: Bacteria > Pseudomonadota > Gammaproteobacteria > Arenicellales > DRJH01 > DRJH01. The sequence continues at coordinate 23,549 of CAYQAP010000014.1, read as the reverse complement.
TCCAGAGCCCAATGTGTGCATATGACCCAGCTATTGGAGTCCGAACTGGAAATGATAACAAAACAGGGCTGTCATATTGTTCATTGTCCGGAATCGAATATGAAGCTTGCCAGTGGCTATTGTCCCGTTGCACAACTCCTCGATGCGGGGGTCAATGTAGCGCTTGGAACAGACAGTGCAGCCAGTAATAACAATTTGAATATGCTGGCGGAAATGCGGACGGCGACACTGCTGGCGAAGAATTATAGCGGTGATCCAACGGTGCTACCGGCACATCAGGCTCTGCGGATGGCCACAATCAATGGTGCCAGGGCGATGGGGCTTGCGGATAAAATTGGCTCGCTGGAGCGGGGCAAAGCGGCAGATCTGATTGCGGTCGATATGAATCAGTTGCAGACTCAGCCACTGTACGATCCGGTATCACAATTGGTTTATGCCGCTGACAGCAGCCAAATTACCGATGTCTGGGTTGCGGGTCGCCGGGTCCTGGAAGGTGGCCAGCTGCTGACCCTGGATGAACAAGCGATCCTCAAGGAGACGCAACAGTGGGGGGCGGAGATTCAGCAATGGAAACAACAGCCGTCGGCATGAATGCTCAGGACATCAATGCGGATCCTGCGGAGCTCAATAAATTCGCAGCTTCGGCTTCTCGTTGGTGGGATCCACAGAGCGAATTCAAGCCGTTACATGACATCAACCCGGTACGCATGGAATATATTCTGCAGCATACTGAATTGGCAACCAGGAAGGTGTTGGATGTGGGTTGCGGAGGGGGTATTTTGACCGAAAGTCTGGCAGCCGCCGGAGCACATACGACAGGGATTGATCTGGGTGAGTCGGCTTTGGAGGTGGCGCGCCTGCATGCTCTGGAATCCGGGGCCCAGATTGATTATCAGCTGAGTGCAGTAGAAGTGTTTGCAACCGCACATGACAGTCAGTTTGATGTGGTCACCTGTATGGAGTTACTGGAACATGTGCCCAACCCCGCTTCTGTTGTTACAGCCTGCAGCCGACTGGTTAAACCGGGGGGCAAGGTCTTTTATTCGACCTTGAACCGTAACTGCAAAGCCTTTGCCCTGGCGATTGTCGGGGCCGAGTACCTGCTGCATAAACTCCCAAAAGGCACACACCAGTACGGTCGTTTTATTCGCCCTTCTGAACTGGCCTCATGGTGCAGAGACTGTGATCATACGATCTATAACCTGAGTGGAATGCAATACAATCCCGCAGATGATTGCTACCGGCTTGGTGATGATGTCAGTGTTAATTATCTGCTGACCACTCTTCGTCCCGATACTGCCATACGTTGAATACCCTGACCGCTGTGCTGTTCGATCTCGACGGTACTCTGATCGATTCTGCAGCCGATCTGGGAGCGGCTCTCAATGCCGTGTTATTGGCCGAAGCTTGTCGGCCCTTGACACTGCAGCAGATACGACCGCATGTCTCGAATGGAAGCCATGCCCTGATTGAACTGGGTTTTTCCAGTCGTGGCGGCCTGGAGCATGAGCGTCACAGACAGCAGCTCTTACAAATCTATCAGCAATTCCCTTGTATTCAGACCACCTGCTTCCCGGGAATTTTGGCCAGTTTGGGTTATCTCGCAGTGCGCGGCATCCCTTGGGGAATAGTGACCAATAAGCCTGGCTATCTTACTGCCCCCATCCTGTCGAAATTGCGGCTCGACAGTAGGGCTGGTTGTGTGATCTGTGGTGATACGCTAGAACACAGCAAGCCTCACCCTCAGCCATTGCTGCAAGCAGCCCAGACTCTGGGTGTCAGACCGCAGCATTGCCTCTATATCGGGGATGCCAGACGAGATATCGAGGCCGGAAAGAATGCCGGCATGTGGACCGGGGTGGCCGCTTATGGTTACATCCCTCCACACCAGGATCCTGCCCAATGGGGTGCGGACTGGGTCGTCTCATCCTCTACTGCGCTGCCAGCGGCTTTAACTGGAATGCTGGGCTAATGGCCGGGTTACTTGTTCTGCTCGGCGATGGCCGATCGTACCTGTTTTTGTATATTCAGTGCGACTTGCCGAAGTTGCTTCATGCCATCCCGGCTGTCGTTGTCGCTGGCGCTGGCGAAGGGGTTGCTGAGTAATGGCACACCTTTGCCCAGGTTAACCCCAATGGGTAATGATATGACGATTCCCAGTAGCAGTCCCAGTGAAAAATTCTTCATGCTTGGATCAATCTCGTTTGAATTGAATAAGGCGACGATAACGGTATTTCCTTGCTGACTTGTTATCGGCACATCGGTTTCTCTGTCGCATTGCATAGCATACGACGATTATGACTAGGCGACAAATATTCATCATCTCTTCTGATCGAGGTTATTATGCCTGTCTGTGAGTCTGTCATCAATAACCATGGAAAAAATCGATGACTAAACCCTGGTATCGGTATCAGCCTGCTAGGAATCTGCTGAAAGGACGGGTGATCCTGGTCAGCGGCGCTGCACACGGTCTGGGCCGGATGGCAGCGCACACCTATGCCGGTCATGGTGCTACGGTAATTTTACTGGATCATGATGAAAAAGCATTGGAGAAGCTCTATGACCTGATGGTTGAACAACAACTGCCTGAACCCGTCCTGGTCTGTCATGATCTGCGTTCTTTTGACCTCGATGAAGCCAATAAAATTGCCGAGCAAATTACCGCACATTTGGGTCGTCTGGATGGTTTTTTGCACAGTGCCGGCATGCTTGGCATGTTGGGCCCAATTGAAGACACTGATCCGAAACTGTGGCTGCAGACCTTGCAGGTAAATCTGAATTCTGCATTTTTACTGCTAAAGGTTTTGCTGCCTCTACTTAAACGGGCACCGGATGCGGCCATTTTGTTGACCAGTGCCGCCGAGCAGCGTTTATCCAGAGCCTACTGGAATGCCTATGCAGTAGCAGCAGTCGGCGTGGATACACTTTGCCGCATTGTCGCGGATGAGATTGACTTTGTGCCAGGGTTGCGGATCAATTCTCTCGACCCCGGTGACGTTAATACCAGAATTTTTCGACAGGCTTTTCCCGGGCGGGAACTGGATAATGTTCGGGGAACAGAAAGCCTGCAGATGGCATATTTGTATTTAATGGGGCCCGATAGCCACCATATTCGTGGTTGCAAGCTGTCTTTACAGTCAGAATAAGCGTCGGGCTGTCGCTCCACCGGGTTCAATTCCGCTTTCCCGCATCTGCGTGATCAGCCGGGATAGTTGTTGGTGAATTAGCTGAATGCCCCGGTCGCTGAGTGGGGTAGACTGTTCATCAACAAGATTTCCATGCAGCGCGTCAGCAATTGTCTTTGCTTTATTGATCATGACTTCGAATTGTTGCAGCGGCTCGACCACGACTGGAACACGCAGGAATAACGTCAGGCCATGGCATTCGAGTTGGTCCAGTTGACCCAGCTCAAAGTAGCCCGGATTGTAAAGATTGGCCATGCGCAAAACCGGTGAATCGATCGGATAATCAAATACCCGGTCGATACCCAGTTCCAGGCCGGCATACTCAGCACAGCGTTTGATTTCAGGGCCCAGAAAAATATCATGCAAAGGGAGAATATTCAGGACCAGTAGCACATCGAAACGTAGTCGCAGCCCATCAAGTTGGTTGGCCCGTACCTGAGCCTCCTCAAAAGAGCCATCAAACTGGAAGCGTCGGGAAAAATGTTCGGCAAGACGCAATACCAGTTGAGTAAAACGTGTCAGTTCACTTTCACTGGCCTCACCATTGGCATTGGCCAATTGCAGGGTTACTGCCAGGTCGGTGTAGTGGCTGTTTCCCTGGTCCTGTTCCAGGGAGCGCCAAGCCTGATCAGAGGCATCATAGCCGAATAGTTGATGTGGCTTTTCCATCAGGTATTCATTTTGGCGGTAGGATGACCAGACCTGTTGTCGGTGTAGTGGCTCGTGACCGGGGATATAGGCGATATAATCAAGGCACAGATCACCGGTGCCATCACCATAGCAGTCCAGTATTTTGTCGGGAGCTGTTTTTTCTGAAAGGGTGGCCGCTGGCGTTTCCTGCAGTGGTTGTGTTGTGGCTTTTTGCGATTGTGCGGCTGGACCTAAAGTCGGTTCTGCTGTTTCAGGTCGGCTCAGATCGAGTTGCGATCCGTGTTGTTCCGGATCTGGTAAGCTGGGTTCAGCCAGATCTGGATTCTGTTTGGCAATTTTTTCCGAAGGTGAAAAAACCGGCTCCTTGAGTTCGCGCCTTCGTTTCGAACTCCATTCCGCATAACGGGCGAATACTGGCTCACGATTACTTGCCGGGCTGCGGGCCTTCCTGGGTTTTTTTGCATCCCTGATCGAGATGATCAGTACAGTGGCAAATACCACAACAGCCAGCAGGATCAGCCCGGTGGTCAGTGACATTGGCAATCCTTGACTGTTTTCATGGTTGCATTCAGGCGGTGGCCGCCATTTGTATGGCTTGTTCGATATCGACTGATACCAGCCGCGAAACACCGGCCTCCGACATGGTGACACCAATGAGCACATCTGCGGATTCCATGGAGATTTTATTATGACTGATGAATAACAGCTGCGTCTGCTCGGCTATCTTACTCAGGGCCTGACAAAATCGTCCCACATTGGCATCATCCAGCGGCGCATCAACCTCATCGAGAACGCAGAAAGGGGCTGGATTTAATTCAAAAAAAGCAAAAATCAAAGCGACCGCAGCCAGGGCTTTTTCACCTCCAGAAAGCAAGTGGATCGTACTGTTTCGCTTGCCTGGAGGTTGCGCCATGACCCGCACCCCGGCAGACAGTAAATCATCATCGGACAACTCGAGATGAGCTTTTCCGGCACCGAACAATTGTGGAAAATAGTGTTGGTACTGTTGGTCCAGAGCTTCGAATGTTTGTTTAAACCGCTGACGTGTTTCCTGGTCGATTTTATGCATTACCGAGGACAATATCTCGAGGGCCTTGTGCAAATCTTCGGACTGGCTGTCATAGTACTCTTTGCGTTTGGAATCTTCCTCGAATTCATCGATTGCGACCAGATTGACTTTACCCAAGCGATCCATTTTTGAACTGACGGTATCGAGTTGTTGCTGGCAATTGGATTCATCAAAATCCTCAGGAAGTTTGTCTAGCAAAGCCTGTAACTCCTGGTGGTGGTTGTGTATTTGTTCGACCAGAGATTCGTTACGGACCCGATCTGCATTGAGTTGTAACCTGTGGTCTTCGAGTCGTTGACGTCTTTTTTCAACGGCTTCAATATTGCGGCTACGTTCCAGTTCCAGGTGATGCAGTTGATCCGTAATGGTCGAAGTTTTCTGTTTGCTCTGTTGCAAACGTGCTTCGATGGTAAGTCTCTGCTGCAATTGTACTTCTATCTGTGTCCTCATTTGGGCAATGGGTGGTTCCAGTTGGGCATTTTTATCCTGCAGTTGCTGTTGTTGAGATGTCAAATGTTGCTGTTGTTGTTTCCGTCTTTGCAAGGACGCTATTGCAGCATCCATGAGCGATTGGATTTGCTGTTTTTTCAGCTCCTTTTGATGTTGCCGACTGATCAAGTCGTCCAGATTTTTGCGAGATTTATTGACCTTGATCTGCAATGAGTCGCGTTGCTGGAGCAAGGATTGCTGTTGTTGTTTCAGGTTTTGTGTTGCAGCTTGAGCGTCCTGCAAGCTGCTTTCAGACAGTACCAGGTCGGCCTGATCTTTGGCTGATTGTTCATCAATTTCTGCCAGTTCGCGGTCAACCTGCAGTTGGCGTTGATCGAGTTGTAGCAATTGGGCCTGTTGGCGGCTGCAGGTATTTTGCAGTTGACTGCGGGCCTCGTTTTCGACCCGTAACCGCTGGCGTTCCACCACCTGCTGTTTTTCATGCCGATCCAGAATCGTACGCTTGCTGGAAATTTGTTGTTCCAGTTTGGCCAATTCGACCGTCGTTTCGTCAATATTTTTGTTTAGCTGCTGGATTTCAGCTTCACGGCCAAGGATGCCCATTCCCGCAGCTTGCGAGGTGGCCGGATAGCGCAGCCAGTTTGCTCCTACCCAGACTCCCTCGGGTGTGATCAGGCTTTGTCCAGCTTTCAAGTGGATTCGTTGCTGCAGTGCTTGTGACAGATTTGCCACGTGCTGGATACCAGCGAGCAGCGACATCAAACCGGTTTGTGCACACGATACCATGTTCAGCAAAGAGGAACTTTCCTGTGCTACCGAGCGTTGCTGTCCTTTTTCGATAAAGGTTACTGCGGACTCGTAACCGGCCCAGCTTGCGGTGGTGAGTTCATCCAGATTGTCGACCAGGATAGCACCGAGTCGTTCGCCGAGAACCTGATCGGCAGCTTGCTCCCAGCCAGCACGGACAGAAATCGAGTCGGCTAGCCGATGTGCATGGGAAAGTCCTTGGGACTCAAGCCATTGTTGTAAATCCTGATCCTTGTGATCACGGGCCGTCGCCTGCAGTTCCTGCAGTATTTGCTGGCGTCCCTGTAGGCCATGCAGTTGGTTGCGCAGGATATCACGTTGGTCTTGCAGGTTTTGCAGGTCAACTCTGAGCTGTCTGATTTGGGTTTCGGCTGATTCCAGTGCGGTTTCCAGCATTTTGCAGGTATCGATCTGGTTCTGCAGCATTCGCAGCTGTTCTGTAGCATCGGTATTTGTTATTTGTGACAACAGCTGGACTCGTTCTGCTTGCAGTCGTTGCTGGCGCTCACTACTGCGCTGCAATTGTCGTTGCAGTGCTTGTATTTGTCCTGTATGACGTTCGACTTGCTGTAGCGGGACAGCAGCCTCGCGAGAATATTGTTGCCATTGCTGCTGCCAGCATTGCCGGGCAGTATCATTCTGGTTGTGCTCTTGCGTGGCCTGCTCGATTTGTTGTGCCAGTTGTGCTAAAGCGGGGCTGACTTCCTTGAATTGTTGCTGGAGGCTCTCAAGCTTTGTATGCTCCGCTTGTTGTTGGCTGTTCAAGGATTCCTGCGAAAGCGCTATGTCGTGTAATTCCTGCTGTTGTGTCTGCAGAGTTTGTCGAAGATACTGCAACTGCTGTTCCAGTTTGGAAATTTCCGAACCCACAGAATAAAATGTTTTTTGTTCCTGGTGATAAAGCTCCTGGGCCTCCAGATCTTCTGTTCGTACAGCTTCTATGTGCGCCTCCGTCGCTCGCTGTTTGGCCATGGCTTCCTGCATGGTTGTTTCGATTTGACCAAGCTCTTGCTCCTGCAGGATGATTTGACGTTGTTTGCATTGCCATTGCAGTGCCAGTAACTGAGCACGCAACCGACGTTGTTGCTTCTTGAGCTCTTTGTAGCGGTGTGCGGCATTGGCTTGACGCTTTAGTTTTCGCAAATGACTGGCCAATTCCTGGCGAATGTCTTCGATCCGTTGCAGATTCTCCCTGGTGTGGCGAATCCGGCTGTCTGTTTCACGCCGTCTTTCTTTATAGCGTGAAATGCCAGCGGCTTCTTCGACCAGAGTTCGCAGATCTTCCGGTTTGGCTTCGATGATACGACTGACCATCCCCTGTTCAATAATCGAGTAGGAGCGTGGTCCCAGCCCGGTTCCTAGAAACAGGTCTGTGATGTCGCGGCGACGGACCTTATTGTGATTCAAAATATAATCGGACTGACCATCCCGTGACAGACTGCGTTTAACCGAAATTTCTGCATATTGGGCATAAATTCCGGGTGCTCGTCCACGCTGATTGTCGAAGACCAGCTCAACGGTCGCTCTACCGACCGGCTTGCGTGCTGCCGAACCGTTGAAGATGACATCCGACATACTTTCACCACGCAGTGTTTTCGCCGAGGATTCTCCCATTACCCAGCGGATCGCATCAATGACATTGGATTTTCCGCAGCCATTGGGTCCAACGATGCCGATAACATTGGCAGGGAAGGTCAGAGTCGTATGATCGACAAAAGACTTAAAACCCGAGATGATGATTTTTTTAAGACGCATTATTGCAGATTCTTTGCGGTAAAATCCGCCCTCTGATGATCCATTGTATAAAGGCACACAGGCCCGGGTCGAGGTATTTTCCTGATGGATGAAATAGCATGACAACGAATGCAGAAACTAACACAAGCCTGTCTTCTTTCCTAGTCGGACAAGCCAGGAACAGCTCTTTATTTATGTGATGAAATCAAGTTTCTTTCAGCAGTTTACTCAGGGTTTTGTCTACACCCTGGCCGGCTTGTGTCTGATCACTCGTCCTGGTTTGCGCCGCTTTGTGGTAGTGCCTATATTAGTTAATCTTTTGATATTTATACTGTTATTTATCTTTGGTCTGCACTATTTTCAGCAATTTATGGACTGGATGCTACCGACTGGTAACAGCAGGTGGTTGGTCTGGTTGCGTGATTTTCTGTGGTTGCTGTTTGCTCTGATGGGGATGATTCTGATTTTTTTCAGTTTCAGTACCTTGGCTAATTTATTGGGTTCCCCCTTCAATGGGTTGTTGGCAGAAGCGGTGGAGCACAACCACACAGGTCAATCTATGGATGCCTGGAATTGGCGGCAATTTTCGCTAAGTGTGGTGCCCATGGTGATCAATGAATTGCGTAAGCTGCGCTATTTTGTGCTCATTTCCTTACCTGTTTTGCTGTTGTTCTTTGTCCCCGGAGTAAATCTGCTCACGCCCTTGTTATGGGCGGTGGTCGGGGTCTGGATCATGGCACTGGAATACCTGGATTATCCGATGGCAAACCACCGACATGATTTTCGACAGGTTCGAAGCTGGCTCGGTCAGCATCGCCCATTGGGGCTGGGCTTCGGTACCGGGATGCTGCTGGGGACCGTGATTCCCGGACTGAATTTGATCATGATGCCGGTCGGTGTGGCGGCTGCCACCTTGCTGTGGCTGGATACAGAATTGCTGGCCAGTCGTGATTCGCAGCTTGCAGGGGCATCACTTATACGGTCTGGCGCAATTCATAGGGCAAAGAGAAGGTGACGGACTCTTTAGAGCCCTGGATTTCCAACAGTTGGTCTGCTCCCCATTGCTGCAATTTTTTTATCACTTCCTGAACCAGAATTTCCGGTGCGGAGGCGCCGGCTGTGACCCCGACGGTCATTTGCTGACCTACCCAATGAGGTTCGATTTGGTCGGCATTATCGATTAAATAGGAAGGAATGCCCATTTGCTGCCCAATTTCACGCAGGCGATTGGAATTGGAGCTGTTGGGGGACCCCACAACCAGCATTAGATCACACTGCTGCGCCAGTTGACGGACTGCATTTTGCCGATTCTGGGTAGCATAGCAAATATCGTTTTGCCGTGGGCCTTTAATGGTCGGGAAGCGACGTGTAAGGGCCTCAATAATCCTCGCGGTATCATGAACGGAAAGGGTGGTTTGGGTAACATATGCCAGTCGTGTAGTATTGACCAGTGTCAGTCGATCCACATCATCTCGGGTTTCGACCAAGTGAATGCCATCGTTGACCTGTCCCAGCGTGCCCTCCACTTCCGGATGTCCTGCGTGGCCGATCAATATGCATTCGATGCCATCTTTCCGGTAACGAACCACTTCCATGTGGACCTTGGTGACCAGGGGACAAGTGGCGTCGAAAACATGCAGTCCTCGTTGTTGTGCAGTTTCACGCACCGCTTTGGCAACACCGTGAGCAGAAAAAATAACTGTTTGCAAATCCGGGACTTCATCGATTTCATTGACGAAGATGGCCCCATTGTGACGCAGTCGATCGACCACGAAGCGGTTGTGAACCACTTCATGACGGACATATATCGGCGCACCGAACAGCTCCAGTGCGCGGTCTACAATATCAATGGCACGGTCAACGCCGGCACAGAAACCACGTGGGTTGGCTAAAATAATTTTCATCGTTCCCCGGATCAGTCCTGTGCAGGTTTTGTATGGCGGCCTTGCCAGGCTGCCAGAATCAGCAGTGCCGCACCGCCGGTGATTGCCATGTCCGCAATATTAAACACCGGCCAGTTAAATTTCTGGTAGTGCAGGTAGATAAAATCGATCACATAACCCAAGCGAACACGATCCAGCAGATTGCCCCAGGCCCCACCAAGCAGCAAGGCCAGGCCCCAGGCTTCGGTGGACGTATGGTAACGTCGACTTGCCAGCATCCAGAGAATCACCACGGACACGACAATGGCAATGGCCGAAAAAAAGAATCGTTGCCAGCCCGAGGCCTCACTCAGGAAGCTGAAAGCTGCTCCGGTATTGTGTGATAACAGCAAATCCAGAAACGGCAGGAGCGAGATTTGCCCGAGCAGCAGCTGTGTGCTGGCCAGGGATTTGGTGTAGGCATCGATGGCCAGGACCAGCAAGGCCAGCAGGATCCAGCGCGTTACCGCGGGTAGTCGCATCAGGCGAACGCTCTGGGTTGTCCCTCCGGATCACTGATGTTGATCCGGCAGCGACCACATATCTGTGGGTGTTCGGGATCGGAGCCCACGTCGGCTCGGCGGTGCCAGCAGCGGATACATTTTTGTTCACTGCTCTGTTGTACGGCAATTGCCAGGCCTTCAGTATGGCCATTGACTGCATCTGCAGTACGGTGTTCTATGGTCTCCACATTGACCTGGGAGGTGATCAGAATGTAGTGTAATTCATGCCGGATCCGGTCAAGTTGAGCATGCAATACGGGTTCACAGTACAACGTAACCACGGCCTCCAGACCCGCTCCGATGATGCCATCGGCACGCAGTCGCTCAAGTTCACGCAGCACGTCCTGACGTACGCTGATCACCCGCGCCCAGAAATCCAGATCCAGGTTGTCGCCGGTGGTCGTGCCATCTGCAGGCATTGTTGGCCAGTCTTCATACCAGCCGGACAGATACACCGAGTCTTCCCGTTTTCCGGGCATAAAGCGCCACATTTCTTCTGCTGTAAAGGTCAGTATTGGTGCCAGCCAGCGTACCAGGGCTTCCAGGATATGGTACATGGCGGTTTGTGCCGAGCGTCGGCCACGACTGCCTGCCGGCATTGTGTAGAGGCGATCCTTGATAATATCGAGGTAAAAACCTCCCATATCGATGATGCAGAATTGATGCAGGTATTGGTAGATGGCATGAAAGTTGTAGCTTTCATAGGCTTTGATGATCTCTTTCTGCAGGTTTCTGGATACCGTAACGGCCCAGCGATCCAGGGCCAGCATCTGTGTAGCCGGTAACAGGTTGTCGGCACTGAAATCATTGAGATTGCCCAGCAGATAGCGGACCGTATTGCGTATGCGGCGATAAGAATCCGAGATTCGGCGCAGGATTTCTTCCGAGATGTTCATCTCTCCACGATAATCCGTAGCCGCAACCCAGAGCCGCAGAATGTCGGCACCCAACTTGTCAATGATCTGTTGCGGGGCGATGACATTGCCCATGGATTTGGACATTTTTCGACCATTGGCATCGACCGTAAAACCGTGTGTCAATACACTGCGATAGGGCGCGTGCCCGCGGATTGCGATGCTCACCAGTAAACTGGACTGAAACCAGCCACGGTGCTGATCGGAGCCTTCCAGATACAAATCGGCCGGGAACGCCAGTTCCGGACGCGGTTCGAGGACACTGTAATGAGTGCTGCCTGAATCAAACCAGACATCCATGACGTCCGTAACCTTGTCGTAGTCCTGCAGTTCCTGGCCGAGCAGTTCGGCATCATTGAGGTCGAACCAGGCATCGATACCTGCATGTTCCACCTTTTTCGCGACCTGTTCCATCAAAGCCAGCGTGTTCGGATGCATCTTGCCCGTTAGCTTATGTAGATACAGCGCAATGGGAATACCCCAGTAGCGTTGCCGGGAAATGCACCAATCCGGACGGTTGCCGACCATGCCTTCGATTCGGGCTTGCCCCCACTCCGGGACCCAGTGCACTTGTTTGATTTCCTGCAGTGCCTGGGTACGTAAGTGGTTGGTCTCCATGCCGATAAACCATTGCGCTGTGGCGCGGAAGATCACCGGTGATTTGTGTCGCCAACAGTGTGGGTAGCTGTGCACGATGGCTGCCTTACCGAGTAGAGTGCCGTGTTCAGCCAGCACTTCGATCACATGGTGATTGGCGGCAAAAACATTCTCGCCAGCGAACAACGGAGTATCTGGTAGAAAACAGCCGTTACTGCCCACGGGATTGTCGATAGGCAGTTCATACTGTTGACCGATTTCAAAATCCTCCTGACCATGTCCAGGTGCCGTATGAACACATCCGGTCCCGGCTTCGGTAGTGACATGTGTACCGAGAATCACGGGGACCTGGCGGTCATAAAATGGGTGTTTGAGCAGCAGCCCTTGCAATGATTTGCCCGGTGAACGAGCGATTATCTGGTGTGCCTCGATCCCACAACGGGTCATTGAGGAGGACAATAAATCTTCCGCCATCAGCAGGTACTCAGGCGAGTCCTGTGCAGCGGAGCAGGCAACCAGCACATAGTCCAGTTCCGGGTGCAAGGCGACGGCCTGATTGGCAGGCAGAGTCCAGGGAGTGGTCGTCCAGATTACGATACTGGCCGGTTTGCCGTTATCAAGTGGACTGATTTTCAGGCATTTGCTCAAAGCATTGTTGTCTACCAGTGGGAAGCGGACATCGATTGCGGTAGATGTATGGTCCTGGTATTCCACTTCGGCATCGGCCAGTGCTGAGTGACAGTCCAGGCACCAGTAGACCGGTTTTTTGCCGTGGTAGACATGACCTTTTTCGATGATTTTTGCCAGAGTTCTTATGGTATCTGCTTCCACCTGATAATCCATGGTCAGGTAGGGGTTCTGCCAGTCTCCGACCACCCCCAGTCGGATGAAATCCTTGCGCTGACCATCGATCTGTTTGCTGGCATAGGCCCTGCAGGCGGCCCGGAATGCCTTTGGATCTTGACGAATTTTGCGACCATGGCGTTTTTCGACTTCATGCTCGATCGGCAGGCCATGACAGTCCCAGCCGGGAACATAGACTGCGTTTAAACCATCGAGAGTATGTGATTTGACGATAATATCCTTGATGACTTTATTCACCGCATGGCCAATGTGAATGGCACCGTTCGCATAGGGTGGGCCATCGTGCAGAATGAATTTCTCACACCCTGCGGCTTGTTTACGCAGGCGGTCATAGAGGTGAATATTCTCCCAGTGCGCGAGGATTTCTGGTTCACGTCTGGCCAGGTTGGCGCGCATCGGAAAATCCGTCTGCGGGAGATTGAGTGTTGGTTTGTAATCAGTCATCGGGTTCGTCAGTGAAAGTTGCTGAAAGCATGATTTTTTAAACGACCCATTGTAACGACTCGGGTTCGTGGTTCCAAGGTTGACAACACAGTTAAAAAAAGGGCTCTGACCCCTTTTTTTTCGACTTGCCAGCTGCGGTGATACTGCAGGGCTATTTGGAAAAATAGTGACGAGCCGTGTTTACATCCTGGCGAATTTGAGAAACCAGTGCATCAATCGATGAGAATTTTTTTTCATCGCGGATTTTGTCCAGAATTTCAATCTTCAGGTGGTGGCCGTACAAGTCTCCTGAGTAGTTCATAATATGCACTTCGAGAAGTTGTTGTCTGCTGTTGTCGATGGTGGGGCGGTAGCCGATATTCGAAATGGCCGGTAATGCAGAGGGGGTGATGCCGTGCACTCGCACACAATAAACACCGGAAAGAATCAGACGGCGTTGCCCGAGTGCGATATTTGCCGTGGGAAAGCCTATGCTGTGACCCAGTTTGCGGCCGTGTCGAACTTGCCCAGACAGCATGTACGGTCGACCTAGTATTTTACAAGCTTGTGACATCTCACCAGCTTCTAACAACTGACGCAACCAGGAAGTGCTGATCCGGCGACCATCAACAATGCAGCTGGCCATTCTTTCGACATCAAAAGCATAGTGTTGGCCGGCGGCAACCAGGCTTTCAAAATCTCCTGTTCGGTCTCGTCCATAACGAAAGTCATCACCGACCACCAGGTGTTTGGTGCCCAACCCCAGGACCAGATACTGGCGAACAAAATCATCCGCAGATGTGGCTGCGAGCATGCGGTTAAACCGCAGGCAGCACACTCGATCGACACCGGCTGTCTTCAGGGCTATGAGTTTATCTCGAAAATTGGTTAACCGGGCGGGCGCAGCAGTGCCGGAAAAAAATTCCAGTGGCTGAGGCTCAAAAGTAATTACAGTAACTGGTAGCCCGAGTCTGTTGCCATGACTTCGAAGCTGGTCAATCACCATTTGATGACCGCGGTGTACTCCATCGAATTTTCCAATGGTAGCAACACAGCCACGATCCTCGGGTCGCAGGTTCTTGAGTCCGCGGATTATTTTCATAAGTGGGGGTCAGGCTTGCGTTATTGCGTTATATAAGGTCTGTACTGAACCATCTTGAAATCTGCACATGCCGTAATTCGCATTGATTCCTTTCTGTCCTGGTGGTTAGAGAATGCTGGGAATGCCAGAGCTAATTATTTCAGTTGTCCAGATGTCACAGGCAGGGTGTTAGGTGTCGTGTTCGAGGTGGTTGCCTGCCGAGCTGGTGATTGTTGTTGCTTGATTGCAATCAGCCCAGTCAGGTCTCAAAGCACGAATAACTGCGTGCAGATCACAGTGCTGGCTGAATCTTTCATCATACGCGTGGTAATGTGAAATTGCCACATCCGGGTATTTCCAGCATAAATAGCCATCGTCGGTGTCAAAGTGGTTCACTGTCATGGCAGGACAGGCTCCTGAAAATGATGGGGTCGTATACCGGCAGCCAGTGCGGTCAATACAAAGCTGCCCAAACCGGCTAGCACCCAGAGGCCCAGTTGCAAAACACGTTGTACCGATGAAGCCTGCAGCCACTGTTGAACTGAGCCAGCACCCCACCAGAGGACGGCAGCCATGACTGCAGTGGCGAACAGCAGCCGAAGCAGAAAGACGATCCACCCGGCCTGTGGCGCGATTACACCGACTCTACGAAGAGTGAGAAACAGCAACGAAGCATTGAAGAATGCTGCGATGGTGGTCGACAACGCCAAGCCGACATGAGCCAGGATATTGACCAGGGCAATGCTGGCCACAAGATTTACCGCTACGGCCAACATGCCGATTCGCATGGGAGTAAGGGTATCCTGGCGGGCATAAAAACCCGGTGCCAGTACTTTCACCAAAACCAGTGGCAGCAAACCCAGTGCAAAAGCGATCAGACTGGCGCTGGACATATTGACATCCTGTTCAGTGAACTCGCCGTATTGAAATAATGTGACCAGAATCGGTTTGGCCAAGAGAATAAGTGCTACCGATGCGGGCAGGGAAATCAGTACCGCCCAGCGCAGTGCCCAGTCCATCAATGTACTGAAATCTTTGCTCGAAGCATTGCTGTGGTGGGTTGACAGTCGCGGCAAGATGGCGGTGGCGATTGCGATACCGAATACACCCAGTGGAAATTCCATCAATCGATCCGAATAATAAAGCCATGACACACTGCCTGTAGCCAAGAAAGACGCAAGAAATGTGCTTACCAGCAGGTTGATCTGTGCAACTGAGCTACCGAGAATTGTAGGGAGCATCAGCCGGAATACTTTCAGTACACCGTCCCGACCGTCATGTTGGTTTTTTAGTTGCCAGGCCAAGCGCGGCCTGGGCAGTAAACCTTCGCGGTACAGGAACGGCAGTTGCAGCAAAAACTGCAGGGCTCCGGCCAAAAAAACACCCCACGACAGCCCAATAGTGGCATTGGGAAACAATGGAATCAGCCAGAACACGGCACTGAGCAGGCTTACATTCAACAGCACCGGAGTAATCGCAGGGATTGCGAAGCGATTGCAGCTGTTCAAGATGCCGGCGGACATGGCTACCATGGAGATAAACAGCAAATAGGGGAAAGTGATTCGCAGGGCCTCGGTGGTTAACTGAAACTTAACCGGATCAGTCGCAAAACCAGGGGCCAATATCGTTACGATCTGAGGGGCGAAGACTACCCCCAAGGTGGTCAGCAGCAGCAGGGAAAAGCCCAGCCAGCCGGCGGTAAAATTTAAAAACTGTTGCAATTCCGATTGACTGCGATGATTTCTGAATTCTGCAAATACCGGGATAAAGGCAGACGAGAATGCGCCTTCAGCAGAAATACGCCGGAAGAAGTTGGGGATGCGAAAAGCCACAAAAAATGCATCGGCCAGTGCAGATCCACCAATAATTTGTGCCAATGCCATATCTCGCAGTAATCCGGTTATCCTTGATAACAGCGTCATGGTGCTGACAACCATGGTTGAATGCAGCGCTCCGGAAGCGGATGAGGTGCTCCTCTTTACAGGCATCGATGATTGTCGGGTTTGTTGGTCATGGCGCCGCATTATAGGGCAGAATGACCAGCGCCAGGATTACATAGAGGCTGCGGAACGAGCGGCTTGATCATAAAGCCCGGACAGTGCACGCAATACCCGGGCCAGTTCTCCGATTTCCGGGTTTGCCGCGCCCAGTGATCCCAGGGAATCAACCAGACACTCTTCCCGGATTTCCCGGTATCGTTCGCATAGCGTGCCACCACGACTGGTGGTGGAAAAGCTGTTTTCCTTGCCTTGTTTGTGATTCATGACCAGCTGCAGGCGGCTCAATTTTCGCAGTGAGTAGGTGACAGTATGCGTATCTTCAATATTCAGGTTAAAGCAGATATCGGCCACTTTTTTTGGCCGTTTACGGTGGTGGATATTGTGCAGGATCAAGATATCTGTGCAGTTCAGATCGGGCATGCCACTGGCTGTCATACAGCGCTCTATCCAGCGTTGGAAGGCATTGTTGGCAATAATCAGCCCGTATTCGAGCTCACTTAATTCGATGCTTTTTTCCGAGACCAGATGTGATGAGGAAACAATCGGAATTTTTGTCGATGTGCTCATGAGAATCGCTTCCTAGTTACTGGATTGGAGGAATTGTTACTGGAACCCCCGGATCGACTGCCAAAACCACCGCCACCGGGTGTTTTAATCACGAACACATCTCCGGCTTGCACCTTGATAGCATCCGTACCGGACAGGTTGGTTTGAGTTCCATCAGGATGTAAAACATAGTTGAGGCCGGTTTTTCCTGCTTCTCCACCGGCCATGCCATAGGGTGGAATCTGGCGGTGTCCGGACAGGATATTGGCCGACATGGCCTGCAAAAAACGCAGTTTGCGCACCACACCGTTGCCACCACGGAATCTTCCCCGTCCACCGGAATCATGGCGGATCTGAAAACGTTCAAGAACCACCGGGTAGCGCCACTCCAGGACCTCCGGGTCGGTCAGACGGGTATTGGTCATATGACTATGGATGGCATCCGTCCCATCGCCTGCGGCGGTGGCTCCGCTGCCACCACAAATGGTTTCGTAATACTGGAAATGGTCATCGCCCCAGGTAAAATTGTTCATGGTCCCCTGCGAAGCAGCTGCCACACCCAGCGCACCGAACAGGGTATCCACAATAGCCTGCGAAGTTTCGACATTGCCAGCGACGACCGCAGCAGGGTAGGTGGGGTTGAGCATTGATCCGCAGGGGATGATGATATGCAATGGTTTCAGGCAACCTTCGTTGAGTGGGATATCGTCATCGACCAGGCAACGAAAAACGTACAGTACCGCAGCAGTACAGATTGCCGAAGGTGCATTGTAGTTGCCGGGGTGTTGGGCACTGGTGCCGGTAAAATCGATTTCGGCACTGCGCTTGTCGGCAGCCAGACGGATCGTGGCCTGAATCAGACTGCCATCATCCATCTCATAGCTGAATTCACCATCCTTCAATACCCCAAGCACACGGCGCACGGACTCTTCGGCATTGTCCTGTACATGTTGCATATAGGCTTGCACCACCGCAAGGCCATAATAGCCCACCATGGCACGCAACTCCTGCATGCCCTTTTCACAAGCGGCGATTTGTGCACGAAAATCTGCGATATTGGTGTCCGGACTGCGTGCAGGGTAGTCTCCAGAGAGTAGTAGTTTACGCACGGCCTGCTCCTGCAATTGCCCGGCGGCAACCAGTTTGAAGTTATCAATCAGAATACCTTCCTGTTCCACGGAATGTGAATTCGACGGCATAGAGCCAGGGGTGATGCCACCGATATCCGCATGATGGGCGCGTGAAGCGACATAGAATAAAACGGTATTGCCTTGGTCGGTCAGCACCGGCTTGACGACGGTGATATCCGGCAAATGAGTACCGCCGTTGTACGGAGCATTGAGTAGCCAGACATCACCCTTGTGCATCTGCCCCGAGTTTTCCCGGATTACGGTCTTGATGCTTTGGCTCATTGAGCCCAGGTGTACCGGCAAGTGTGGGGCATTGGCAATCAGGTCGCCTTGCTGGTCAAAAATAGCGCAGGAAAAATCCAGGCGTTCCTTGATATTGACCGAACAAGCAGTATTTTCCAGTACGCTGCCCATCTGTTCCGCGATGGACATAAACAGGTTATTGAAAATCTCCAGCATCACCGGATCGCAGGAGGTGCCAATTGCGACCTGTTCTGGTAACGGCAGGTAGCGTTCCAGGATGATATCCTGGGCTGATGTCTTGCGTGCCAGCCAGCCTGGCTCGACCACGATGGTGCCGGTCTGTTCGACGAATACAGCCGGGCCCTTTAGCGTTGTATTGACTGGCAGTGATGCACGTGCATAAAAGGGCACATCCAGATAGCTACCCTGCATGTAGACCCGGTGGTGGGCAAGTGGCTGAGCCGGGTTATGTTGCTGGTGGTCGGCCGTATGGATTTGCAAATCCGGTTTTTGACCCGAGCCGACCACTTCGACTTGCACGGCTTCAACAATCAGGGTTTTTTCTTTGGTTACAAAGCCGAAACGCTGGTGATGGAGTCGCTCAAATTCGTCGATCATGATCGGTAAATCCGCAAATTGCACGGTTAGTGCACTGTCTGAGCCGCTGTAGCGTAAATGCAGGCGCAGATGGTGGTGGATGTCACCAAGGGCGATGCCTTGTTTGCGCATATGTGCTTCGCCTTTGGTCTGCAGCTTTGTCAACGCCGTGCGCAGCGTTGCGAGTGCGGTCTCTTCCAGCAGCACCTCCATGGATCGTTCCTGCACCCATCGCAGGTCCGCCAGACCCATGCCAAAAGCCGAGAGCACACCGGCCAGGGGATGCAAATGAATGATTTTTATGCCCAGGGTATCAGCGACCAGACAGGCGTGCTGACCTCCCGCACCACCGAAGCAGCACAGGGTGTAACGGGTCACGTCATAGCCGCATTGGACAGAAACTTTTTTGATCGCGTTGGCCATGTTTTCCACCGCTATGGCCAAAAAGCCGGCGGCCACTGCCGCTGTGCTGTGCTGTGACCCGGTTGTCGCGGCAATGGTCGCGGTCAGGGAAGCAAACTTCTCCTCGACGGTGGCACGATCAAGACACTGTTTGCCATCCGCCCCAAACACGGCAGGAAAAAATTCAGGCTGCAACTTGCCGAGAAGGACATTGCAATCAGTTACGGTCAACGGTCCACCATTGCGGTAGCAGGCAGGGCCTGGTCTGGCCCCTGCAGAATCAGGGCCAACCCGAAAACGCGCGCCATCAAAATGTAAAATAGAACCTCCACCGGCGGCAACGGTGTGGATTTGCATCATCGGTGCTCGCAGCCGAACCCCGGCAACCTCGGTTTCAAAGGCCCGTTCGTACTGGCCAGCATAATGACAGACATCGGTGGAAGTGCCGCCCATATCAAAACCGATCAGATAGTCAAAACCGGCTGCATGGGCCGTGCCGGCCATGCCGACTACACCGCCGGCCGGCCCCGACAAAATGGCATCTTTGCCCTGAAAATGATGGGCTTCGGTCAGGCCGCCATTGGATTGCATGAACAGCAATTGGCCGGCACTTTCTGTTGAGGTTTTCAGGTCCTGCTCGATCTGCTGGACGTAGCGGCGCAAAATGGGCGAGAGATACGCATCGACTACGGTCGTGTCACCGCGACTGACCAATTTCATCAGCGGACTAACGACCGAGCTGGTCGAGATCTGGGTAAAGCCGATGGCATTGGCGATCTTCGCGACCTGCAGTTCATGCTGCGGATAGCGGTAGGCGTTCATGAAGACGATGGCTACGGATCGCAGTCCATCGTCAAAGGCCTGCTGCAGACCTTCCCGGCAAGTGGCTTCATCCAGCTGCAGCAGTGTATCACCGTGGGCACCGATTCGTTCCGGGGCTTCGAGCACCCGGCAGTACACCATCTCCGGGAGCACGATATTGATGTCAAATAAATGTGGTCTGCTTTGGTAGCCGATGCGCAGGGCATCCGCGAAACCCTGGGTGATAACCAGCAATGTTGGTTCCCCCTGACGTTCGAGCAGCGCGTTGGTGGCGACCGTAGTGCCCATTTTGACTGTGGCAATCTGGGCTGAGGGTAGTGGCTGGCCTGCAGGCACAGCCAGCAGTTCCCGGATCCCCTGAATGGCGGCATCACGGTAGTGGGCTGGGTTTTCCGATAACAGTTTATGACAGACGACCTGGCCATCGGGTTGGCACGCGACAATATCTGTAAATGTGCCGCCCCGATCAATCCAGAATTGCCAGCGATCGGTCGCCGCATTGCCGGTCGCCTCTTCAGCTGAGATCGTGGGATCTGGCCTGGTAGTGGATGATCGCATATCAGCGTTGGGTCATCAGCTGTGGTAGCCAGGTGGCAATTTGCGGAAATGTGGTCACAAGTACAACCGCCACCAGTAATAGTAGGAAGAAGGGGAAGGCGTAACGGGCAATCTGCAGAATATTTTTCCCGGTCAATCCTTGTAAGACAAATAAATTGAAGCCGACGGGTGGTGTGATCTGTGACATCTCAACCACCAGCACCAGGTAGATACCAAACCACAACAGGTCAATCCCGGCCTGCACCACCATGGGCAGGACGACTGAAGTGGTCAGTACCACGACCGAAATACCATCGAGAAAACAGCCCATGATGACAAAGAATACCGTCAGGGCAACGATCAGACCCAGAGGCGATAATCCCAGGGAGTGGATAAATTGCGCCAGGGCACTGGGAATGCCGGTAAACCCCATGGCGACGGTCAAGAATGCAGCGCCGGCCAGAATGAAGGCAATCATGCATGAAGTTCGGGTTGCGCCCATCAAACTGTCGAGAAAGGTCTTGCGATTGAGGGTTCCGGAAACCAGGGACAGTACCAGAGCGCCGAAGACTCCGAATACAGCGGCCTCTGTGGCTGTGGCCAGCCCGCCGTAGATCGAACCGAGCACAAACAGAATCAAGCCCAAAACCGGAAACAGGCGCAACGACAAGCGGAATCGCTCCAATACCGGGGTATCAGGTTCCGCTGCGGGCATTCTGTCAGGATGAAGCAGTGCCCAGGCCACGGTGTACCCCATAAACAGTATGATCAACATCAGGCCAGGCAGGGCCCCGGCAACAAACAGCCGAGCAATTGAGATCTCGGCTGAAACACCGTAGACAATCAGGATAATCGACGGTGGGATCAACAGGCCCAGGGTGCCGGAGCCTGCCAGCGTGCCCAGGGCCATACGTTCGTCATAGCCGCGCTGCGCAAGCTCTGGTGCAGTCATTCTGCCAATGGTGGCAACCGTGGCTGCCGAGGACCCGGAAACCGCGGCGAAGATCCCGCAACCCAGTATATTGACGTGCAACAAGCGTCCTGGCAGTTGGTTGAGCCAGGGAGCCAGCCCTTTGAACAGATCTTCGGACAAGCGGGTGCGAAACAGAATCTCGCCCATCCAGATAAACATCGGCAAGGCCACCAGGGTCCAGCTCGAACTTGCCCCCCAGGTGGTGGTGGCCAGAATCATGCCAATATTGCTGTTGTCATTAAGCCACATACCGAAAATAGCCGTAATAAACAGCGTCACTGCAACCCAGGTACCACTGGCCAGCAGCCCGAACAAGGTCAGGGTTAGCAGCAAAATCAGGGTGGTGTGCACGCTTCAGTCCTTCTCGTCGATTTGTGGCTGGGTTGAATCCTGGTCCTGTTGCAGGTACTGCGGTTGACTGCCGGACAGCAGTGCCATGGCTTCATCAAGCATGGCAATGGTTAAAATCACCAGCCCCAAGGCCATCGGAGCCTGGGGGATCCACAATGGCACAGAAATATAGCCCTGGCTGATATCGCCAAAATGCCAGGATTCCACAACCAGTTGAATCGAACTGTATGCGGCGAAGCCACTGAACAGCAGGCCCAGCAACAGCACCAGCGCCTCCATGACGTTGCGTTTCGCACCCCGTAACTGTGACACCAGCAGATTGACCCGAATGTGCCCAGCACTGCGCAAGGTATAAGGCAGAGCCAGAAAACTGGCAGCGGCAAGCAGATATCCGGAGAAATCTTCGGTGGAGGGGACGATTACCCCAAACCAGCGGCCGATAACCTGGCCCAGAATCAACACCGCCATGGCCACGATACAAAAACCTGCCAGCAGCGCAGCGATTTGGTACAGGCGGTCAAGCAGAATGCGCATGGCAATTTACTGTGATGATACGGGCCATCGCAGGCTCGTACCATCACGGGAAGAGATTGAAGACTCGAATAGGGGGGCAGTGATTACTTCAGGGCCTGGAGTATTTTGGCACCTTCTGCTCCGGCATCCCTGGCCCATTCGGCACCCATGGTTTTGCCAATTTGTTGCAGCTCAGCCTTGAGCTGTGGTGTGGGTGCGGAGACCATCATCCCCTGGTCCTTGAGAACAGCAGTTTTGGCCGTGGTTTCCTTGATCGCCATTTCCCAGCCGCGTGCTTCGGCTTTTGCAGCGGCATTCAACACGGCTTTTTGTACAGTTGCAGACAATTGATTAAAGGCCTTTGCATTGACGATAACCATATTCTTTGGAATCCAGGCCTGGGTGTCGGTGTAGTACTTGACATAGTCCCAAGCTTGGCTGCTAACACCGGTGGATGGGGAGGTGACCATGGCATTGACAATGCCGGTGCTAAATGCTTGGGGGATTTCCGGGGTCTGTACGGTGGTCGGAGAAGCTTGCAGGAGCGCCGCGAGACGAGATGTCGTCGGGCTATAGGCACGCATTTTCAGGCCAGCGAAGTCCTTGATTGAAGTCACCGGTTTTTTGGTATAAAAGCCCTGTGGCGGCCAGGGAACGGCATATAGAAGTTTGACACCACTTTTGGCCAGGCTTTTCTCGATCGCAGGCCGGCTGACTTCCCAGAGTTTTTTTGCGGTGTTGAAATCACTGGCGACAAAAGGAATATTGTCCAGCTTGAATATTGGATCTTGATTGCCCAGTAACCCCATAAACATCTCACCGATACTTACTTGTCCGGTACGAACGGCACGATAGATTTCCGGGTGTTTGAACAGGGAAGCACCGGAATGCACGACGATATTGAGTTCACCACCGGTCGCCTCACTGACATCCTTGGCAAAGGCCCGGACATTTTTGGTGTGATGGACACCATCACCATAAGGTGTAGGCATATCCCATTTGGTAGCAGCTGTGGCTGCACTGGCAAGCCCCAGTGAACAGATGGCAGACACCAACAAACGTGGTACGGGGATTTTTTTCATCATGAATCTCCTCTTTAAATAATAGAATTTATCGATACTTTATAGATAAAGTATACCAGCAATGCTATGGGAAGTGACTCATGCTGTCAAGTTGAAGAAATAATCAGTTGAAGCAATAATCTTGTTGCGAGTACATTATCTGCCCAGGGGCAG